>JANNOF010000295.1:0-2288 GCA_031398925.1 Gloeobacteraceae cyanobacterium SOY_34_metabat_371 | reverse complement strand
GGGGAACTTGGGTAGGTTTATTGATTATCGAGGAAGGACTCCTAACAAAGTAGACTCAGGGATTCCACTTATAACTGCAAAAAATGTTCGATTTGGCTATATCAACCGGGAACCATACGAATATATAACAGAAATTGAGTATGACAATTGGATGACAAGGGGTTTTCCAAAAGTTGGAGACCTGCTTTTTACTACCGAGGCACCACTTGGAAATGTTGCCGTTATTGATATTAAAGAGTCTTTTGCCTTGGCTCAAAGAGTAATTTGTCTACAATTGCATAAACCCGAGATAGCTTATTTTCTAAAATGGTTAATCATGTCTGCATCATTTCAGAATCAATTATTAGACAATTCAACAGGAATGACTGCAACAGGGATTAAGTCAGCTCGTTTAAAAGAAATACCAATTCCTATTCCCCCTCTCGCCGAACAACACCGTATCGTCGCCAAAATAGACCAACTGATGAATCTTTGTGATGAATTGGAAAAGCAGATTGATGCTGCTACGAGCAAGCAGACTGATCTACTCAGTGCTGTGATGACTCAGGTATGAAGGAGGATCTGTGCGCTTGAAATTGGTTTACATCAGCAAGTACAAAAATCTCAATGACTTCACAGTATTCTGTCCCTCTTGATACCACTTGGTATCAGATCCCCTAAATAGGCGAAAACCCCACCAGAGGCAGGGTTAAAGCTTGAAACAGTAGTGTGGGCCGGGCTGGATTTGAACCAGCGTAGACGTAAGCCAGCGGATTTACAGTCCGCCCCCATTAACCACTCGGGCACCGACCCAGGTGCAGTTTTTTATATTAGCAGGAAGACGCTGCGTTTAGAAAGGGGAGTAACGAAAAGATCCGTTCTAGTCCTACCGAACGGGAGGCTTTGAATAAAACCTGATCCCCTGGTTGCAGGTAGGCCAGTAACCCCTGCGCTAAAGCTTCGACGGTTAGACAAGTTGCATGGGCAACGGGCCCAGCGGCAGCACGCAGGATCTGAAGATCCGGGGAATCCCCTAGGATAAAAAGGGCATCTAGCCCTAAATCCTGGATCCGTTCGCCCACTTGACGATGGCAGGCTTCCGAAAAATCCCCCAGTTCCGCCATAGGGCCAAGGACTGCGATTCGTCTCCCCGGCAGGGTTGCCAGTAGCGCTAGAGCCGCTAGAACTGCTTCTGGAGCAGCATTATAGGTGTCATCAATAAGGGTAATTCCGTTGGCTTGCACTAGGCGTGTGCGTCCACCGGGGAGTATTAAGGGAGGCAGGTTTGTCAAACCCGTCAGATCCTGGCCCAAAAGATCAGCGACGGTGAGGGCCGCCAAAAAATTAAGTGCTTGATGTCTGCCAGGGAGCGGCAGGTTAAATTTTTGCCCCTTCCAAATCAGATGGTCGCCCCTAAATTGGGCACCTTGGTTAAACCCATAGGGCACCACGCGCCCCGACCAAACCTGCTGCGCGGTCTTGAGGAGTAGTTCATCTTCGCCATTCAGTACGGCCACGCCCTGGGGGTCCAATCCGCTCAATAACTCACATTTGGCCGCGGCAATGGCTTCTAGGGAACCGAGGCGGCCTATGTGGGCGCTACCGATGTTGGTGATCACAGCTAGGGTAGGACGGGCCATGAGTGCCAAACGCCGGATCTCGCCTGGTCCACGCATTGCCATTTCTAGTACTACTGCTTGATGATTTGCGTCCAAACGCAGTAGGGTTCCTGCGGTACCAATATCGTTATTTTCATTGCCTTGAGATTTTAAGACCCCGGCTCCGAGGACTAGGGCCAACAGTTCTTTGGTCGAAGTTTTACCTGCTGATCCGGTAACTGCAATTACGGGAAGATTAAATCGCTGACGCCAATGGTGCGCCAAGGCTTGGTAAGCCCATAGGGTATCCCTAACGCGGATATGGGGCCACGGGACTTCCCGGTCAGAAAGTAGGGCACCCGCGCCCTTTTGAAGGGCTAAGGGCAAAAAATCATGTCCATCAAAGTGTTCACCCACCAGGGGTACAAACAGATCCCCCGGTTGCACCGAACGGCTATCCGTACTGATCCCGGTAACATCGGGGGGTACACCGATTCCTGACCAAGTGCCTTGGAGGACGGTTAAAAGTTCTGATCCTGAAAAATGACTCATGGGGGCGACCAACCGTTATAGGTATCCATAGCTGCGGTGATCCCTTGCTTAAGGGTCAGTTCGATGGCATCAAGGGCCGCATCTAGCACAAGGGGCAAGGTCTTTTGTTCGGAGGGGGTAAATCTGCCTAAGACATAGCTGATAGTTTCTTGACCAGGG
>JANNOF010000288.1:0-7147 GCA_031398925.1 Gloeobacteraceae cyanobacterium SOY_34_metabat_371 | reverse complement strand
GCGCTTCCCCAAGAGGCCACCCAAGTGCTTATTCATGATGCGGCCCGCTGCCTGGTTACCCCAGCGTTGATCGACCGCTGTGCAGAAGCCCTCTTTGAGCATCCGGGGGTCATTGCCGCCCTCCCTGTCAAAGATACGATTAAGGCCATTAATCCTGACACGCAATTAATCGACTACACGCCACCCCGTGAAAAGTTATGGGCCGCCCAAACGCCCCAGGGCTTTGGGGTGACCCAACTCCAACACGCCCATCAAAAAGCCTTGGCTGAGCAATGGAGCGTAACCGATGATGCCGCACTTTTTGAACGCTTAGGGCTACCTGTGGCAGTGGTCCTCGGTGAAGAAACCAATCTTAAGATCACCACACCCCTAGACCTGATCCTGGCCCAGGTAATTCTTCAAGGGGAGAAACAAGGGGATAAATCAACCCCAGATCTGGGTTAAGAATATAGAACTCAAAATTTAACCTAAGATCGCTTCTTCCACTCCAGATAATAAAAAACTAACAACACCATTCCCAATAGCCAGGCGCCTAAGATCAATAACTTAACGGCTTCAAAGCTCATGGCGACTCCTAACGGGGACTTAGTTCTAGATGGGCGGTGCCCAGGGTATGGCAATAAACCAGCAGATGATCCCATTCAGGCTCATAGAGGACGGTTAAACCCTCTGACCCTTGCCACCTAAGGCCCTTGCCATAAAAGCGCTCCTTGACATAGGAGGGGATCACAATATGCGTAGGCACGTCTAAGGCTGGATCAGGGTGCCAAAACAAATAAAAGCGTCCCGTACGCGGTTCATAGTGCATTTTTTGCGGGGTACCCGCCAGGGCTAAGGCATAGATCCGCGCTAAATACTGGATCTTAGGGCGAGGGGTACCATCGGCTTGGAGTAAAAGCTGCTCTGGCTCCCCCGTAGGCTCATCCAAAATCGTTGGTTTAGGGCCAGAACAATAGGTCCAATAGCACCACCCCAGATTAAAACAGTCCGCCTGGGCGGTGATGGTTTCTAGGGCTTTTAGATCATCGCTGGCGCCAAATTCCCCCAAAAGACTCGTCCACCCATTACTGATCACCCGGTCACGGGCTTGGATCATGACCCGCTGGGTCAGGGCATAGGCATGAAAGGCATAGCCCACATTAGGAATTCCCGGTAGCGGACCAAGGCCCCCTGGTGCCCCCGCACCGACTAAAAATGCCGATCCCACGGTAAACAGACGGTCTGGGTTATCGGGGAGTAACTCCGTCATCAAACGCAGATAAAACCCGGTCAAAACCCGGCGTTCAAAACTCGCCGGCAAGGGACTCGGCCCGGACCAAGGTTCATTGAACAGATCAAACCCTAGGACATTGGAGCTTTGACCGACACTGCGGATCACAACCCGCCAAGTTTCCGCAAAAGACCGCTGGAGTTGCGGGTCTTGCCAAAATTCCTCAAAGGCGGCACTGACGGCCCCAGAATAATAATTCAAGGCCCAATGCTGCGTCGTCGGGCGAAATGTTAATCCCCGGTCCCGCACCGCCCAACGGGGGGCACCCACCCCACCAAAGGCCACACTAAAAAGATCTTGGTGCATATCGACCAAGACATAGATGCCACATTGGGCGGCCCAATCAATGATCCGTTGGATCTGAACCAAGTAGGCTAGGTTGTACTGCCCAGGCTCGGGTTCGATGGCTTCCCAAAAGATGGCTAAGCGGATCACCGAAAAGCCCCACTGTTTGAGCGCCCAAAGATCTTCGTAGCTTAGATCAGGAGGATAAAAGGGCGCTTTTTTGTAGGCTAGATTTACGCCACGCAAAATGATCACGCGACCCGATTGGTCGAGCAGCCAGGGCGTACGAACGCGCCAAGGAGCTTTTAAGGCAGTGTTTAGGGGTAGAGGCATGAACGGGGTAGGGAGTCCTCCTGCTATCCTAAGGCAATAGGCAGTGGAGCTAGCTAGTGAGCAATCAGGTGGACCGTTTTGGGGATGGATTGGCCATCGGTGTTTTAGTCGGCAGCGTCTTTGGCGGGCTAGTGGGTGCTTTAATCGCCAATCGCTTTAGTACTCCAAAACAACCGCACACAGAGCAGTCCTCGGAAAATATGACCCAAATGCAAATCGACACCGAACAGGTCATCGGTGATGCACGACGTACCCTAGACGAAAAGATCGCCCAACTCAACGAAGCCATTGAAGCCACCCGTGACCGCTTGCTTTCTTTAGAAGAAGTGAAGACCCCAGAAGGCCCAGCCTAGTTTTTTTGGATTACTCTGGTAATAGAACCACGCGAAGGATTGGGTCCGCGATGCAACTGATCTTCGAAGCTTTGTACAATTTTTTGAATCTTTATTTCATCGTTCTCATTGTGCGTGTCCTTTTGACCTGGTTTCCCAATATTGATTGGTTCAACCAACCCTGGGCAACCCTTAGCCAGTTGACAGATCCCTATTTGGACCTTTTTCGTAAGTTTATTCCACCCTTGGCGGGAATTGACTTTTCACCCATCGTTGCGATCTTCTTATTGCAATTATTCCAAGGCTTGTTAGGCAGCTTAGCAGCGATGGCATGAGTCGGTATATTTCCCTCTTACCCAGTCTGACCGAAGGGCTGTGTGCCCTTGGGCTAGGTGCTGACATCGTTGGGATTACCCATGAATGTGACTATCCACCAGAAATTTTGGACCGGGCTGTGGTTACCACGACTACCTTGGCCCATGATCTGACTAGTTTTGCCATAGAGACTGAGGTTTTAGCTCAGATCCAGGCGGAACCCAGCCTCTATGGCTTGAATCGGTCGCTTCTAGCCCAATTGCAACCCGACTGTATCTTTACCCAAAAGCTATGTGATGTGTGTGCCGTCTCCGAAACCCTAGTGCAGCGGGTCGCCCAAGAACTTCATCCCACGCCCCAGGTGGTTTCAGTTGGCCCCATCAATTTAGAAGAGATCCTCCAGAGCATGATCCTCCTCGGTCACGTTACAGGGCGAGCAGAAGCCGCGCACCACTGGCTTAGCCAAGCCCGTACCCGGATTCAAAATGTCCAAGAACGGGTAGCAGGTCGCCCCCGACCTAGGGTTTTTGCCCTCGAGTGGTTAGATCCGCCCTATGTCAGTGGGCATTGGATGCCGGAACTGATTGCCTTAGCGGGGGGCATTCCCTGGGGGGAAGCGGGTACTCCTTCGGTGCGGCTTACCTGGGAGCAGATCGCTCAGTTTGATCCCCACGTTATGGTGATCCTGCCCTGTGGTTTTTCCATAGCCCGTACCCTCCAAGAAGTAGCAATTTTAGCGACCCAGCCCCTGTGGTCTACGTTGACAGCGGTTCAAAAGGGACGGGTTAGTGTTGCTGACGGCAACAGCTACTTCAATCGACCCGGTCCTCGAATCCTAGAATCTTTAGAATTATTGGCCGCTTTGATCCATCCTGAAGTGTGTCAAGATCTGGCCCCATCGGGCGGGTCAGTACCCTATCCGCTTTAGGGCGTGAACCATGGGATTTGTACGATACTGAGGCGGAAGGGAAGGTCGTAATGCAGAAGCTACCAGCCAAATTCTGGATCCTAGGAATTCTCCTCCTCTTGGATGCCCCCGTATCTGCGCTACCCATCGTCTCGCCCCAGGGAGGCACGGCCCGCTTGGTGGGTCAGGTCTTTAACCTCAATCGGCAACCCCTGGTGGGGGCCAAAGTAACCCTTGGGTCGTTGACGACGCAAACCGACAAAAGCGGAACCTATACCCTAGAGGGCCTACGCGCGGCACAGTGGGAAGTTGTGGTTGAACATCCGGGCTATGTCTCTAAAAAAGATAAGGTCTGGCTTTATGATCAGTTGACCACAGCCCTAGATGCCACCCTCCAGATCCCGGTAGCCTACCAAGATCAAACGAAAGTGGGGCTTTTGGGCATCGGTTCTTTGGCAAAAACGGATTATTTAGCCCAGCAATTGGCCCAAGAACTGGTGCGTCTTAAGGGCTTTCCTGAAGCTAAGCCGTTGGTGGCATTATCGCGCGAAGAAGTAAGCCCCATCGCCCAAAAACTCAATCGCCCCTTGGCGGAGATCCTAGACCGGGATCGACAAAATCCGGCCCTAGTCAGTGAGCTTTTTCGCTACCTAGGGGTCAAAGCCCTGGTGATCGCCCGCGCTGACTTGCTGGTACGCCCCGAAACCGGAACCAGCAATACCAAGATCGGCTCACGGTCGCGGGTAGAACTGTGGCGTTTTAAAGAAAATGTCCTTCAGATCCAAGTGCTCAGCGAAGAAAATTTAGAGCAAACCGAGGATGCCCAACTCAATGAAGCTGAAGCCGGTGACCTGCTGCGCGTTCAAATGACCAAAATGGCTAATGCGATCAGTCAAAAATGGCGCAGTAACGATACTTGGCAACCCTATGTTGGTATCGTCAGCGCTGAACCTAGCCCCAGTCAGACGACGAATATTAGAGTCGAGATCCTGCCGCGCCCCTAGTGGGGCTGATTGTGCTGGGCCAAATGCTTGCGCCGACAGTCACTACAATATTGCCAACGGTCTAAACTGGCCTGGTGGGCAGGGAGCTGACACCGGGGGCAGGGAGACCACTGGGCTAAACGCCATTGGGCAACCTGCCGGATCTGATCCAGGCGTTCTGCCGGATCTTCCGTAGGGGCAAAGGAAAAAGGCCGGTCTGAAAGGGCACTAGACTGCCTACTATTAGGCGTTGGGGCCGTTTGTTCCCCCCAGTTTTTGGTGGTAAAGCGAATTTCTCTAAGTTCCAAACCAGGGATCTGGGCCAGCAATTTTTCCTTGATCACTTCGCGTTGAAATAACAATTGTTGCGCCCACACATGACTAGACGTAGCCACCCACAGTAAGCCATCCTGGAGCTTGTGGGGCTGGGCATTTTGATGGATCTGCGGGCCGACTAAGGTGCGCCAGCAGCCGACAATATCCCGAAAATAACGGGGCCGCTGCCAGGTCTGACCCTGCTTCAGTTGGGCTAGGATCTGCTCTAGGTGCTGGAGCTTAGCCACCGCTAAACCGCTCTTGGTGCCAGGCCCAAGCGGTGGTCAAGATCGTTTCTAGCTCCGAATACTCAGGAGTCCACTGCAACAGTTCTTGAATGCGGGTACTACTGCCCACCAAAACCGCCGGATCACCGGGGCGGCGGGGGCTGGCTTTGACTTTGATCGGGCGACCCGTTACTTTTTCGGCCATCGTGATCACCTCTTGGACCGAAAAGCCCTGACCATTGCCCAGATTAAGACATTGGCTGGTGCCGCCCTTAAGTAAATATTCCAAACCCAATACGTGGACTTTGGCTAAATCGGTGACATGAATATAATCGCGGACCCCAGTGCCATCGGGGGTAGGGTAATCGCTTCCAAAGACCGCTATGTGTTCTCGGCGGCCTAGGGCTACATCCAAAACCAAGGGGATCAGGTGGGTTTCGGGATTATGATCCTCGCCGATCCCGCCTTCTGGGTCTGCTCCGGCGGCGTTGAAATAGCGTAGGGCCATATATTTTAGCCCCGTGGCATGGGCCAGGTCTTTGAGGACCGTCTCCACCATTAATTTGCTGCGCCCATAGGGATTGATCGGGTTTTGAGGATGATCTTCGGGGATGGGTAGTTTTTGGGGTTCGCCATAGGTGGCACAGGTAGAAGAAAAAATGATCTTGTCTACCCCGGCCGTTGTCATGGCCTCTAGGAGATTGAGGGTAGCGCTGACGTTATTGCGGTAGTACTTAAGCGGCTGTTCAACGGATTCCCCCACATAGGTATAGGCCGCAAAGTGGATCACCCCAGCAAATTTGTGGCTGGCAAAAACCTTAGCTAAAGATTCGCCGTCTGCTAGATCCCCTTCGATCAAGTCCTCGGCTGGGACAAATTCACGATGTCCATAGACCAGATTATCAAAGATTATCGGGCGATAACCAGAGCGCTGGAGTACCCGTACGGCATGGGAGCCGATATACCCCGCTCCCCCTGTAACGAGAACCTTCATGATTGTTTGGCCTCACGATATAAGGTATAACCCGCCATCATCAAAGTGATATTTCCTAAAAGAGTCATAGCGGCTTGGATATTCCCTAGCCATGCCAGATCGGGAGTGTTATCAAAATAATGCCAGCTCACCACTGCCATTGCTCCCAAAAGCGGTGGAAGCATCCCCCAAGCGAGATTTTTCCAGCCCTGATTGCCCGTTACTTCTCCATAGCGCCAGATCAATACAATGGCTAAAATCCATTCCACGATGCTAGAGATATGAATGATCCAAGTAGGAAAAGAAAGCGCATTCATCTTTTTAGAATATCAGAGGGTGGGGACTGCTGGAGATTCCTATGGTTAGATGGGATTTATGCACACCTATAGCCCCCCGTGGTACTTCAGCAATGGCCTGATCCAGACGGTCCTTGCTTCTTATGCCTTTGGTTTGAGCTGGAGTTGGTGGGGCGAGCAGACTTTTTGGCTAGACCGTACGCCTATTCCCTGGCAGGAACAGGTGTTCACCGGGGCCGATGGGGTACCCCTCTGGGGGATCTGGAGCTGTCCCGCCGCCGCTAAGGGCACGATGATCATCAATTACGGGATCACCGGAACCGTTCAAACCGCTTGGTACGCCCATGCTTTAGCCCGCAAAGCCTATCACCAAGGGTGGGCGGTAGCTATCTATGACTGGCGCGGTCATGGCAAAAGCGCAGAATTATCCCCCGTACCCTCCGCTGACGGGTGGCGTGAAGGGGAAGATCAACTGTTGATTGCCCAACACTTGGTTACATTGGGTTGCCCGGATCAGGTTGCCCTCGTGGGCTTCTCCCTAGGGGGACAGCTAGCACTGTGGGGGATCAAACGGGCCAAAGAACTAAATAACCCCCTGATCCGTTGTGGTGCAGTGTTGGCCCCCAATTTAGAATCCAATATCTCCTTGGCCTATTTACGCACTACGTTGCCCGGTAGAATTATCGAAGAAGTTTTGGTCAAAGAACTTAAAGTCGAAGCCCAAAAACGGGCTGAGCGTTACCCAGCCCAAGTGAAACCCGGAGCGGTACATCGCATCAACTCCATTAGCGGTTTTGACCAGGAAATGGTGATCGATTATTACGGTTTTCCCAGTGTCGAAGATTATTATCAAAAAACCAGTGGCCTGTATTTACTTGATCAACTAGCCCTACCCTATGTGCTGGTCTATG
>JANNOF010000267.1:0-6350 GCA_031398925.1 Gloeobacteraceae cyanobacterium SOY_34_metabat_371 | reverse complement strand
CCCGCCGGAGGAACTTTTGCCCTTGGTTAAAAACCCCGTTTTGGTACTTTGGGGCGAAATAGACCCCTGGACCCCCATCAATCGGGGCCAAAAATTTGCTCGGCTACATACGGATCTGACGTTTATCTCTTTAGCCCAAACGGGCCACTGCCCCCACGATGAACGACCCGAATTGGTGCATCAACATCTATTGCCGTGGCTAAAACGGCTGGCTTAAGTGGGCATAATAAATCCAGTCTGGGCTTAGATCATGACCAATCTACAAGCGGTGGGGGCGATGTTGCTCCTTTCTACGGGGCTTTCGGCCCTGGTGAAGTATGTATTGCCCCTTGGGATCACGACCTACACTAAGCCAGGGCTGTGGCTAGTGATCCTTACGCCGGTAACGTTATTAGCCTTGGTCTTGGCCCGTCGTATGGTGAAGCGCTGATGCAATCTAGTCGTGTCCTTGCCATTGCCCAAAATGCGTTTCGCGAAACGATCCGCGACCGGGTACTGTTTTTGATTGCCTTTTTTGTCCTGCTTTTAGTGGCGGGGATCAGTCTTTTGCCCTACCTAGCGGCGGGGGAAGGCAATAAATTGGTTTCGGATCTAGGGTTAGCCCTGATCCATCTGATGAGCTTGGTGATCGCCGTTTTTGTGGGCACCAGTTTGGTCAGCAAAGAAATCGAGAAACGTACGATCTTTACCCTAATTGCGAAACCCGTAAATCGGGTAGAGTTTTTGGTGGGTAAACATTTTGGTCTGGCGGCCGTATTGGCGGTACTAATGACCGCCATGACCGCCTCTTTTGCGGTTGTGTATTTTATCGGCGTATACCGCGAGGTTCCCTTACCCTGGGGCAATATACTGTTAGCCATTGGTTTTTCTTATCTAGAACTGTGGATTATTATTGCGGCGGCCTTATTTTTTGGTAGCTTTACCAGCGCGATCCTGGCGGCTTTACTGACTTTTGCGCTTTATTTAGCGGGGCACTTTAGCAGTAGCCTATTGCAGTTGGGGGTATTGAGCAAAAACGAAACCGTCATGCAGATCACCCGTTTTGCCTACCTGATCCTCCCGGATCTAGAACGGTTTAATCTGCGCAATAGCGCGGTGTATGGACAAACGCCACCCTGGGCCGATCTAGGCGGGACGGTCCTCTACGGGCTGCTCTATACCTTGATCTTGCTCACTGGGGCCTACTTGGTCTTTCGCAAGCGGGAGTTTTGAAGGGTCGGATGGCATTTGCTGCATGATCCTGGCAATCAGGTCGCGGGTCTCAGGATCCGTACAGGGCAAAAAATCAGCGCTCATGTGCAGTCTGTGGTTTTATGATCAAAGCATAGCCCCCTAGCCCCACGTTGTGGGGATGTCTAAAACTCTTATATCAAGTTCAGATAGTTAGCTAGTTGCGCCCCATATGCAAATTAAGAATAAACAGCCCTTGGGAGGTGGAAAGGTTTTCCCCTCCCAAACCCACCCCCCTCCTCGTCAGGGAGCTTGCAGCCCCCGACACCCCCTACAACGCAAAGCGCTTTAGCGACCCCTTGCCGGGTTTGATCCTTTGGCAAAAGTTGATCCTAAAGGGGTGGCAAGGAGTCGGACGGCTTTGAATGATCTTCTTGATCACCGAGGCAATGTGACAACGTACCCCCGCTCCCGGCCCCCGAACTCTTCCGCGTTTTCTCGTAAAAATTAGCTCAGCAACGATTCCTACCAGATCAGCTTTGTATCCGAACTTGATATCAACCACTGATCAAGCTGGTAATAAAATAAAAAGCCAGCGGAGCTGTAAAAATATAACTGTCACAACGATCCAAGATCCCGCCATGTCCTGGGATCAAAGTACCCGAATCTTTTAGTCTGGCGCTGCGTTTCATTAGTGACTCAATCAGATCCCCTAAAAGCGCAGTCCCGCCAATCAAAAAACCAAATAAGGCTCCGATCCAAAGATCCGTCCAACCGATGTAAACAGCACCCAGGGAGCCAAATACGGTACTGCTCAAGATGCCAAAGATCGCACCCTCAATGGTCTTTTTGGGGCTGACCCGGGGGTAAAGGCGGAGTTTACCAAAATATTTACCGACAAAATAAGCCCCAATATCCGCCGCCCAAATACAAATAAACGTAAGCAGCATATATTCTGCCCCCTCAGGCAAAGCCCTAAGACGGATCCAATAACTGGGAAAAGCTCCAGCATAAAAAAGCCCTAGCAATGAAGTGGCAATATCGGCGGTACGGGCGGGGGCTGGCCGGATCAGGAGATAAAAAAAGATCATCGCTCCGGCTAATAAAAAAGCGCCCTCCGTAAGCTTAGGATAAAATTCTTGAACGAGGAGTAGGCCAATGGCCAGCGCGGTACTGAGCTTGCGCGAAGGTAAATAGCCTTCGGTTGCCACCATCGCGAAATACTCGCGTAGCCCCAAAAATACCAAGACCGCTAAACTCAAGACCAGCCAAGGCCCCCCCAAGGTAATAGAGGCTAAAGCCAGTCCAATGGCTATTACTGCACTAGACAAACGAGGCCAAAAATTGGACACAGCTACCCAAGATCACGTAATAAGCTCTTCCTTTGAGTCTAGGGCAATCATGCGGAGCCGCGCAGGATAACAATAAATTAAGGTTAATTATGCTAACTAATCATTTACTTAGGCTCTGATGCGGGTTAGGGTATAGGTCAGTTAGGGCACCTTAAAAATGCCCGGATCCGTCTAGGTTTGAATAGCCATGCAGTTGGATGTTCTCCCCGATGCACTTGCGGTGCCCATTAGCCTCGCTGACATCGACAGCCCTGAGCGTGCAGGCTTTGCTGAATGGCTATTGCACACTTTTGATGTTGATCCTGAGCAAGCCACTCAGGTTTTACCCGATCAGTTATTAGGAATGGTCGTCGCCACCGCCGAAGGCTGGACTGGCTTGGTGTGGAGTGGTGCAACTTTAGATCAGCAGAAACTCTTACTCGATCAGCTCTGTGTCCACGGTGCCCTAGGGGATTTGAGAGGAGCCACCGGGGATTGGTGGTTGTTTCCGCTCCAAAATGCCCCTACCCCCCAAGAGGGCTACTATGTTAGCCCTGAAGACCGGGTACACCAACGCTTGTTGGATCAGACCTTAGCCCAAGAAGACCCGGTGACGTTATTAGCCACCGAAGAATTCTGGGGACTCAAGACCCTAGCGCAAAAACTTCAAATTCCCCTCAAGACCCTCTTATTTTGGGCCGCCCGTCATGGGACTGAACCCATGTGGATCGGAGGCCAATCAGGACTTTGGGCCAACGAACCCGCCAAACGGTTAGACTGGACTCCCAGTTTGCCTTTGGGCTTAACTACAGCAGCTACGCCCCAGGGCTGGTCTACTTTCCAACACCTGATCATAGATGAGACCTCGGTGATCCTGCGTCGCCCCACGCCTCGTTTACGCGAAGTGAGCAGTACGGATCTCCAGCAGCTTCTGGCAACATCGAATACTTTAGATTGGATCACCGCAGGTTTTGAAGAGACTATTCAGACCCTGGTACCCTTTTTAGAACGACTACAGGTACGGGTTGTCCTCTGTTTGAGTGGTCCCAACGAGCTAGAGTCTTTTTTCAATCAACTGTGTCATACCCTAGAGCACCAAGACCTACCGCGCACCCTGTTGTCCCAAGCCCGTCGTCGGGGCGATCTCCAGATCCGCCTAGGGGTAGGACTATCGCCGCGCTACCAAATCGCCTTACTACAGGACAGCTATGGGGACGGGCTGTACTACTATGCCGCGCCCGATGTGCCCCGTCGGACCCTAGCAAGTTGGGAAGGGGATATTCAAGACTACCGCCAACGCTTTGAAGTCCTGTGGAATACTGCGGTAGACCGTCGCCTCCAGATCATTGATCTGTCGGATCTATTAGCCAAATACAACTGCTAGGAACCCCAATGAGTGAACCTATGACCCTTTCTTCATACCTCCACGCCACCCGCGAGGCGTTCGATGAACTTTTGACCCATGTACAGGCCCAATGCCCGGATCAAGAACCCCTAGTGATCTTGGCGCGGGGCCGTTTAGAGCAACTCTGTACGCTGTTGCCCGAAGACCTCACCTACCTCAGTGCCTTTCAAATCTGGGACTTGCGGGGGCAGTTGACCCTAGCGCAACAGCAGATCGCCCAGTTTGCTGAGGATCTAAATAAACAGCAAAGTACTTTGATCACCCTAGAAGACCGCCGGGTGGGAGACCTAGACCGCTTAGCGGGCCTACAGGAAGACTTAAACATTGCCCGTGACGAGTTGCGTAAAAGTATTGAGCGCGAACAAAAGCTTCATGCCCAGAGTGATCCTGATTTAATCCAGCAACTAACCCAGCAGTTGGCGGAGCGCGAAGCCCAGCTTTTGATCCCGCCTAGTGCTTCAGCGTTAGAAATCGAGCTAGCCGCCCAAGTCGAAACCTTGACCCAGGCCCTTAGTGCGCGTTCGGCGGAGCTTACGGCCCTGCAAGACCTGATGACGGAACAAAATAATAACCTAAGCCTACTTCAGGATCAGTGGACCGCTCATACGAGTGATACCACCGCTCAGGTAGCCTTGCTACAACAACAACTGATCGAAAAAGATCAACATATTGTTGCTTTGAGCGATCAACTCCATCAACAAGCAGTGGATTTTGCCCGGACCACCGATCAAGTGGCGGCCTTAACCAACCAATTGAACGAACGAGATGCTCTAGTCGCCCAAGTCCTCCGGGAATTAGAGGAACGCAGTAATACCTTAACTACGGTTCAGGAACAAGCCGCCCATTCCCTCCAAGACGGGGAGCGCCAGATCCATCATTTAAGTACGGAGTTAGCGCAACGTGAGGATCAGATTCAGCAACTGACCCTCCAAATGGGGAAATTAACCCAAGAAGTGGAGCAGTGGTCAGACCAATTGGAAGTATTGGCCCATCAGCCCTCACCCCAGCAGATCCGTGAGGAATATGATGCCCAACTGGTGCTTTTGGGCAGACAATTACAGTTGCGCGATCAACAACTCGATGAGCTGAATCAACAACTCGAAGTCTGGAATAGTCGTTTAGAGTCGCTGAACGTTGATGCTCAAGCACCGGATCAAGATGAAGCTATGCGTTTGCAACTTGAACTGGCCTTTGACAAGTTGCTCGAAGCGCAAACCCAAGGGGCCGAAGCGCAACAACAGTTGGGTGAAGTCCAGACAGAACGAGACTTGATTATTGAAGAATATGCAGCCCAGCTCGAAGTGCAGCAGGGGCTAGAAGAAAATCTCCGTCTTGTTTCTGCCCAGTACCAAGAGTCCCAGAGTACCTTGGCCCAAGCCCAAGAGCATATTGCCCACCTAGAGGCCCGCCTTGCCCAACTAGAGAGCACCATGGTCTCTGGTGCTGATAACCGTAGTGTGGCGCAACAGTTAGCCGACAAAATGGAACTTTTACAGACTCCACTTCCCCTAGCTGTCTCCTCTTTGGCCCCCGAATGGGAACCCCTGTTGGCCCAAATGAAAGATCAATTGCTCCTGCAACAACAGGCATTTAATACCCAATTGGCTCGTTTAGAACAGCAACAGCAGATCCAGTATCAACGCTTGGATGGTGAACTTGCTTTGATCAAACATCAGCTTTTTAGTGAAGCTCAAGTTAAACAAGCGACGATCCGCTCTTTATTAGAAGAGGCGGGTTTAGATCCCGATTCCCTGGAGTAATGATGATCCGTGATTCGGTCTGGACTTATATGCGCAAGTACCGTCGCAGTCATCCTGAGGCGGACTCAACCCAGCAAGAACAAGCAGTCGAGGAGGCAGGGTATGTGTTGTCCCACCCCCTGGTCACCCCCGTGGCTGAAACGCGCTTTAGTTGTTATGACCAGGTTTATGAAAAATTAGCCCAGGGGCAAACCCTCGGTCTCATGGCGATCCGTAGTTTGATCACGCCCTACAACGTAGCCCTTCATCAAGATGAGCGTTTTTGTGACCTTGAAGACGGTAGTTACTATCTTTGGGGTCAACAGGTCATTAATGATCTTTTGGTAGTGCATTTACAGCAATTACCAGATCGGGCCACCCAGATCAGTACTTTTTTAGCAAGCCAAGGGGGGCCGACCAAAGCAATCCTTTGGAGTCAAGACCCGCGCTTGCATATTTTTGGTGACCGGGTCCAGCTTGAGGTCCGTCCAGAAGAACTTAGCCCCCAATTGTTGCAAACGGCCCAAGAGTGGATTGAAGCTTGGCTCCAAACCAACCAAGACTTCTTTAGCGTTACCGCTCAGGATCATCCTGATCTGGAGCCTATTTGGTGGAACAGCGCCCTGCGGGCGGCCCTAAAACTAGAAGAGCGCTTGGTGTGTATCTATCCTGATCTGTGGTGTCGGCCTGCTGTTGTGCGCCATG
>JANNOF010000258.1:0-2225 GCA_031398925.1 Gloeobacteraceae cyanobacterium SOY_34_metabat_371 | reverse complement strand
TGGAGTTGCCAAGCACCCCGGACCCTGCGGGGCACTCCTTCTAGGGAGGACCTTCACGTGAGGCTCCGTCACGCATTGGTGCGACTATCACAATTGCCCACCATAAGCGACGCTAGAAGCGTTATGTTTAAGCCTACGCTTTTTGTTTCCATGATGGTTTTAGTCGGTGTGTCTCAGGCCAATCTCGTCGTCAACGGCGACTTTGAATCCGATGCCTACCCGGTCGGCAATTACAGCTTGCCCGCAACCGTGACCGGCTGGACGATCCTAGGAACCGGTAACGTCGCTGGAATCGGCGTCGGCTACCTGGGTGCCACCACCCAAGAGCTCGACCTCAGCGGTACCTGGGACCAGTTCGGTAGCGGCGTCGAGCAAACCGTCGCCACGGTAGCCAGCACCGGCTACACCCTCACCTTTGACGTGCGAGTTCCCCTCAGCCAGTCCGTCCAAGTCCTGATCAACGGTTCCGCCGTTGGCTCCAGCCTGGGAACCGGTAGCTACAGCTACAACTTCACTGGGACAGGTGCAGACCTTCTCACCTTCGTCTCCGAGGCCGGGAACACAACCCACCTGGACAACGTGAGCGTGGAAGCCGTTCCTGAGCCTGCAACCATGGCCGTGCTTGGCCTTGGCCTCGCCGCCGCAGCTCGTCGCCGACGTTCCAGCAAGTAAGCGCTAGGCGCAACCCCCAACGGCCCCTAGAACTACGGTTCCAGGGGCCTTTGCTTTCCCAGTCTAGGGGTGAGCCGGTCCGGAGCCCAGATGCCGGATGATGCCCTCGCTCTGCACTTACCGCCCACCGACGCTTTCCCACCCACCCCGGCCCACTGAGAAGCTAAGTCGAACTCCCTGCGTCGGTGGGCTGTACTTCCTGGGCCTTGCAGCCCAGGCAAAAATGTGCTGGGAAAGGAGTCGCCATGTATAGATCTATCGGTTTCTGAAGTCCCGCGCCCCTACGCGGGATCCCTTGTACCGGGCAAGTGTGACTGGCATAAATACCGTACCTAAGTGAAACTGAACCCGATGCGATATTTATTGGCTTCTCTTGCTTTTGTCGGAATCGGTGCTCTTGGTTTCTCCGATCTTGTTGTGAATGGTGACTTCGAAGCGGACCTCTACGCAGACGGTACGGCTCCTACCATCGCTACCTTGACGGGTTGGGCGATCGGTTCCACCGGCAACGTGCACGGTGTGGGTACGGGCTACCTCAGCTCGGACAGCGACCAGCTAGACGTGAGCGGGTACGCCGACGTCGCGGGAAGCGGAATCAGCCAGACGCTGACCACCCTCATCGGGACGACCTACACTTTGAGCTTCCAGCTCTACGTGCCTCTCTCTGGGTCCATCGAGGTCAAGAACAACGGTAGCGCCCTTGCTACTGGCCTTGCCTCCTCCGGCCTCTACTCCTACTCTTTCGTAGGAACCGGATCAGACACCATTGAGTTCGTGAACCTCGGAACCGGCAACACCACCCACCTAGATGATGTCAGCGTGGAAGCCGTGCCAGAGCCCGCAACCCTGGCCGTCCTCGCCATTGGCCTCGCCGCCGCTCGACGCCGCCGAGCAAGCAAGTAAGTAAGTAAGAAAGGAAGGCCCGTGAATCCGCAAGGGTTCACGGGCTCTTTTCATGTCGGGATTCCTAAGATTTTGGGAATGCGGCGTCCAACCTGGGTAAATGAAGTACCTTAAGCAATGGTTCGACCCTCAAAGAAAGAAATTCAAGCTGCCGTAGCCAAACTGAAGGAGAAGTCTGCGGGCTCCTCTAACCAGAAGTCCAAGGTCGGTAGCCAGGCCCAGAAGAAAACCGGTGGCGAGTTTGTCACCAAGCCGTACACTCATGGGTGATCGAAAACCGAAGAAGAATTCGTCGGGGAATAGCGATGCTCACAAAAGCAAGCTAACCAAAGACAAGGCCGCTAGGCCCATAGATGGGCCGCCGAAGCCAGACCAAGGCAAAGCCAAGAAAAAGTGACACGGCCGCTAATCACATAGATTCTGCAGAAATCTGAGTGCAACAGGGTTCTAACGCGCCAAACTTGGGCATGGACCTGATTACCCCCCTGAAACAGGTCTGGGGTTACGATCAGTTGCGCCCCCTCCAAGAGCAGGCGGTACGCAGTGCCCTGCGAGGGCAAGACTCGCTCGTGGTCATGCCCACCGGCGGAGGAAAGTCGCTCTGCTTTCAATTGCCTCCCCTAGTAGATGGCGGCCTTACCCTCGTCGTC
>JANNOF010000213.1:0-6859 GCA_031398925.1 Gloeobacteraceae cyanobacterium SOY_34_metabat_371 | reverse complement strand
TTATTTAACAGTACCTTTGCCTTTGATGGACAAGGCTTTAAGACTTATATGCTAGCTCCCGTTCCCTGGCAGCAGGTGCTCTTGGCCCATAATCTCAGCTTTGGCCTATGGATCCTGGGGCAGTTACTCTTGGGCTTGGGTTTAACCCAATGTTTGGTAGGAGGGCTGAGTCCGTCGATCCTGCTGTGTAGCTTTTTGGCCCTAATAATTTTTGGCGTGACCTATAGTTTGGTGGGCAATTGGTTTTCGATCTATTTTCCTGTGCGTCTGGTCTTTGGGGTCCAAGCCCGTCAGGGAACGACTTCTGCCGCCTTGATCCTGGCTCCCGTAATTGGTTTAGGCCTTAACGTTTTGGTCCTGGGTCCCCTCCTATTGATCGGCCTAGGGAGCGTCGTACTCCACAATCCTTTAATCTTGTACGGGGGATTGATCTGCGCCACAGGACTGATGATTTTGATCTATCCAGCCGGACTTGAGGCCCAAGACCGGGTTTTGCAAGAGCGTCAAGATTTAGTATTAGCCGCCCTAATCACCCAAAATTAAGATCGTGACGCTGATTTTTTGCTTGCCACGACTAGGATATCTGGGGATCAGGGTGATCAGCCCCCCTCCCCCACGTTGTGGGGGTGTCTAAAAATCTGATACCCCCATGAAATGGGGGCTAGGGGGCACTTTTGATATGACTTAGGATTACGCCGCTTCGCGCAAGATCGTCCCAGCCGTCAAAGCAACTTGATCATTAGGGTCTTTGGCCAAATAGCGCAGGACTTCTTGGGCTTTGGTGCCGCCAATATTACCCAGAGCCATGCCGATTTTTTGGCGGATCATCCAGTCTTCAGAAGCGACAAAGGGCAACAGTAGGGGTACCGCCCGTTCATCCCCCAATTCCCCCAAGGCTCCGATGGCAGCTTGAGAAAACAGATCATTTTCCGAATTTAGGGCACTGGCAATGAGATCAAAGCCGCGTACATCCCCCAGATTCCCCAGAGATACGAGGGCACTATAGCGCACGATCCACTCGGTATCTTCGTAGTAGGTGTGGGCCAATAATTCATAGCCCCGGGGATCGCCAATGGCCCCCAACGCCCCAGCAGCATCCGCCCGTACACCGGGATCAAGATCATATTGTAGGGTCTGAACCAGGAGTTGAAAGGCTGTCTCTGAAGGCTTTTTGCCCAACAGCATACAGGTATAGGAGCGCATTTGTACATGGGTGTCTTGGATCGTCAAAGCAGCCAAAGGGGCAACAATTTCTGGGGTGGCGGTGCGGAGGGTCAGTAAGGCCCGGACGCGCTCACGAAAATCAGGACTTTGCAAACGTGCCTGCAGATCTTCCATGAATGTTACCAATTGTTAATTTATTTTAAGCGTTTTTGACGGGCTTTGGGGAAAATTTTTAAGGAGTTGCTAAAATCCAGACGCCCTGGGGATAAAAAACCCCCTGGATCGTCACTATTGTATTGGTTAGATAACGGGCTAACGTCTCAGCGACACCGGGCCAGATCGTGACTACAGCGATTTGCGCCTGATCGATCTGTAAGAAATATTTGCCTTGTTCTTGAATCCATAAACCCTGAAACGAGTTAATTTCCTGAAAAGGCAAGGGTTGGTCTTGAGGATCGACCCCCGCCCAGCCGCTATAGGCTCCGCCCTGCAAAATCTGCTTTTGGGCGGCGGCGTAGCGTTGATCCGTAGGCGCCAGGTCATAAAAGGGCACAACCCCCGCTGGGGCCAGAGTGTCGTTTAAAAGAGCATACTGGAGGTCAATCACCGAGAGATCCCGTGGCTCACAGCCTTGTTCACTACACAGGGCCGCCGCCATACCCGCCACTTGGCCCAAATTGAGCACCAGGGGTTGTAGGCGGGTGGCTCCATTGGCAATATGACTGACGGAGATATTTTTTTCGGTGACGATCAGCCCCTCTATATCTGCGGGAATCAAAGCTCCATAGGGGATCCCGAAGGGTGTTCCGGTCCAACGACCGCCCCAAAAATAGGCTTTGGGTGCCACGGGCCAGGGATCACCAGGATAGTGATGATCATTGGGGTAGTTACCAAAAGCAATGCAATCGGCGGGGATCACGGCAGCGGGACAGTCCGCTTGGGGCAAAATATCTAGCTCGGTGATAGTTTTGAGGCCCACAACCCGGCGACTCTCGCGGTAATAGGGCAGTTGGGCTAAACCCTCGGGCCCATGATCTACCGCTGGCCCTAAGCACTCCCCAAAAACCTGCTGCAAATAATGCACAAACTGACGGGTGTGGTCCTGCGCTTCTTGATGAACCTTGTGGCGATCTGGTGTCAGCAAACGGTCAAGATCAACTCCGTAATCATTACCATCTTGGGGCCAATTGATCATGTACAGGCCGTTACCTAAGCCTCCGTAGCTCAGCATCCGCTCTGGATCATGGTGGCGAAAAGTCTGGGGAAATAACAGACTTGGAATAGTTTGCGTAGCCCTAGGCTCTGCCGCTCGGACTAAACTCACCCACGTCAGGGCTTGAACGGGGTACTGACGGTGAAAGGCAGATAATACTTTAGGTGCACTGGGTTCCTTAAAAACCTCCTGGGTTTCCCAGCCCCACCGATGGGGGACCTGGCCTAGGGCCAGTACATCCCCTAATTCAGTGGCCTCGATCACAATATCGGCGGTGATCCGATAGTCCGGGAAGACGGCTCCTGTGATCCGGTTATCCTGGCCCATGACGGCTAAAAGCGGCTGATTAGGCAACCAGTTCAAAGTGGGTTGTTGGGCCACCCAATCCGCTAAAACTTGGCTGACCACCAGGGGATCAAAGGTAAAAAAACTCACCCAACTATGGTGGACGGGGTACTGGGACACAAGGGTATGGAGTAACTGCCGCCAGATCCCAGTCTGAAAACAGGCCAACTCGTTCCCATCGGTGGCCGCGACCCCCGCGGCGGTTAGCATTCCCCCCAGGCTATCGTCTGGGCCAATCAATACCGTAGCGACGCCCCGCCGCGCACATTGAAGGGCCGCCGCGACACCCGCCGTACCCGCCCCGATCACCAAAACCGAGGTATGGAGGGTTATGGGCATGGTTTAGGCCCCGCGTAAATGCACCGGCATGATCAGATATTGACAGGCAGAGCCATCGACGGGCTTCAGGACCACCGGGTCCACGGGGCCATTGAGATTGAGTTGGATCTCTAGGGCACTAAGGGCCTTAAGAGGGTCCATTAAGTATTTGACGTTAAAGGCAATAGTCAGCGCATCCCCGGTGAGTTGAATATTTACCTGCTCACGCCCACTGCCCACATCGGGGGCATCAACGGCTAGGGTCATGCTGTCTTCGGTGAGTTCCATACGGACAATATTATTTTTCTGACTGGCTAAGACGGCAATCCGCTCTAGGACACTGATCAGTTCTTTGCGATCAACGGTCACATGACGGATGAATTTTTTAGGAAAAAGCGGTCCATAGTTGGGGTACTGCCCTTCAATGATCCGTGAAGTCAGGGTCTGGTCCCCGACGGTAAAAAGAATCTGGGTGCGATCAAATTTTGCCAAAAATCCCTCAGCCGGACTAGCGGCTAGGATACGCTCTAGTTCACGCAACGCCCGACCGGGAATCGTCAGATCCAAATTCACCCCTTCCGGGAGGACCGTACTCATAAGCGCCAAGCGGTGCC
Organism: Gloeobacteraceae cyanobacterium SOY_34_metabat_371; assembly: GCA_031398925.1. GTDB lineage: Bacteria > Cyanobacteriota > Cyanobacteriia > Gloeobacterales > Anthocerotibacteraceae > JANNOF01. The sequence goes on along the minus strand of JANNOF010000213.1, from coordinate 3,205 downwards.
CATCGGTCGTGGCAAATTCTAAGGATTCACCCAGGGTCTTGAGGTGTACTCCCGTCAAGATCTGTTTACTTTCGTCGGTCGCCGCCGCAAAAAGCGTCAATCCGATCCCTTCGAGAAATTCCTTGACCCCCAACAGCAAACTTTGCTCCTCAGGCAACTCCGGCAAGGGCGGGTACTCCTCCGCATTCATCCCCCGGATCTGGTAAGCCGCAGCGCCACATTCTAGGGTCGCTTGTCCATCCTCTTGGGCCTTGAGGTTGATGTCTAAGTTGGGTAAACGGGAAACAATATCCCCCAATAAGCGGGCTGGGAGTAACAGGGACCCCGCTTGATCCACTTGGGCCGGAAATTCGGTCACAATGCCTAGATCTAAGTCATAGCCTGTCAGTCGGACCCGGTCTTCGAGGGCCTCAACCAAAATATTGGCCAATACCGGCTGTACGGGCCGGGAAGCTACTGCCCTGCTCACAAGGGTTAAATGCTGATTAAAGACCTGCTGGGCAAAAGTCGCTTTCATGAAAAAATTGAATTGGTCCTACCGATCATACAAGACCTGTTGCTTTCTTTGGTGGTCTATCTATGCCTATTGGGGAATAAGAGGATCAACGCCTGTGGTATCGTGACGAAGAACGGTACACGGGCACCCATGCGGATTTTAGTTACGGGTGGAGCAGGATTTGTAGGCGCACATTTGGTAGACCGCCTCTTACGTCAAGGACATCATGTCCTCTGTTTGGATAATTTTTACACGGGTAGTCCCGAAAATCTCCGTACCTGGTGGGATCATCCTGATTTGGAATGCATTACCCACGATATTACCGAGCCTTTTGTGGCGGATGTAGACCAGATCTATCATTTGGCCTGTCCTGCTTCTCCGGTACATTACCAAGCCGACCCCATCAAAACGATCAAAACGGGCTTTATGGGCACGTTGAACATGTTGGACCTCGCCCAGAAATTGGGGATCAAAGTCCTGATCAGTTCAACCTCCGAGGTCTACGGCGACCCGGAAGTGCATCCCCAACCCGAAGCCTATTGGGGCCATGTCAATCCCATCGGAATCCGCGCCTGCTATGACGAATCTAAGCGTCTAGGCGAGACTATAGCCTTTGAGTATTATCGACAGTATGGTACTGCGATCCGGGTCGCACGCATTTTTAATACCTATGGCCCCCTCATGGCGATCAATGACGGGCGGGTAGTAAGCAATTTTATTGTCCAAGCGCTCAAGGGTGAAGCCCTAACCATCTATGGCAAAGGGACGCAAACCCGGAGCTTCTGTTACGTCGATGACTTGGTTAGCGGCTTGATCCTGCTCATGGCGGGCGATCAGCCAGGTCCGATTAATCTGGGTAATCCCGGTGAATTCACCATTCAAGAATTGGCGGAATTAGTACTAGAACTGACCGCAAGCACGGCGGGTATTGATTACCAACCCTTGCCTAAAGATGATCCACGCCAACGCTGCCCGGATATCACTCAGGCCCAAGAAGTTTTGGGCTGGCAGCCAAAGATCTTGCTAAAGGAAGGTTTGACGCGGACGATCCCGGATTTTCAGCGTCGTTTGGGTTGATCAAACGGTCTAAAACCGGAGCCACCTTGGAGCTAACCCAAGGGTAATACTGCGGATAGATAGGCAAACGTGGGATCAGCCCATAGCCTAGGTGCTGTAGTTCCCCTTGGAGCTGACTGATCACGGGCTGGTCATAGTCGGGGTTCACCACATCTACGGGGCCAATGCCCCCCAGATCCGTACACCCTGCTTGAAGGGCGCGACTAAGGTCTTGGATCAAATTGGGGGGGACTTGGATCGCCACGGTGGGCCCAAGAATTGCTTGAGTGGTGCGGATCAGATCTATAAACGCTGATTCGGAAAACCTACGCTCCCGAAAAGTCTGTTTTCCCCCCCGGCGATGGGGCTGAAGAATAACTTCTTGGATATGTCCATAGCGCTGGTGTACGTGGGCAATGGCTTCTAGGGTCTGGATCCGCTCCGTTGGGGTTTCGCCAATGCCTAAAAGCAACCCCGTGGTAAAGGGGATCTGGAGTTCTCCGGCCCAGATCAGTTGCTCGACGCGGATCTGGGGAACCTTGCTTGGGGCTAGCCGATGGACCGTTTGGAGTAGGCGCTCCGACGTGGTTTCGAGCATCAAACCCATTGAAGCATTGACTTCTTTGAGGTAGTGCATTTCTGCATAGCTCAAGACCCCCGCATTGGTATGGGGCAAAAAGCCCAGTTCGAGGGCTAAACAGGCCAAGTCGTAGACCCGTTGGATCCAAGCCCCGCGCTGTGGATCGTGAGGATGGACTTCCCCCGAAAGAATCAAAATTTCAATAATCCCCTGACTCCGTAAAGGCGTTAGGATCTGCCGCGCCGTATTGAGATCTAGCCAAGGGGCACCGGGCTCTGCCCGAAAATTGCAATAACTACACCGGTTGAAACACCCATAGGTGGGCACCAAGGTAAAGGCAGGACTATAGGTAATCGGTGGCGGCATAGCCCCAGTATCCACAAAAAAATCCCCTAGCGCACGGACTAGGGGAAGGGAGGAGACAGTCGTAGAAGTGCTAAACCTAAGGGCTAAATCTAGCGGAGATTATTGCGGAGCACCGTCAAGACGACGTATTCCCAGATGCCCCGCACGTCGCTATTGCCATAGCGTTGGTCCGTATAGACAGACTGGCGACGAAATTGGTTGGATTGAACGTCGAGTGCTCCGGTGATGATCACATTGCGGAGGCTGGCATTGCGGCCCAAAACCGTAACATCGCCCCGGATTACCACATCGCGGAGTTCGACATTGTTGCCCCGGATCACCACATCACCATCGAGGACTGTCCCACAACCGCTACGGTAGGAGCGCCCATCAATTTCTACACCATTGGCATTGATGGTCCGCAAACCTTGATACACCCCAGACTTGAGGTTGAAATCACGCCCATTTTCACGAATAGTGTTGGGTAAATTGCGGTATGCCAGATTTTGGCACCGTTGGTAGTCATAGTTCAAGCCAGTTTCAAAACGTAAAGGCTGATTATTTTCAAAGTAAGACTGCGCCTGGGCAGCACCGCTCAACGGGATTACTATCCCGCCGATCAACAGGCTACGCAGCAAAAAGGAGGTGACTTGGGAGGGCAGGTTCATAGGGATCTTCCTCTGAGTGACGATATTCCCACTGTACCGAGGGGGGATGCGTACTCCCAT
>JANNOF010000206.1:0-1563 GCA_031398925.1 Gloeobacteraceae cyanobacterium SOY_34_metabat_371 | reverse complement strand
CTGACTTTGACGAACTCAACAAACTGTTCTTTCGGGTGCTAGCCCGCAAACCGTCTGAACGGCAAGCGTCTATCCAAGCTAAGTTCGGTAAGATACCTTACCTCAACAGTTCGCTGTTTGAGTTGACGGAACTGGAAAACGATACGGTTGGCATCAATCAACTTGACAACGGCCTGACAGTACCCGTACTACGTAACAGCGTTCTGAACGATAACCCAACCTATAAGGCTACGAAAGACCTGCCAACGCTCTCGTATCTGTTCGCGTTTTTGGATGCGTATGATTTTGCGTCGGAAAGTCGGGAAACCATTCAGGAAAAAAACCGGACGCTCATCAATGCGTCGGTATTGGGGCTGATCTTTGAAAAGATCAACGGCTACAAAGACGGGTCATTCTATACGCCGGGATTCATTACGGAGTATATGTGCCGGGAAACCATCCGTAAAGCCGTTGTGCAGAAGTTCAACGACGCCAAAGGTTGGGACTGTGCCGACTTTGCAGCACTGGAAAATAAAGACCTTGACCGGGCCGAAGCAAACAACCTCATCAACGAAATCCGTATTTGTGATCCGGCCGTTGGTTCGGGTCACTTTCTGGTATCAGCCCTTAACGAACTGATTGCCGTGAAGTCAGATTTAGGCGTGTTGCAGGATGAGACCGGTAAGCGGATAAAAGATTACACCGTTACAATCCTCAACGATGAACTGATAGTGTAGGATGAGGACGAAATACCGTTTCAGTACGTGTTGCAGACAACAGGCAAACCAACGCCGGAACGCCAACGGGTACAAAAGACGCTGTTCCAGGAAAAGCAGACCATTATTGAAAACTGCCTGTTTGGAGTAGACATTAACCCGAACTCCGTTAAAATTTGCCGGTTGCGGCTTTGGATTGAACTGCTGAAAAACGCTTACTACACCGACGAATCCGGTTTTGCCGAACTGGAAACGTTACCCAACATTGATATTAACATCAAACAGGGGAACAGCCTATTGAGCAAATTTAGCCTAACCGAAGACCTCAGCGACGTTTTCAAAAAGCAGAAGTTCAGCCTACGCACCTACAAAGACGCAGTAGCTGCCTACAAAGACGCAAAGAGCAAAGATGCTAAAGCAGATCTGCAACGTTTTATCAATGAGATTAAAAGCCAGTTCCGCGAGACGGTGATTAACCGCGACCCACGCCGGAAAAAGCTGGCCACGCTGCGGGGGCAACGTATGTTACTGGATAATAACACGGACGTTTTTGGTAACTTCATGAAAGACCCGAAGTTGGTAGCGGCCGAAGTTATACGAACGGAAAAATTCATCGAACAGATTGAAACAGAGATTACGGATATTGAGAATAACGCCTTCTATCGGGGATCGTTTGAATGGCGGTTCGAGTTTCCCGAAGTGCTGAATGAGAAAGGGGATTTTGTGGGGTTTGATGCCATTATTGGCAACCCACCGTATATCCGGCAAGAAGAGTTAGGAACAGGGGCTAAAACCTATTTTAAGAAGACGTTTGCCACCTATTCGGGTACGGCTGATCTATACGTTTTCTTTGTCGAACAGGGCTTTA
>JANNOF010000201.1:0-4193 GCA_031398925.1 Gloeobacteraceae cyanobacterium SOY_34_metabat_371 | reverse complement strand
ATCACCAACCCACAATGTTGTAACCACTATCTACATAGTGGATCTCACCCGTAACCCGTTTGGCCCCTGGGGAACAAAGATAAAGAGCCGCCGCCCCCACATCTTCGGGTTCAATGGTCTCACCCAAGGGCGCTTTTTGCTGGTTATGCTCTAGCATCATGCCAAACCCTTTGATCCCCGATGCCGCCATAGTCTTAACGGGACCAGCACTGATGGCATTGACACTGATCTTTTTAGCGCGGCCCATTTCGACCGCTAGATAGCGCACACTGCACTCTAGGGCCGCTTTGGCGACAGCCATCACATTGTAATTGGGGATATAAACTTGGCTGGCTCCGTAGGTCAGCGTGATCACCGTACCGTACTCATTCATGATGGGCAAAGCTTCACGGGCTACGGCGATCAGAGAATAGGCACTAATTTCAAGGGCCGTTTTAAAATCATCGCGTGTTGTATTGTAAAAAGGCTCCTCAAAGGTTTGCCGGGGGGCAAAAGCAATGGAGTGGATCACAATGTCAATGGAGCCATAGACTTCTTTGGCTTTTTGAAAAACCTCGCGGATCTGATCATCCGATTGGACATCACAGGGGACGATCAGGCGGGGTTGCAGTTCTTCGGTGGTTTTGCGTAAGCGCTTTTCCATCCGCTCTTCGGGCAGGTGGGTAAAACCACAGGTACACCCCTCAGCGACTAAGGCTTGGGTGATGGCCCAGCCTAGACTGTACTCATTGAGGACGCCCATGATAATGGCGGTTTTCCCTTCTAATTGACCCACGCGTGTTTCTCTAGCAGCCCAACTATGATACTACTTCCGTCTGGCAGTACACTGAAAGACAATCCAATCTCGTACTCTATGAGCAGCGAAAATCCGCAACCCGATCAATCTTCCAAACCTGAAGCCATTACTGTTGTTGAACCTGGTCCCGTAACAAAAGCCCTCTTAGCCAAAAATTTAGGGGTATCTTTTGAGGGCTATGATCATCGACAGGTTGAAATTATCCGCTGCCCGGTTCAAGATTTTTTGGTCATTTGTCAGATGGTTTATGATCTGGGGTTTAATTACCTGCGTTGTCAATGTGCTTACGACAGTGCTCCAGGGGGGGATTTAGTCAGTGTCTACGACCTGACACCCTTAACAGCACTGGCCGTCAAGCCCCAAGAGATCCGCCTCAAAGTATACTTGCCCCGCACAAATCCCATCGTTCCGTCGGTTTATTGGATCTGGAAAACAGCCGACTATCAAGAGCGGGAGTGCTTTGATATGTATGGCATTTTCTATGATGGACATCCCAATCTTAAGCGGATCTTGATGCCCGAAGACTGGGTTGGATATCCAATGCGTAAAGACTATATCACTCCAGATTTTTATGAATTACAGGATGCCTATTAAAGAAAAAACAAGGGTATGGCCTAAAAACTCTGAATTATTATGAAAACCGCATTGATTTCTTGACAGCAACGCGGTAATTTCTTAACCTGGATTCAACCCAGTAATCCGGGGAACCCTTATTAGTTGTGGCTCACACCTCTGTTTTACTGACAGAATGCATCAAGGCACTCGCTCCCCAGGATGGGGGCATATACCTTGATGCCACCGTTGGCGCAGGCGGTCATAGCCGCGCTATTTTAGAGCAAGCCCAAACCCAGGTTATTGCCCTCGATCAAGACCCGGTGGCTTTAGCCCTTAGCCAAGAAAATTTAGCGATTTTTGCGGGGCGTGTACAGTTTATCCAAACCAATTTTGCCGACTTTGATCCTACTGTTTTGCCCCATTTTCAGGGCTTTCAGGGGATCTTGGCTGACCTAGGGGTGAGTTCGATGCAAATCGATACCCCAGAGCGGGGGTTGAGTTGGCGGTTTAGTGGCCCGTTGGATATGCGTTTAGGCACAGGCAAGACCACTGCGGCTGATTTGGTCAATCGTGCCCCCGAAGCCGAGTTAGCGCGGATCTTTTTTGAATACGGTGAAGAGCGGTTCTCCCGACGTATTGCCCGGTCCTTGGTGCAACAGCGGGTGCGCAGCCCCTTTACCACCACCACGCAATTGGCTGAAGCAGTGGCCCGTTCGATACCAGGAAATCAAAAAATTCACCCGGCAACCCGCGTTTTCCAAGGGTTACGCATTGCGGTCAACGATGAATTGGGGGCTTTAGACCGATTTTTGGCCCAAGTGCCCCAATGGTTAGCCCCCGGTGGGGTGATCGCCGTCCTGAGTTTTCATTCCCTAGAAGACCGTCGGGTGAAATGGGCCTTTCGCACCCACCCCGATCTAGAAGTTTTGACCCCTAAACCCTTAGGGGCATCCCCTGCCGAGACCAAGCGTAATCCGCGTTCCCGTTCTGCCAAGCTCCGCTATGCCCGTCGCCGTGAGAGTGCTCTATGACCGCTGTTCCTAAGCTCGATCCTGTTCGTGTCCGCCGCCTCTCGGTCGCTGTCAACAACCGTCCCCGCCGTCGTCCTGATCCCCCTTGGGTCAAATCACTGGTTTGGATCCGGCAGGTTATGTTCGCTGGTGTTGCCCTAGGATTTATCCTTTTAGGGGCAGGATACTGGTGGATTTTTGAGACCCAACGCCAGTGGGCTGCTGACCATAGTCGTTTACAGCAACTAGCGCTGAGCACGCAACAACTAGAGTGGAATACCGCACTGCTGGAAGGGCAGCTCACCCCTGAGCAAACCAAAGTTTTAGTCCCTGCGCGCCCGGATCAGTTTTTACTGGTACCCCCGGCCCAAGAACGCCCTTGGAAGCCTGTGCCCGCTACGCCGCCAGAACTTAAACCCATCCCGCCGTTAGGGTACTAGGAGCTATTAATGCGTCCCTTTCCGCCGCGACGCAAACGCAATGTTGGACGCTATTGGTTTATTGCAGGGATGTTGGTGTTCATCCCCCTTCTATTGGGAACGCGGGTTTGGTTTGTAACTCAGGATCAGGATTTACACAATCGAGCCACACAACAACAGACTAAATCCCTCAAGCCCCACACCCCGCGCTTGACCGTGATCGACCGCAATAATCAGATCCTCAGTACCGATCAGCTTTTTTATACGGTCTACCTCCACCCCACTGTTTTTTTTAAAGAAACCCGCAAGCACATAGCCCAAGAAGTTAAAGAAACCCAAGTAGAGGCGGTGGCCCAACGCATTTATGCCCAACAGATCACCTTACTTAGTCAACTATTGGCCCCCTTAGTAAAGCAATCTGCATCCACCCTCCAAGCCAAATTGTCTGATCCCAAAACGCGAACGGTACAGTTAGGGCGGATGCTTGATAGTACAACCCTGCGGCAGATCCAAGAAATTGTCCTACCCAAAACAGAAGCTAGTCCGCAAGACTGGAAGCGCTTTAGCCAACAAACAATAGCTGAGATCCCACGCAATCAGCGCATGGGTATCCCCGGCTTAGAATGGGAATTACGTCGTCAACGCTATTACCCTGTGGGGACTAATGCGGCGGCGGTTTTAGGCTTTATTAATAAAGAAGGTATCGGTTGTGCGGGTATCGAACAGTTTTATCAAATGCAACTTACCCCGCACCCCACGGGTAAAACGTGTAATGACCAAAAACAAAAAAAAGAACAACAACCTTCTTTAAAGTATCAAGTTTATGGTTTTAAGCAACTCTTAGCGGCGGAGGCTCCCTTGCCGTTATTGCCCCCAACCCTCAACCAACGTCTCGCTCTGACCCTAGACCTCAGGTTTCAAGACAGCGCCCAACGCGCGCTTCAAAAAGGTGTTGACCAATTCAAACCCGAACGGGCGGCAGCTATTGTTATGGAGGCCCAAACCGGGGCAATTTTAGCGCTCTCGGTCACGCCTACCTATGACAACAATCGTTTTGGCGATTTTGTTCAAAACACTAACATCTATAAGGCTTGGCCCGTAACAGATATTTATGAACCCGGATCGACCTTTAAGCCCGTCAATATTGCCCTAGGTCTCGATAGTGGCAAGATTAGCCCCAAGGATGTGATCTATGATCCGGGCAGTCTCCGCCTTTCTGGATATACGATCAGTAACTTTGATGGCAGGGGGCGGGGGGCCTTAACCGTGACTCAAGTCCTTCAATATTCCAACAATATTGGCATGGTTAAACTAATGCAAAAAATGGGGGCTGGAGCCTATTTCGATGGGCTACGCCGCATCGGGATCGGGCAAAAAAGCGGGGTAGACCTACCGGGTGAGCCCGCGGCTGGG
>JANNOF010000157.1:0-3967 GCA_031398925.1 Gloeobacteraceae cyanobacterium SOY_34_metabat_371 | reverse complement strand
AATTGCTTTGATCGTATCTTTGACAGGGAGGGCGGCAATGACCCCCGGATGCTCAAAGAGGGCTTCTGCACAGCGGTCGATCAACGCTGGGGTAACCAGGCAGCGGGCCGCATCATGAATAAGCACTTGGGTGGCCTCTTGGGGAAGCGCTTCTAAGCCCGCCCGCACGGATGCTTGGCGCGTCGTGCCCCCTGGGATCAACGTGACGGGCAAGCGACCAGGGTAGGTTGCGATGATCCTTTGGCAGGGTTCGTAATCTTCGGCTCCGTGCAATAAACCGATCCAGGTAATAGACTTTGCCTGCTGGACCGCAGCTAAGGTCCAGGCCAGAATAGGTTTACCCAAAAGCGGCAAAAAGACTTTGTTCACCCCTTGACCCATGCGGCTACCCCGTCCGGCGGCGGCAATTAGCAGATGCATGGGCTACTCTCTGAGGGCATAGCCCACCCCTCGGATCGTTTGGATGATCTTTTTTTCGCCTTCTTTTTCGATCTTGAGGCGCAGATAGCGGATGTAGACTTCGATAATATTGGACTCACCGCTAAATTCATTCCCCCAGACCTCTTGGAGGATCTGCTCGCGGGTGAGGACCAGTTGGGCACGTTCTAAAAACATCTTTAACAGATCAAATTCTTTACTGGTCAAATCGATCACCCGTTCGGCCCGGCGCACCTCGCGGGTTTGAAGATTGAGGCTCAGGTCTTGAAAACGTAAACAAGGATCATTAACGGTCCGAATCCGGCTGAGTTGGGAACGGATCAGCAATAAAAATTCATTTGCTTGCATCGGCCAATGGACCAGATCACTAGCACCGACATCCAACATGGTGATCCGGGCCTCCCGGTCGTCTTGATCAACCAAAAGCATGATCGGCAATTGACTGCCCGTAGCGCGGAGTTCTTGGCATACGGTCAAACCAACGGCTCCCGTGAGCAGCAGCATATCAGCGGGGAAATTCTGTAGCATGGTAAAAAATTCCCCTGGATTACTCGCACAACGAACCGTCACGCCATGAGCGGCGAGACTTTCCTGAATTTCCTGGGCCAAGGCCAGGTTTGTACTCAGAACTAACAAATTCATGATCCGAGGAGGGGCCATCATGGAAAAAATACCGTTACAGTACTGAAGTCAGGATACTTCTAACTTCTAAATCATGGCTTGGCTCTTAAGGTAACGTAAAGTATGGAGCCGCTGCCAAAGCCCCTAGCAGAATGGAGTAAAATAGGGTCAGTCCTGATGAAATACTTATTGTGGTAGCTGCTGTCGCCCTTGCTCGTGTACCCGAAGTGGTATTTAAAACCCGTGTCCGTGATGAATCCGTAGAAGGCCCTAATCCTTTTCGGTGGCAGGACCGTACAACTAGTGAACTATTTGGTGGCAAGCGCATTGTGCTTTTTGCGTTACCCGGTGCTTTTACGCCGACCTGTTCTTCCACCCACGTGCCGCGCTACGACGTCCTCTACGATGAAATTAAGGCTCAGGGTATTGATGAAATTATTTGTCTTTCGGTCAATGATGCCTTTGTTATGTTTCAGTGGGGCAAAAACCTCGAAGTGAAACGCGTCATGATGTTGCCCGATGGCAATGGCGACTTTACCCGCAAGATGGGTATGCTCGTTGACAAAGACAATCTGGGCTTTGGAATGCGTTCTTGGCGCTATTCGATGGTAGTCAATGACAAGATCATTGAAAAAATGTTTGTCGAGCCAGAGTTTGGAGACAACTGCCCAATTGATCCCTTTGAAGTTTCCGATGCCGATACCATGTTGGCCTATTTAAAAGAAGCTAAGTCTGTCTAGACTTCTTGGGTTCCCCGCTGACAGCCACACTTTAGATCTGCATTGGGAGCAACGATGATCCTTAAACATGAGCATTTAGCTGTCAAAACGCAGCACGTCTACGATGTTATTATTGTCGGCGGGGGAGCCGGGGGGCTTTCGGCGGCGGTATACCTAGCCCGCTATAATTTGAGCGTTTTAGTGATCGAAAAGGGCCGGGGCCGTTCTTTTTGGATGCAAGAAATGTGGAACTTTATCCCCCAAGTCATGAGTGGCAAGGATCTCTTGCTAGGGGGTAAAAAAATGTCTGTGGACTACGGGGCCGATTGGCTCAATGGCTTTGTAGAAGAAGTCACCGATACGGGGGAAGGGTTTGCGGTTCGGGTCAAATACCGCACCAAAAATAGTGAGTATCCGGTTTTTCATAGCCGTTATGTGATTGCTGCCAGTGGAATCATGGATCTTCTGCCCCAATTTCCTGATATGCGTAATATCTACGAATATGCCGGGTACAACCTCCATGTCTGTCTGATCTGCGATGGCTACGAGATGCTCGATAAACAGGCCGCCCTAATTGTGGGTTCTGAAGGGGCGATCAATACCGCGTTTGTCCTCAATTGGTTTACCCCCTATATTCACGTGCTGACCATGGGGGCATTTACGGTCAGTGAACCGATGCGGGCCACACTGGCGGAACACGGGTATCCCCTGATCGAAAAACCCATTGCCCGTTTTTTGGGCCAAAAACATCAGATGGATGGGATCGAGTTTACCGATGGCACCAAGATTGCCGTAGACACGGGCCTCATCTCCATGGGTTCCAAACGCTACAGTGCCTATCTAGATCACTTAGACCTCAAAAAAGATGGTCAAGACCTGATCACCGATACCGAGTGTCGCACTTCCCATCCCCGGATCTTTGCCACCGGAGATCTTAAAAAAGGGCTGAATCAGGTTTCCATCGCCGTGGCTGATGGCACCATTGCGGCTACAACGATCTGGCGCGAAATTCGCCGCGCTAGCCCGCCTCGGGTGTGGCAAGAAAATCTTGTCCGTGAGCCTGTGGTTGTAGGGTTTTAGGCTTCTGGCGTAGAGTATCAGTCAGCCTGATGGCAGGCCTAGTCGGTGTATTGGGGGTTGGAGTAAAGTTTATTTTTTTCGGTGACGCTGCTGGGAGCGTATCAATTTAACTTGATAAGGATCAGCATTTTTACGCCAGATTACCCGATGACCCTGGAGTTCAGCACAGTATGCTTGAAGTCGCTTTTCCCAACCATTGCGGGTGCCGATAGTGCGCGTCTCGTCTAAGAGTCCCCACTGTTCTTCTTGTTTTGTCAGGCGAGAAAATTTTTCATAATTGGGGTAATCAGAAGTAACAAAAGTTTCCTTGCGATGGAGAATAGGCGGATTTTCTTGGTGATCATAGTCCCTGTAGCTAACCCTCAGATTCCCTAGGTTAATTTGCATACTTGTTGCTAAGGCAGGGTGCGGATTGGGATCAAAGTCTGGGTAAGCAAGATAGCTGATTTTGGGTTGTTCAGTATGGATTTTAATCAGAGTAGCTTCTTCCATGCGACCTATGACCCTGGATGCACAGCCTTCATAGAGCCGGAGCATGGGATCAAGGCTTTCTAGAGCTGAGACGTGAACATAGAGGGCATCGGGCAAACGTTTACCAATTTTGCTGGCACGGCATTTAGCGGCGATCACACCCTTTTCTCCTAAGCTGAAAAGCAGTTGATCAGCCCGTTCACAAGCTTGTTTATAGGTATTGAGCAGGGCTTTAATGTCTTCTTGAACTTCTGGGGTGAGATCTCTTAGTCGAGGGCGATGGGAAAATTGACTCAACGCCAGATAGACTAATAGGTCTTGACGACGGGTTTCGATAATGGCTTCCCAGGCTTCGTTCCCCGTAGCTTGCTGGATCAGCTGGAAGGCGCGGTGTATTGTGCGGAGTTCTCTTAATACCTCAGTTTCATTTACCAATTCACCAGTGATAGGCAAACGCCCCCGCTCGGTCACAAAATCCATCAGCGGGGTGAGCAATTCACGGTAATCTTCAAAGGTCTTACTAGGAACCTGGATACGAGGGGTCGTAAGGCGAGAGCGGAAGCGCCGGGAACGGAAGAGTTGGGCTTGACTCTCATCCCGAAAAACAAAATAGACTCCTAAAGCTACGGGTATAGCGT
>JANNOF010000139.1:0-1570 GCA_031398925.1 Gloeobacteraceae cyanobacterium SOY_34_metabat_371 | reverse complement strand
TTGAGATCGGTCTCGGAGAACGCTTTGACGCAATCGTAAGCGCCTTGGAATCCCGCCTGCATGCAGTAAGCCCAGAAGGCATCCTTAACGCCCTGCGACACCTTCGATCCGGGGCGATTAGCGCCGTAAAACGGTTCGGCGAGGTCGCGGTAAAATTGCGAACGGTCACGCAGAAGGCCGGACCGAATGTCATCGAAAACACTAATGGGAAGTCCCCCCGGGTTGGCCTGAGTTTTAAGCATTAGCGGCGGAATGGCCGAGACGAGCACCGCTTTGGAGACCCGGGAGGCGCCATGACGGCCGATATAACGCGTAACTTCGCCGCCGCCGGTCGAATGACCAATCATGACCGCGCCTTTCACATCGAGCGCCTCGAATAGCGCGGCGAGATCGTCCGCATAGGTATCGAGATTATTCCCGTTGTAAGGCTGGCCGGAGCGGCCGTGACCGCGCCTGTCATGCGCGATGCAGCGGAAACCGTGTGAGGCGAGGAAGAACATCTGCTCATCCCATGCGTCCGCGTTTAGCGGCCAGCCATGAGAAAAGGTGATGATCGGCCCGCTGCCCCAATCTTTGTAAAAGATTTCAGTTCCGTCTGCTGTTCTGACGATGCTCATCGCGAATACTCCTTCGATGGGCTAGCGGCTTAATATTCATTGATGTTCGAGTTTATGTCATTGCCGCGTTACCAAGCAGACCCTAAAGTTGAGAAGGAACTTCTCGAAGACTGGAAAGGTGGCGCGCATGGACCGCTTAGAAGCGATGTCGGTCATCATTGCTGTGACCGAGACAGGAAGCTTTTCAGCCGCCGCTCGCAAGCTGGGAACCCCTGTCGCCACCGTCAGCCGCAAAGTTTCCGAACTGGAAGCGCGCCTTAACGCCGAGCTGTTTCAGAGGTCATCACGGCGGGTGAGCCTAACCGATGCGGGGCGGTGTTACATTGAGGCGTGCAAACGCATTATTGAACAAGTCGACGACGCCGAACGGGAAGTCGCCGGTGAGTATAGAACACCCAAAGGCGATCTCGCCGTGACAGCGCCATGGGGCCTCGGACATATGCATTTGTTGCCAATCGCGGTCGAGTTTCTGGCCGCCTATCCCGAGATCGGTCTGCGGCTTGTGTTGACCGACCGCGTTGTGAACACGGCCGAGGAGAACATAGATATCGCCATCCGCATCGGAAGTCTCCCGGACAGCAGCATGATTGCGACCCGCATCGCTTCGATCCGCCTCGTCATATGCGGAAGCCCCTCCTATCTGGCTACGCGCGGAACACCGCAGGCGCTGAGCGACCTGCGCGACCATGACTGCATCGGCGTAGATTCACTTCTCGGCCAAGCGGTCTGGAAATTTGGCAGAGGGACTCGAGCGAACGTCATGCAGGTTCCATCGAGGCTTTGCGTGAGCACGTCCGAGGCTGCAATCCAAGCGGCTATCGCAGGCGCAGGATTGACTCGTCGGTTCCGTTCGCCAATCGCTTCAAGTTCTCGCGGTGCAGCCAAATGATGATCCCCCCGATCACCACCAGCACCGGCACGAACGGCAAGAACCCGAACAGCGCCGCCGCCAC
>JANNOF010000136.1:0-8024 GCA_031398925.1 Gloeobacteraceae cyanobacterium SOY_34_metabat_371 | reverse complement strand
CCCAGCGACGGCCCCCGAAAAGATCACCGAGTGCCTCCAGGCTGGGGCTGCCATACGTCATTTATTAGAACTAGATCTCAAGCCTTTGGAGATCATGACTCGTAAGGCATTTGAAAATGCGATCACCTTGGTTATGGCCCTGGGAGGTTCGACCAATGCCGTGCTCCATCTGCTAGCTATGGCACGGGCTGTCGGGGTGCCCTTAGAACTAGCGGACTTCCAACGGATCAGCGATCTCGTGCCTTTTATTGCCGATCTCAAGCCCAGTGGGGCCTATGTCATGGAAGACCTACATCAGGTAGGAGGCACCCCGGCGGTCTTGAAATTGCTCCTGAAGGCCGGGTTGATCCACGGCGATTGTATAACCGTGACCGGTAAAACCTTAGCCGAAAATCTTGAAGCCCTACCGGATCTCACCCCAGGGCAAAAGGTGATCTTCCCCCTAGATAACCCGATCAAAGCCACAGGTCATATCCAGATCCTCTATGGCAATTTAGCCCCCGACGGCTCTGTCTCCAAGATCACGGGTAAAGAGGGTTTAGCCTTTACAGGGCCAGCCAAGGTTTTTGACTCCGAAGAGGATTCCTTGACCGCCCTGGAGCAGGGCAAGATCCAAAAAGGAGATGTACTGGTCATTCGCTATGAAGGCCCCAAGGGTGGCCCTGGTATGAGTGAAATGCTCACCGTAACCGCTGCGATCATGGGCGCGGGTTTGGGCAAAGAAGTCGCCCTGATCACCGATGGTCGTTTTTCTGGGGGAACCCACGGTTTTGTGGTGGGCCATGTCACCCCCGAAGCGCAACTAGGGGGCCTCATTGCTTTTATTGAAGATGGTGATGTGATCACCCTAGATGCCTTAGAACGTAAAATTCAAGTTGATCTCAGTGACGAGGAAATCAACCGTCGCCGGGATTTATGGCAAGCCCCGCCCTTCAAAGTGACCCAAGGGACCCTCCTCAAGTACATTCGCAATGTCAGTACGGCCAGTGAGGGGTGTGTTACCGACGGTTAGCAAGAACGCTCAAGATCCCTGTCTCTAGCTGGGGGATGGGGACGCGTAGGGCTTTAAAAAATTCTTTAAGGCCGCCAGTTCTTTGCCAGAAAACACCACTCCGGTATAGGGATTCCCACAGGATCGTTGCTTGCTTGATCCGCTTACCGTCGTTGCACACTCACCGCTTGTGCCTAAGGGCACCGACTCTAGGCGAAATTTCACCGCCAACTCTTTTTGGGCCGCCAGGATCTTACCTATGGTGGCAGGGGTAAGGTAAATGTGAACATTCTCCGTGATCCCGTCGGCACTGCGAAAACTAAAGCTATCAAACGTATTGATAAAGCTCAGGGCCGTCCCATCGAGATCAAGTCCGGTAGGCTGAATATCGCGATTCAAATGATGGTTGCGGTCCACCGGGCCAAGTTGCATGGCGAGCGTTACCCGTGGCCCACTAGTGCCTGCGCGGACTATCCCCTGGATCGTGAACTTAGTCGTGTAGCGCCCCGTATTTAAGGTAACGATGGGTTGTTTTTTATCATCTTTAAAGGGGTCGCCATCGGCCTTAAGTAAAAAATACCGCGTCGGGGTCAGGGGTTGCGTAACCGTGATCTTCTGTACTTCACGAGCCATTACGGGCAGGGCAAGGCTTGAGGCCAGGATCAAAGACCAGTAAGGCTTAATCAAAAGTCTCCGCCTTCTGGCACGTCATCACCGCTTTGTTCATCACGCTTAGA
The DNA here is from genome assembly GCA_031398925.1 of Gloeobacteraceae cyanobacterium SOY_34_metabat_371. GTDB lineage: Bacteria > Cyanobacteriota > Cyanobacteriia > Gloeobacterales > Anthocerotibacteraceae > JANNOF01. The sequence goes on along the minus strand of JANNOF010000136.1, from coordinate 6,296 downwards.
TCCCAAAAGATCGAGTTTTTCGACCCGGATGAGGGGCCGTTCTTTGGCATCCCCACTAGTCCGGTCTTGCCACCGACTAAAAATTAAATTACCCGTAATGCCGATCAAACTGCCCTTACGTACATACTGACTAGCGATCTCGGCGGTTTTACCCCAGATCTCTAGGTTGAACCAATCGGGCTCACTATTGAGTTCACTCTTGCGCTTGGGGCGGTTGACCGCAAGGGTCAGGGCACACACGGCCTGGTAGTTATCCCCGGCGCCTATGTACTTCATTTCGGGATCACGGCCTGCACGGCCTACTAGGGTCACAATATTTAAGCCCACAAGCTTCCTCACGCTGGAGCCATTATAAGCCCCCAGGGGTTTTCGGATCTCTAGGCGGCCCAAGGGGTATTCTTGAGGGTCTACGCTACTGGGGAGCGCCTATGGGTATAATTCAGCCTTTACCCGCAGCAACCGTGCGCTTGATCCGCGCCGGAGAGACCATTGATGGGGTCCAGGCCATAGTCCGCGAACTGGTAGAAAATGCTTTAGATAGCGGGGCGACTCAGATCACGGTGCAGTATTGGTCCCAACGTTGGCAACTTATGGTCAGCGATAACGGCTCTGGGATGCAGCCCGAAGACTTAACCCAAGCGGCCCTGTGCCATACCACCAGTAAGATCCATCAACCCGAAGACCTGTTGACCCTGAGTAGTTTGGGCTTTCGGGGTGAAGGGCTTTATGCCATTAGTGCCACCAGTGAACTCTCAATTTGTTCTCGCCCGGTGGATCAGCCCCTAGGCTGGCAAGCCAATTACGACGCCCAAGGGCAGGTTTTGACCTTGAACCCCTGTGCCCAAGCCCCCGGTACGATGGTGAGCGTGCGTGAAATTTTGGGCCGGGTGCCCGTCCGCCAACAGAGTATTAAGCTACGCCAACAGATCCAACAGGTTCAAGATCAGATCCGGGCGATTGCCCTGATGCAGCCCGGAGTTAGCCTTTATCTCAAGATCAATGACCGCCCCCGCCTTAATTTTCCAGGAGTCAGTAGCCTATTGCGCCGCGTGGCCCAAGTCTGGGAATTGCGAGAAAGTGACCTACAGGCAGCAACGAGCGGATCTTTAGCCCTAGTACTGGGTTTACCGGATCTACTGAGCCGCCCGCGTCCTGACCGTCTAGCTATCGGGATCAATGGACGCTTGATCGAAGACCCGGAATTACTTTATGTGCTCCAACAAAGCCTAAACCGGACCCTACCCAAGGGGCGCTTCCCCATAGCCCTAGCCCGTTGGCAGCTCCCGACCGAGCAGGTCGATTGGAACCGTCATCCGGCGAAAATGCGGGTTCATCTCCAAGACCGCCCCAGCCTCGAAGCACACCTCCAACAGGCCGTAGATCAGGCTCTAGGCGTGTTAACCCCCAGGGTTTCCCCAGAATTTTGGCGCACCTGCGAAACCCGTGCCCTCTATCGCGAGGACCGTCCCCTTAGGATCCGGGTAGTCACCCAAGTTCAAAACACCTATTTTTTAGCCGAACACCCCGAAGGACTGTGGCTGATCGAGCAGCATATTTGTCATGAACGGGTGATCTTTGAGCAATTGCAGGCGCAATGGCAGTTGATTCCCCATAGCCCGGTGTTGCTCTCCGGCTTACGACTGGTCCAACAGGAGAACCTGATCCGTTTGGGATTAGATCTAGAACCTTTTGGCGATGGAGTATGGGCCGTACGCTCTATCCCGTTGATCCTTCAGGATCAGAGCAACCCAACGGAAGCCCTTTTAGAACTGAGTTTCCAGTCGGATCTAGAGCAAGCCCAAGTAGCCCTAGCCTGTCGTCAAGCGGTACGCAATGGCATCCCCCTAACGCTGACTTGGGCGCAGGACGTGGTGGATCAATGGCAACAAACCCGCAACCCCCATACCTGTCCCCACGGACGCCCTATTTATCTCGCCCTATCCGACACGGATCTGGGGCAACATTTTCGACGACGCTACCGGATCTGTGACAATTCCCCCGCTACCCTAAAACAGCGGGCCGGTTTAAGCGATCCCTTGCCACCGGAATAGCACATTACATTTTGTTTTATGTGTTAGCGATTGTTTAACTTTTTGTGACCTGCTTAGATTTTAACTGCTAAGATAAATTTGAAAATTTTGGAAAACGATAATGCAACTTGTAGAACTTTTAAGCATCACCGATGCAACGTTGATTGATGAATTAACTAAAGATCAGTTAAGTGAATTACAGCAAGCCCTTAGTCTGTTGGGTTACCCGGTCGGGGAAATTGATGGGTTGATTGGTCCTAAAACCCGCAATGCTTGGGCAGAATTTAAAACAGATGTATTCCAAGGAAATCCTACGCTCATTGGCCCTGGATCAATTGGATCACTTAAAGATCTTTTGAGTGAAATGGGCGAGATCAAACCTACTAACGATTTATCTAGCAAGCAAGGAACCATTGAAGGGATCAAAAATGAATGTAAGGCACAAGGAATCGGTCTAAATACTCAGATCGCCTATGTGTTAGCGACAGCGCAATGGGAAACGGCACAAACCTTTCAACCAGTGCGTGAAGCATTTTTCTTAGGTAGTAAAGCAGAGGCCTATCGTAAAACCCTCAAGTACTATCCTTACTACGGACGGGGATATGTACAACTTACCTGGAAGACTAACTATGAGCGTTATGGCAAGTTACTGAAGAAGGATTTGGTCAATAACCCTGATCTTGTTATGGACCCTAACCTATCGTTATTTATTTTGGTTCACGGCTTTAAAACCGGAGCCTTCACCGGACGAAAAATCACAGACTATATTAATAGTAGTCAGACTGATTTTTTAAAAGCCCGACGTTGTATTAATGGCAATGATCGAGCTAAGGAAATTAAGGATCTAGCAGAAGATTTTCTTAAATCATTTTGACACTCTCCGGCCTAAAGGCGCGGAGATTCTTGGTTCAGTGACCCAGCTTGCTCTGGTAGGATTGCTCCAACCAAAGTAGAGGCCGAGTCTCCCTAAGCGTTGCTTGGTCTAGCACAAAGGTTCCGCCGTGCCCCGCCGTACCCAATCCCCGACGTAGGATATTTCTCGCTGCATTATGGTCTCGGTCTAGTACACAGCCGCACTTACAAACATGAGTGAGGACTGAGAGTGACTTTTTAACTAGGACACCGCAGTTAGAGCATTCCTGGCTAGTGTATTGGGGGGGTATAAGCGGTTTAGACACCCCCACAACGTGGGGGATAGGGGGCTGATCACCGGAACTTAATAGCACTGGGCAGTCTAAAAGGATCTTGAATTCAAACAGAATGTATTCGTACTATATTTTGCATGCATTCGTGCTAGAGTATTTTTGCCCGACAGGTTATTGACATGACAGAGCGCATCCTGGCCTCCACCTGCCACTTCTTTCCTGATACCTGCGTTCCAACCATGGCGCTCGAACCTGTTGTAGATTATCCTTTTAATGCCGAAACGCCGCTCCCAGCTTTAACAACAGAGCTTACTCCCACAAATTTATTCTATGTGCGCAATCATTTCGATGTTCCGCCGATCAATCCGTTTACGTGGCGGCTACAGGTTTCAGGCTTAGTAAAAAAGCCTTTAACGCTTGCTCTCAAAGACCTCCAAACTCTGCCCCAGAAAGATCTAACCGTTACCCTTGAATGTGCGGGCAATGGACGTAAAAACCTTGTCCCCCAGCCCTCCGGTGTGCCTTGGGGGCATGGGGCCGTGAGTACCGCCGTATTTACGGGTATACCCCTCAAGCTCTTCATGGCTCAAGCGGGTATTCATCCTACTGTCCAAGAATTAGTGTTTACTGGGGCTGATTGTGGCGAAGTGGCTCCCGGTAAGCAGGAAGCCTATGCCCGGAGCTTACCCATAGAAATGCTCTCTGATCCGGATATTTTGTTGGCTTGGGCCATGAATGGGGAACCGTTAACCCCGGATCATGGCTTTCCCCTGCGCTTGGTAGTGCCCCAGTGGTATGGCATGGCTTCGGTAAAGTGGCTCACCGAGATCTCCGCCACCAATCAACCGTTTAAAGGTTTTTTCCAAGAAAATTATCGTTATGAAACCGAAACTAGCTCACGACCCATCACCAAAATGCGGATCCGGTCTTTGATCGGTTGGCCTATCCACGGCGCCCATTTAGCCCTACGTCCGATTGAAATTTCCGGTATTGCCTGGTCTGGGCGTGGCGCAATTCAATCTATCTATGTCAGTACCGATGGCGGTGCTTCTTGGATACGGGCCAGTCGCAAACGGCCCGCCTCCCCCTATGCCTGTACGCCCTGGCGCCTGGTCTGGCAGCCCCCCTGTTCAGGAAACTATACCCTTATGGTCCGGGCCTTAGATCGTTTGGGCAACCAACAACCCTGGGACCCGGTACAAAATCTTCATGGCTATGGCAATAACAGTATCCAACAGATCCAGATTTCCGTAGGGTCCATCGGCTAACGTCGCCAATAGCGGATCACGGCGAGGGCACTCCCCAAGCTACCCAGCCCCAAGCCCAAACCCGCTAATAAAAGGGGCATATACCAATTAGGGGCCAAAAGATCCGGCAGGGGCATAAAAGGTACATAGGTTTGGAGCTGCTCTTGGAGAAAAAAACCAGTGAACTGTAGCAGACTCCAGGCCAAGCCTGCGCCTAAAGCGCCCAAGACCAATCCCTCTAAAATAAAAGGTAAATACACCCAATGGGGCGCAGCCCCGACCAGTTGCATCACTTCGATCTCACGGCGGCGGGAGGAAACCACTAACCCAATGGTACTGGTGACGACGGCGGTGGCGGCTAACCCCAACAGACTGACTAAGCCCAGACCAAATAAACTGAGGGCTTCTTTAATTTGCTGGAGGTAGGCCGCAGCCTCTGATCCGTAACGGACTTCACTGACTTCTTGCCATGAACGGATCTCTTGAGCGACCGGATCTATAGCCGCCGCCGAATCCACCTGAAGCCGCAAAAAATCCACAAAAGGGTTCTCCCCCAAAAGATCCGTTAAATCTTCTTTGAGGCCCATTTCCTGCTCCGCTTGGGGGAGATATTCCTTACTGGTGATCACATCTACCCTATTTACCCCAGGAATTGCCTCAGCCCGTTGGGTCAGTTTGACCCCTTGGATTTTGGGCTTGAGATAGGCGGTAATCTCCAGTTGGGCACCCAGATCACGTAGACCCTGCTCCACATACTGCACCCCTTGCCAACCCAGCCCAAAAAGGAAAAGCGCAATGGTAAGTACACTCACCGCGGCCCAGTTCATCCACCCGGCCCGACGTAAACCCGTGAGCGTCTCTTTAAAAAGATAATCGATTTGGTTAAAAAGCTTGGCAAGCATACATCGGCCTGGCATCGTCAATAGTATTGTTAGCACACCCCAAGGGATCCTGCCCTATGCCAAACTAGAGTTTACTCCTTGTGTTACCCATGCCCCAACCACCTAAGGCCTACAGGAATTTAGATTTTTTAACCTCGGAGGCTGCCCGGTATATACGGATCCTGTGTGAGTACGAAGAACCCAAGCAAAGGTTCAAAGACCTCCAGATCGAACGTACCATTGTTTTTTTTGGCTCCGCACGCATTCAAGATCAGGCGGCGGCTGAGGTGAATCTAACCTATGCAAAGGATCAATTAGAACTGCACCCTGACGATACAGATCTCAAGCGGTTGGTAAGTAAAGCCCTAACTGGGGTCCGTATGAGTTTTTACTACGAAGCAGCCCGCGAACTGGCCAAACGACTCACCGCTTGGAGTCTAGAGCGCCCGATTCATGAGCAGTACTATATTTGTTCAGGTGCTGGCCCTGGGATCATGGAAGCTGCCAATCGGGGGGCTTCTGAGGTTGCGGGGGGAAGATCCATCGGTCTTGGGATCTCACTACCCCTCGAGCAGGGAAACAATGAATGGGTCACGCCGGAGCTGGCTTTTGAATTTCATTACTTTTTTACCCGCAAATATTGGTTTTTGTTCCCTTGTCAGGCCCTAGTGATCTTTCCGGGGGGGTTTGGAACTTTAGATGAACTCTTTGAAACCCTGACGTTGGTGCAAACCCGCAAGATCGCCCATGATCTGCCTATTGTTTTATTTGGCCCTGAGTACTGGGAGAAAGTGATCAATCTCCAGGCCATGACGGAATTTGGGACCATTGGCATCGAGGATTTGTCTTTAATACACATTACAGACTCCGTGGATGAAGCCTTTCAGTACCTCACTAACCGCCTGCATCCTGCTTGATCCTCACGAGTACAGAGCTGATCTAACTTTTGCGAGAAAAAGAGGAAAGAGTTCGGGGGCCGGAACCTAGGGTTCC
>JANNOF010000092.1:0-28125 GCA_031398925.1 Gloeobacteraceae cyanobacterium SOY_34_metabat_371 | reverse complement strand
GATAGATCATGTCCCGCACCGTAGCCGCCGTGAGCGGTCCCTTGCGCTCACTCATGAATAAATACGGTGTATTCGGGTACTCCCGTTGTAATTTTCGCAGAGCACGTAGTTCCGGTCCACGCAAAGGATGGATCGCAGGCTTACTCCCCTTGCTCCGATTAATGTGAATGCTGCCCTCGGTAAAATTGATCTGTTCCCAACGCAGGGCCACCAGTTCCCCAATGCGTAAGCCATGCCGATAGGCCATCAGGATCAACGTACTATCGCGGTGCCCATGCCGCCCAACGCCACCAGCCGCCGAGATCAACGCTTCTACTTCATCGGGCAAAAGATATTCCCGGCTCCGACGGTCTTGATTAGGGACACGACGGGGTGGCGTGGAAACTTTATCACCAGGAAGTTGTAGAGCCTCGCTCATCAGCTATCTCCTAACAGAAAAACAAACTTCCCCATTTACGATAGTTGGCAGGTAAAAACGGACTGCCCTCAAACCCTGATGAAATCATAGCCCTTGGATCTCAAGATCCCCATAAACAGCCCTTTATGGGGATCTTTTGCTGTAATAGTTTTTTGCTTGTATCTCCAGAGACTACTAAATACTGTTTCAGGGCACTTAGGTACTGGGCAGGTTATCAAGCCAATGGATGAGATCCGCAGAAGATCTGAAGTCTAATAGTGCTTCCACTAAATTTTCTAATTCGATAATTGAAAGACTTGTAATCCGTTCTTGAATATCAGGGGCAACAATCCCTACACGACGCGCAACCAGACGTGTGACTAAAGCTAGAGCTTCGTTTTTTGCTCCTTCTTGCCTACCTTCTTGCCTACCTTGTGCCAGTCCTTGCCCAATGCCCTCTTCCATCCAACTGGTAACAATCTGCATAATGCTTTCCTGTTCCGATGGTCTTATGATAGCAAGCTCCTCCTGGAACCTCTCTAGCTCTTGAGCGTTGAGCCGGAGGTAGGTATCCACAAATCCAGAGATCATCTGCATCCTTGCTGGATCTAAGCGCAGACTAGCCAAGAGTCGTAAACATTCCAGTTTGACTCTGGGGCGTTCCTCTGGGGTCATGCTCATCTTTGCCATCAAAGCGCTAGCCACTGGATTCTGTTGCCTCAAAAAATCACGCCAGTTCAGGCGATTCAACTGGATCACCCGGAAGTGAAAATCTAAGACCACAAAACCAGGGAACTCTACCCTACGGTTATTGGACTCTAAGCGGAAGGGTTCATCAAAGGAAAATAAGGCGATGGGGTAGATCGGCAGGTCATGAAGTTCATCCAAGCGGGCAAAGTAACGGAACATCCGTTTAGAGAACCCAGCCTTCGCGGTAGCTTGATTTTCGACATGGATCAGGAAAAAGGAATCTTCGCCCCGAAAGCGCGTCCGAACGACCAAGTCCACCTCGCGTTTCTCGCCCTCTGTGACGTCGGTAAAAACTTCTTTATCCAGGAAGACTAAGGACTGACGATCTAGGTCATTCCCCACCTCAGGGAAAAACAGATCAATGAACTCCAGGAAAAAAGTCCGTAGCAGTTCCTTAAAAAGCCGGTCATGATCGATCATCAGTCAATTTTAGAATAGGCGGATGCAAGTGCTGGTGGTTCACTAAAATGCTCATCGCTAGGGTAAGGGCCGTATTTATAATTAAGTTAAAAGTCAGCCCTGACCCGCCTTAGTGGGGTGTATGTCCTATCTTTGAAAAAATGAGCGCTACCCTGTATAAGGAGCCGAAAGTTTTTTGCAAATCAGGGGCATACTTAGAAAAGCAAAATTTAAGCAAGAAAGGTTTTTTGAACTTAAAAACCTCTTGGAGAGGGGCTTTTAGGATTTTTTAAACAGTCTTCCAAACTGTAGTAGCAGGTTCGATTCCCGCCACCCGCTGATCTTTTAAAAGCTTAGTCACTTCCCGGATCTTTGCTGCCAAGGTTTCTCGTAACACAACCCATCAGGGGTAGATCCTAAAGTGGGGACAAGAGAGGGGACGGGTCTGCGGACTATTTAGGCCCAACAAACTTAGGTTATCATCCGAATTTGATATCAGCCTATTTTTATAGCATCAGCCTTCACCCCGGATCTTTTGTCCATAGTCTTGAATTGCTTTTTGAATTACGTTTTTCAGATCCAGTACAGGTTCCACAAAGGGTGGACAAAATTCCGAAAGCCCTAATAAATCATGGGTGACAAGAATTTGTCCACTGGTATCCGGTCCCGCGCCGATCCCAATTGTCGGAATCGTTAGTTTGGCCGTAACTTCCTTGGCTACCAAGGCAGGAATATGTTCGAGTACCAGCCCAAAGGCCCCAGCCGCTTGGAGGCGCAAGGCTTGGCTTAAAAGTTCATCGGCGGATTCAGGGGTCCGAGCTTGCTGACGGTAGCCCCCTAGTTGATGGACCGCTTGGGGTGTTAACCCCAAATGCCCTAAAACCGGGATCCCGCGTCCTACCAAAAAGGCCACAGCTTGGGCCATAGCTTCAGATCCACCTTCGAGTTTGATCCCCTTGGCCCCTGCCTGTAAAAAAGGTACGGCGGTTGTGAAGGCTTGTTCAGGACTGCTTTCATAGCTCCCAAAGGGCAGATCCGCGATCACCAAAGCTCGCGTCACCCCTCGGACGACCGCTTGGGTATGGTATAGCATAGCCTCTACCCCCACAGGCAGGGTCGTACTATGGCCTAGGGCTACCATTGCCAAAGAATCACCGACCAAAATCAGATCTACGCCAGATTGATCGAGGATCCGTGCCCAACTATAGTCCGTTGCCGTCAAAGCGATGATCCGCCGTCTTTCCTGACGATAGGTCTGGATCTGACGGATCGTGAGGGCCATTACTAGATAGTCTGGGGGTTGCGGAGATTCTTAACCACAATCCAAGCTAAAGCAACCAATCCCAAAACCCCTAGTACTATTCCTAAGAGTGCAGGATCAACGATCAAGCGCGTCATAGGAGTACTGGTTTCAGCGAGTTCTAAACCTTGATTAATCGGACAGGCAAAAAAGATCATAGGGTACTCCAGGAAAACATTAATTAGCATTACCCACCAAACCCACGGTTGGAGAACTGGCTTGCGCTACCCCACGCCGGGTGATACGCCCTGCTTGGTACGCCATGCGTCCCGCCTCAACCCCTAGGGCCATAGCCCGCCCCATGAGCGCAGGGTCTTGGGCCTGAGCAATGGCAGTATTGACCAAAACAGCTTGGGCACCGAGTTCTAGGGCTTCAGAAGCTTCACTGGGTACAGCGATCCCCGCATCTACCACTACGGGCACAGGGGAACGCTCAATGATCAGGGCAATATTATCACGGTTACGTAGGCCCTGCCCCGATCCAATGGGTGATCCTAGGGGCATTACCGTGACACAGCCTGCTTCCCAAAGATGACGCGCCAGTTCTGGATCAGCATTGATGTAGGGCAAAACCTTGAAGCCTTCTTTGACTAATTGCTGGGCAGCTTGTAACGTCCCCAGGGGATCCGGCAAGAGATATTGGGGATCAGCAATGACTTCGAGCTTAACCCAGTGGTTATCTTCTTGACCTAAGAGACAACATAGGGCGCGCCCCAATCTAGCTACCCGGATCGCTTCTTCGGCGGTGGTACAACCTGCAGTATTGGGCAATAACCAATACTTTTGCCAGTCGATTGCCTGGGCTAGGCCCTGATGACCAGGGGCTTCTTGACCCACTTGGACCCGGCGTACCGCCACGGTTACGATCTCACTACCCGAAGCCTCTAGTGCACTATTCATTTGGGCTAGGGTCCGGTATTTACCCGTGCCAACCAAAAGCCGACTCCGAAAAGACTTGCCAGCAATGATCAAATCATCCCTTGTGGTCCATGGACTAGAAATCGTCGCTATCCCCTTCATCGCTGTCCAAATCCTCCTCAAAGTCATCTTGATCCGCCTGGGGATCAAAGTCTTGCATAGCCTCTAGGATCTCATCATCGAGGATGGGTCCATCCCTTAAAGGTCGGTCTAGCACCGCCGTAGCCGTACGGGCTAAGTCCTCTCCGCCATTGTTCTCTAGGGCAAAAACCTGCCTTCCCACCAACAATCGTGTTATCCCCCGATGCATTAAATAGGTGCGGGTAATGTCTAACAAATGAGTGGGTACTTTGAGTACCCGTTGAAACCGATTGGAAAAACGCTTGGCCCAACGATGATTGTCAAAAACCGGTAGGGTGAGGGCCTCAGCATCCTGGGGAGCAAGGTTTTCTAAAAAATTAAAATCTTTCAAGGGCCGCACAATCAATTCTGACCAACGATCTACCACCAGATAGCACGTATCCGGTAGGGGGATCAGATGATAAGGCAGGACTTCCAGGGGTGGCTGCGGAGGATCTGGCTCGATAATGGGTTGATCTATAGCCAGGTCTTCTAGGGCAGGAATTTCATCGATTACAACCGTAGCACTGTCTACAGGATCCACCGGGTCCACAACAGTTGGTGCTACTATCGGTTCCTCTAACGCAACGATTCTCTCTACTACCTCACTGACCGGAACCACCAAAATCTCCGTCACGGCTGCAACCGGAGGTTCTGTTACTTTCCGACGCCCCTTAGCGGGTGCAGTTAGTTTGCGGGTAGTTTTAGTCGGCTCTGCGGTGGTCACAGCTTTTTTGCGGCCCCGTTTGGCGGGAGTGGCAACAATGGGTTCTTCAGGGGTAGGAAGGGGCGCAGGAATTTCTACCAGGGGTTCTGCTTCCAGCACAACTTCTTCTAAAACGGGGCGTTCTTCTTGTTGAACCACAACTGGGGGTAAAACAGGCTCCGGGATTAAAGGAAGTTGGGCTTCTTCAGGCTTAATCTCGGCGCTGGGTTCTTCACGGGGTTGGCGCTTGGCCTGTAAGAGCCCCACGTACTCGGCATCCGACATCACCGTTTTGAGTACGCGGGTTACGGTACTCACGCTGACGCCAAAACGTTCCGCCAGTTGGAGGGTTGCCTGGGGGGTATCTCGAAAAAGCAGGATCAACTCCTGCTTTTCCGCATCAGACAGTTTGGAGCGTGCCATTCTCTACCGCACTAGGGTAAACGCTGATCTTTTGGCGGTCGCGCCCTAGGCGCTCAAAGGTTACAACGCCATCTATTAGCGCAAACAGGGTATCGTCATTGCCCCGGCCTACGTTATTGCCGGGATGAAAATGGGTGCCGCGTTGCCGGACTAAAATGTTACCGGAGCGGACTACTTGACCGCCGTAGCGCTTGACTCCTAGCCGTTGTGCATTGGAGTCGCGCCCGTTACGGGTACTGCCTGTACCTTTTTTGTGGGCCATGATGGTTTCTCAAAGGGATCCAGCCTTCCAATGTACCTGCTTTCGACCTACCCTGTCTAGGCTACTCGCCGGAAGTCAATTGACCAATGCCGTCATATTTTTGATCCAAGGAGTCTAGGTAGGACGTGTGCCGCGCTAATTCTAGATTCAAGGGGTCATCTTTGCCGTTATCCATGACTTCTTGATCAATGGCGATCTGTTTTTCGACCTCAGTGAGTTCGGCGATCATTGCTGGGTCGATCAAGGCTTCAAATTGCTTTAGCTCTTGATACTTGTTATCCAGTAATTCGATCTGGACCGTCAGTGCTTTTTTTTCAGCATCTAAAGCAATAAGACTTTGTTGGGAACCCTTAACTTCGCCAATCAGTTGCACCAGTTTTTGTTTCAGGCGCATATTTTCTAGATCCAGTTCGGCAAAGCGGTCTGCTAATTGAATGTAGCAACGGCAAAGTCGCGCATAGCGTTCAGCAACAGTACTCATAGGTTATCCCTCGGTCGTGCAGTAGGGCAGGACGGGCGGATCATGGACCTGCCCCTTGTAGAGTACCTGATCCCCTGGACAAAGGTCAGCTTTATTAAAAGAAATCTAAGGGATTTAAGGTACCACTGTAAACTTCAGTTGCCGGACCTTGCATACCTACTGTTTCCCCTTGCCAGGTGATCCGCAACGGGCCACCGGGTAACCAGACCGTCGCGGGAGATTTTGCCCGACCCGTTAGCACCGCCGCGACCAAAACCGCACAAGCCCCGGTGCCACAGGCCAAAGTCGCCCCAGCCCCGCGCTCCCAAACCTTGATCCTAAGGGTATGGTCATCGTCAACCACCACAAAATGAACGTTAGTACGCTCTGGAAAACAGGGGTCTTGTTCGATCCGCTGTCCTAGGGTTTGCCAAGCAGAGGGCCAGGTTTTTACAAAAAAGACCGCATGGGGATTACCCATACTCACACAGGTCAAAGGATTGCTAAAGTCACCCAGGGTATAGGGATACTCGATCACGGATTCATCAGCCGGAACTAAAGTTGTGGGGATCTGCTGGGCCAAGGTGCGCGGCGCACCCATATCCACCGTTACCGTGCCCTCTGGATCTAGATGAGGAATGACTAAACCCGCCCCGGTGTGCAAGCGGTAAGCTCCCTGCTGATGCGCTATACCCAGTTTTTGCATAAACAAAGCTAGACAACGCACCCCGTTACCGCACATTTGGGCCGTTGATCCGTCACTATTAATAATGATCATCGCGGCATCGTAGCTAGGATCCGGGGGAGCCATCATAAAAATTACCCCATCTGCCCCGACTCCGGTGTGGCGATGACACAGGGCTGCCACCTGCGCTGGGGTCAGTAAAAGTTGGGGTTGATCCCGATTATCTACCAGGATAAAGTCATTGCCCAAACCATGATATTTAACAAAGTTCAACACTGTCTGCCTCTAGATCATGATCTAACTTTAGAGGATCCCTAGGGTTAGGGTGTAGGTCCCACCAAGGTTACCGTCGGTTCGCCAAAATAACGTTGGGCCACGGCTTGGAGCTGGTCACGGGTGATTTTTTTGAGTTGTTTGACATAGCTATGGTCGTAATCAGCCCCTAGATCAAAGATCTCATACAGCCCTGCGGTGCGAGCAATTTGGGCACTAGACTGTTTACTCAGGGCATACTGGCCCAAAATTTTAGTCTGGGCCGTGTGAAACTCCTCTGGATCTAACAGCGTATCGGCGAGCCGTTTCACTTCTTGGCGCAGCCCCGCTTCGGCTACGGGCAAGTTGTGCGGAGCAGTCCCAATGTAGGTCGCAAAATGACCATCCCCATACAGGGTCGGGTAAAAAGCTGATACCTCGTAGGCCAGACCTTGTTTTTCGCGTAGTTCCACAAAGAGCCGACTGGATAAACCACTGCCTAAATAGGTCGTGATCAGTTTGAGGACGGGGTAATCGGGGTGATGAATCCCGACTACGGGGTAGCCCAAAAGGATCAAAATTTGCTCCGTAGCCTGAGGAATATGGGTATGGGTGACCGGGCGGGCTGCACAGACTAAATCCGGTAACGCAAAAGGCTGAGTCCCACGCCATGATCCAAAACACTGATCCACGGTATCGACAATCAAACCCGGATCAAGGGCACTGGCGACACATACTACCAAACGATCCGGTTGGCAGCAGCCCTGATGGTAGTTTTCAAGCTGTTTAAGGGTAAGCCCCGTGACGGTTTCTTCAGTCCCCAAATCCAAAAAGCCATAGGGATGATCTGGGCCATACAGGTCTTGACGCAACTGATTGTAGGCCAGCGTAAAGGGACGCTCCTGCTGGGAGCGAATGCCCAAAAGTGTATTGCGGCGCTCTAGGGCTACTTCCGATTCCGGAAAGGTGGGGTGCTGGATCACCTGGGCAACGAGGGCCAATAAATGAGCAAAATCGGGACGAAGACAACTCAGGCTCAAAACCGTATAGTCATCCTGGACTTCAATTCCCAAGCTCGCCCCAACTTGCTCGATCTGTCCTGCGATCTGTTGCGAGTTGAGATCCGGGGTGCCCTTGGCCAAAACCACCCCAATAAGATGGGCTAACCCTTGGGTTTGGGCGGTTTCTAAAGAAGCCCCGCCCCGCCAAAAAATTCGTACCGCGACAATTTCGCTAAGGGCCGTAGGCAAGATCACCAAGCGCAGGCCATTTTCTAACGTTAAACGCTCCATTAGCCTTGGGGGGTAAAGGTCAAAACGATGGGTTCGGGTGCCAGATAGTGCTGGGCAACCCGTTGTAGGTCTTCTATCTGAACCGTATTGAGGAGTTCGCCATAGCGCTCAATCAACCCTAGTTCGGCCACAGTGCTGTAATAGCCATAGAGGGCACAGGTTTGGCGGGGTGTTTCGGTACCAAAGATAAATTCACTCCTGAGCATCCGGCGGGCGCGGTCTAGTTCTTCGGGGCTAATCTGCCCTTGCTGGATCTGAAGCAACTCTTTGCGGATCAGGTCTTCGACTACTTCAAGATCAGCCGCTTCCGGTTGGGCCGCAATGACCATGGGGCCAGGGTCCCGTTGTAGGGCGAAATAGCTATTGATATTACGGGCTAGGCCCCGTTCTTCGCGCAGGAGCTTGACCAAACGTGAGGTGCGTCCCGTGGTAAGTAGGGTACTGATCATTTCTAAGGCGACCGCATCGGCTAACTGGCGAATATCGGGTCCAATCCAAGCCAGCATTAAACGGCAGTGCTGCAAACGGGGAATAGCTTCTTGGATCCTCTGGGCGTGCAAGTGCACAGGGGGTAGGGCTACGGTTGGGGCAGTGGGATAGGGGGCATAGTCCTCAAAAGCCGCTTGCCCAATGGCTAAAAGTTCTGCGGTTTTCAGTCCACCCACCAGGATTACGGTCATTTGGCTGGGGGCATATTGCCTGCGGTGAAAATCCCGTACCCAATCGGCGGTCAAGCCCTGCAGGTGCTCTGGGGTGCCTAATACAGCGCGACCATAGGGATGCTCAGGATACAAGCTCTGGGCCAGAGTCCGGTAGATCCGTTGATCGGGGTTATCGTTGGCGCGGCGGATTTCTTCGAGGACAACCAAGCGCTCAGGATCAAAATCTGACTCTGGAATAGCTGGATGACAGACCAGATCGGCTAAAAGGGGTAAACTTTCGGATAAATCTTCGCGGGCAACGGTGATGTAGTAGTGGGTAAAATCCATACTGGTTGCCGCATTGGTCGCGCCCCCTTTAGCTTCGATCAGGGCATCAAACTGACCGGGTTTCAGTCGTTCTGTACCTTTAAAAACAAGATGCTCTAAAAAATGGGATACCCCCTGATAGGCATCAGGATCAAAACGGGCACCACTTTTGATCCAAATATCCGCTGTGACTACTGCCGCATGGGGTTGGCTCACCGCTAAAAGAGTTAAGCCATTGTTTAAAACTACTTGGTTGTAAGGATGCATAGATCCCATGATAGGCCCCACAGAACGTTTTAAAGCAAAATCTAACCGGGCGCACGGGCTTTGATTTGTGGTAATCTAACCACGATGTTTGCGAGCTGCGACTGTGATTGACCTCAGCAAGATCCCCGCTCAACCGAAGGCTGGACTGCTCAATGTTTTGATCGAAATTCCCGGTGGTAGTCACAACAAATATGAATATGACAAGGACCTAGGGGTCTTAGCACTAGACCGGGTGCTGTATTCAGCGGTCTATTACCCAGCGGATTACGGCTTTGTTCCCAATACCCTGGGTGACGACGGCGATCCCCTAGATGCTTTGGTACTTATGGATCAACCTACTTTTCCAGGCTGTTTGATCTGTGCGCGTCCCATTGGGGTGTTGGGCATGATCGATGGCGGCGAAGGAGATGAAAAAATTCTTTGTGTACCCGCAAAGGACCCCCGTTATAGCGCGGTCAAGACGTTGGCGGATATTGCCCCCCATCGCTTGGATGAGATCGTTGAATTTTTCTTGACCTACAAACGTCTAGAAAAAAAGAGCGTTGAGATCACAGGTTGGGGCGGTACCGAAGAAGTTGCAGCCATTATTGCCAAAGGGATCGCCCAATACGTAGCGGAGTAGGGCATTTGCCCCCAGCCCCCCCCAGCCCGATAATAGGAATATGTTGCGAACCTTCCTGACGGGCAAAATCCACCGGGCCACGGTAACCGGGGCTGACCTAAATTACGTTGGCAGCATTACCGTAGACCAACGCTTACTAGCCGCCGCCGGGATCTGGGCCTATGAGCAAGTTCATGTGGTCAATATCACCAATGGGCAACGCTTGATTACCTATGTGATCCCGGCATCCGCTGGGTCTGGGTCCGTAGTGCTCAATGGAGCTGCCGCGCGACTCGCCCATCCAGGGGACCGTGTGATCATTTTGGCCTATGGTCAATTTACTCCCTTAGAACTAGCAACCCACCGCCCCTGTACGGTATTGGTCAATGAAGCAAATCAAATCCTAGAGGTCTTGAACGCCACTGAGCCTTTGGGATTCTTGGACGAAACTGCGCTTACTTAACAGTTGTTCTTCAAGAGCCGCAATCCGATTGTAGGCTGCGGTCAATTGACCAGTTAACCGTTGAATTTGGGCTTCTGGGGACAATACACGGCCATTATTGCCGGGTTGATAGGATTGAACATCACTTAGCACATCCTTGGAGGACATCCCTTCATCCGTTAACCGTGAACGCTTACTTATCCCAGGCTCAACCAGTAGAGAAAGGCGTTCTGGCAATAGATCAACAGCATTTTGGAGCAATACGAGCTTACTGAGAATAGCCTCTACTTCAACCCCATCAAATTCCGTTGACACCACAATGATTCCCCACTTTTACGTCATTTTAGTAGACGAAATCCGATCAATCGTGGTATGTGCGGAATTTCTTAAGCCGAATCAAAACGGGATCTCATCGTCTTCGACGGGTGGAGGACTCGTTCGACGGGGAGGAATTGCTTTAGGGGGAGCAGGAACCGCCGCTGGACTAGGCACAGCGCGCGGTGGCACCGGAACCGCAGCAACCGCAGCAGGTAGCGGCACGGGTGTAGATGTAGGAGGTTCCATCGTGAGGGCATGAACCCTACGGGCGATCAGCTCAGCCCGTTTTTCACGGTTGCCATCGGGACGGGTGACGGAATTCATCTGGAGCCTACCCTCCACAATTACCTGAGCACCCACGCCATACTGTCCGTTGATCTCATTGGCAGCAGTACCAAAAAGAAGGACCTGAACTTGATAGTCAGGGTCATTGGCCCGATGGGAAGGAAAGCGCAGCAAAAAACTGGCCCTGGCTGAACCCTCTTGGGTTTGCCGGACTTCGGGTTTAGTGGCAATCTCCCCCATGAGTACAATGCTATTCATGCTTCGTCGGCACAAAAAATACTGTGACGCAAAACCTGTTCATTTAAACGGAAGGCCCGCTCTAATTCCCGGTTGATCGCACCGTTGGCTCTATAGGTCATTTGAATATAGATGCCTTCTTTGTTCTTTTTGATCTCATAGGCCAAACGTCTTTTGCCACGCCGCTCGGTCACGACCTCTTCTACGCCCTGATCGCGCAGGAGCTGTTCAAAACCAGTGACCACAGCTTCTAGCTCTTCGTCCGTAAATCCAGGATGTAAAACGTACATCGTTTCGTAGCTTTTCATTACTGCTGTAGCCATGTTTGCCCCAAGTGAATGCTCAACGGTGTTCGCCGCTAAGTGCATTTTATACAATAGCATAGGTTATTTCACAACTGATAAAGAGCTTTTACCCAGAGCAAGTACGTAATTTTGCTAGTTTTCCCTATGAAATTTCTTCCATAGCATAAGATCCTTTTATACTAAAATTAGAAGATTTACTGAGTCCCTCTAGTAACTGGCGAGTGTGCATGACTCCCTTACCTCACACCTTTTTTTCAACGCTCCGTGCCACCGTAGGTAAATGGTTTAACTCCGTAGATGCTCAGACCAGTTCAGTGCAGGGTACAGATCCTGCGGTAGAACTCTATGCGCTTAAAAAACAATGCAGCGTTCAAGCGATACAAATTTCCGCCCAAGCGGCTCTAGCCCAGCAAATGGCTGAGGATTACTACACCCAAGTGCAAGCTTTAGATGCGCAGGGGCAATACTTGGTCGAACTAACCGAGTTAGAACCCAATGAGCATCTGTTAGAGCAGCTTAAAGAATTAGAGGATCAGCAGGAGCATTTGGCTCGGGAGGGCTTGACGTTTCAGGAGTTTGCCCACCAAAAGAAAGCCCTAGCGGATCAATATTCAAAAATAGTAATTGAATTGCAAATTTGTGTTTATAAAATCCGGGGGCTTGAGCCTGACGAGGCGACCCAAACGGCCCAAGAACTTTTAGTGGCCTTTCAAGCACGTTGTGCACAATTAGACTATCAGTATCAGCATCTAGACTCCGATCAGTCCGTAGTCCACCATTAATTAATTAACCGCATTGACCGGACCATTGACCAGACCAGTCATCGCCGCCACACTCCACCGCCGCTAGGGTGGAATGGGCTTGGAGGATCAGGCGCCGCCCTGTGTGCCTACCGCGATAAAGACTGAGGTTCAATACCCCTACTAGGCTATGTAGGCTGATCGGATGCATCGTCGCGGTGTG
This sequence comes from Gloeobacteraceae cyanobacterium SOY_34_metabat_371, assembly GCA_031398925.1. Taxonomy (GTDB): domain Bacteria; phylum Cyanobacteriota; class Cyanobacteriia; order Gloeobacterales; family Anthocerotibacteraceae; genus JANNOF01. The sequence continues at coordinate 15,775 of JANNOF010000092.1, read as the reverse complement.
CGACGGCCCCAGAATTTGGAGTAACTGCGCTGAGGGGATCTGAGCCTCTAGTTCGATTTCGTAGCCATCGGCTCCACCCCACAGGGACCAGCGGGCCACCGGGCCTTGGGTACTGGTGTGCCAGCGCACCTGTCCGGTTTCAGAACGAAAATTATAAAAACGTCCCCGGTAATGTAGACCGATCATCGCAGCTTGATCCGTCCACCCTAGGGTTTTGCGTAATCCCCCGCCACTGGTTAGGGTCAAATGGGGGTCATGATCCCCCTGGATGGTGTGCCAGCTATTGCACTGGAGCCAAAACCAGATTTGGGGATAGCCTAAGCCCCAATTTTTTTCGATATAAACGGGGGCTTGTTCAAAGTCGTAGCGCTGGCCCTGCCATTCAAAAAAACCCGTGCCCCAACCGTGGGCCATGGTGATCTGCCAACCCACTTCGTAGACGGGTAGATAGGAAAGCAGTCCCATGGTGGCTTCCTGTTTGCCCCACCCCGTAATCGGTTGGATCTGGTAGCACCACCGAGCAAAGGGGGTCTGCCCCTGGTTAAGTTGTCCGGTTGCTTGATAGCCCAGATTAACCTGTGACCAAAAATCTTCTGGGGACAAAAGTCCTGGGCCTTGTCCAAAAGCTAAGTCATCTTTGGCCGCCCAAAAATTTTCTACCGCAAAGGCATGGGGGGCAAAGCCGTCTCTAGTTAAGACTTGGACCATGCCTTGACTAAAGGGGGATCCACCGTGGGGGTCTTCGATGCTATAGATCGTGGCCAAGGATTGTGCTACTCCGGGCAAGCTAATCCGGTAGTACCAACCTTCAAAAAAACGCTGGCGACCTCTAGGACCGTGATAACCCAAGTGCGGACGGGCAAGGTTTGACATTAATTAGATCATATCCTTATCCAACAAAGGAGCGCCTTATGGATCTGACCAGCGAAGGGGTAAAGGAGCTACCACCCTGCGCCCTGCGGTCAAATAGAACCGCAGGAGTCGTTCGGCCCCAGCAAAGGTCTGGATGGCTGCCCGGTCCCAAATTAGTTCCGCAGTGCCCGTCATATACAGCAGATCCCCTTGCCTAAAATCAATAAATAAGAGTCCTGCACGGGGATTGAGTACGAGATTACCCAAGGTATTAAAATGCCCATTGCCTGGGTAATCAGGAATCGTGAGGGTGTGATCATCTTCGATCCGTACAAATCCCGGCTTACCGCCACGGTGCGAAACATCCGCTCCCTGGGCCCTATCAGCGGTTTCTCCTTGAAAAGCGGTGGCAATAAAAAAAGTATCCGATCTATTAATGATCCTGCGTTCTGCTTCGCCCCAAGTTGTGAAATCGTAGACCGATGGAGGTAAAGTCAGCTCTTCAGGCTGTAGTATTCTTTCAACGTCTCGGGTCTGAATATACCGGGGGCAGTTGCCAAAACTCTGACCTACCTGGAGTGTAAAACCTGTTGTGTCCTGCGTACTGATCACCCCATTAAGCCGATTGCGGCGACGGCTGTGCAGTTCGATCCCTAAAAGACCGATATGTGCTCCGGCGATCAGGGTTTGGGCAAGGGGATCTTCTAAACGCGGTTTATAGGCTACTCGTAACTGGTACGCATCAGGAGAAAAGAGGAAGCCCGGTGGCCCAAACAGGATCGAGGCCCAGGGACGTTCTTGGGGATCTACAGCACCTACCAACACAAAGGGCAATTGTGCAAAAAACACCCGATGCTGCTCTGTCAGATAGTCGCGTACTATCCGACGGGCCTGTTTTTCCGCTTGATCGCGCACCCCAAGACGTTCTTGGAGGGTGCGTTCTCCCTGATGGAAAGGAGACTCTATGTAGTTCCAGCCTGGGTTTACCATGGGAGCTTCCTCTGGAATGGTCTTTTCGTTAAGCCACTAAGCCAACTGCGGTTGTTTTCATGGGTACAAAACCGGGTAGTTGCTCCACACGGGTCAGCCACCCTCGGATCTGAGGATAGGGTTGTAGGGAGATGTCCCCTTCTGGGGCGTGGGCAATGTAGGTATACCCCGCCACATCGGCAATCGTGGGGTGATCTCCGACGAGGAAAGACCGCCCACTCAGATGGGTCTCTATAAGCGCAAATAGGCTATGGGCGATGATCTTGGCCTGCTCGTGATCGCACTGAACACCAAAGACATTCACTAAGCGGGCCGCTGCTGGTCCGTAGGCAATTTGACCCTGCGCCACGGAGAGCCACTTTTGGACGGCGGCGGCTCCCTCAGGGTCCTTAGGTAACCACATGGGATCGGCATACTTGGTAGCAAGGTAGACCAGGATGGCAGCGGAATCACTAACAATCACCCCGTCATCTTCGAGGACAGGTACTTGACCAAAGGGGTTGCGCTTGAGGAAGTCTGGCTGTTTATGGGCAGCGGCGCCAAGATTGACCTCCACCATTTCAAAGGGTAGATCTAATAGCGATAGAAAAAGTTGAACCCGGTGCGAATGACCCGAAAGACTAAAGCCATAAAGACGCAGTGAACCCGTGGGCTGACCCATAAACACCTCTCAATTTGTACCGAACATTCAGTACAATATCAGAAATTTAGGCCAAAGGCAAGCTGATCGCTAGGGTTTAGCAGGCAGACTATACTTGGACTGATCATTCAGTCTAAATGGAGCTGTCCTATACCTGCCCCCCAAAGCTCCCGCGAAGAAGTGATTGACCGTCTCCTGGAGGTATTTCGCCAGGGGGGGTATGAGGGTGCGTCCCTCAATGATTTATCTAAGGCCACGGGGCTAGGTCGTTCTAGTCTCTATCATTATTTTCCAGGCGGGAAAGAAGAAATGGTGCTGGCTGCTTTGGAACGGGCAAGTCAATGGATGCATCAGGAAATCGTAGCGCCGCTCAAGGGTGCAGGCCCACCCCACGAACGCTTACAAAAAATGATCACGGCCTTAGATCAGTTTTATGACTCAGGAAACAAACCCTGTCTATTGGGCGCATTAGTCACCGGGGAGGGCCGTCAAATATTTCATACGCAAATACAGGGTGCTTTTGTGGCCTTAATGGAAGCCTTGGCGACCCTCCTCATGGAAGGGGGATTGTCGGGGGCAATGGCCCATGAACGAGCTGAAGATGCCGTAGTCCGTATTCAAGGATCGCTTGTTTTAGCGGGTGCATTAAATGATCCAACGCCTTTTCAACGGGTACTCCACCGGCTTCCCCTGGATCTGTTGGCTTAGCTGGTGTGATCTAAAATAATCCGCCAGCCCTCGGGGGTCTTTTGAAACAAGAGGGTAAAAAAGCCGCCATCGTTTTCGCCGGAGTAGCGAGTTAAGATCCAACGGCCGATCACGGAGGCGTACTCAGGACTGAGCAGGTTGACTTCTAGATCTGAAAAAGAAAGCGCCCCCATTTTATCGCGGCTGTCATAGCGGGTCAGGTAATTATTGAGGACTTGAACGTAGCCCTTGGTGATTTTTGAGCTAACAAAAGTAGTGGTAGGGGCCTTGGCGTAGCCCTCCATAAATCCAGGGACATCGGCGCGATTCCAAGCCGCCACTTGATCGCCCAATACTTTACGGATCTCAGCTTCCGGTGTTGCCCCCACGGGCATGGCCCAGAATAACGTCAACAACAGCAAGATACGGATCATTGGTTTAAACCCGGTTGATAGGTAGAGCGCACTTGGAGGTCCGCAAGTTGGCGGTTACTCACCCCCGCTGGGGCACCGGACATGAGATCTTGCGCCTTTTGGGTCTTAGGAAAGGCAATGACTTCACGGATCGACTCGGCATGACTAAATAGCATGATCATCCGGTCAAGTCCATAGGCGATCCCGCCGTGGGGCGGCGCACCATACTCAAAGGCTTCGAGTAAAAAGCCAAATTGCTCACGGGCTTGATCCATATCTAAATTAAGGGCCGCAAAGACTTTTTCTTGGATCTCCCGTTGATGAATCCGGATCGACCCGCCCCCTAATTCTTCCCCGTTCCACACCACATCGTAGGCCAAGGCCCTAGCTTCGGCGAGGTTATCTAGATCCTCAGGATGGGGCGCGGTAAAAGGATGATGTACGGCGGTCAGGCGGTTTTCGGTGGGGTTAAATTCAAACATGGGAAATTCCGTGATCCACAACAGATCATTACGCTCTGGATCGATCAGGCCCAGTTCGGCCCCCAAAAATAGGCGTAGGCGGCCTAAATATTCATTGACCACGGCGCGAGGGCCAGCCCCAAACAAGATAATATCCCCCGGTTGCGCTTGGGTCGTGGCCAAAAGATGTTGGATCTTTTCGGCAGTGAGACTATCTTTGAGTGCTCCGATGGTTTCGAGTTGGGGTTCTGCTTGCGTCCCTCGGACCCGAATAAAGGCGAGTCCCTTGGCTCCAAACTGGCAAACCAGATTAAATAGATCCCCACCGGGTTTGATCCGCGTATTGGAGATTTTTTCATCGCCGCCCGCAATGGTCAGGCATTTGATCACCCCACCGCTTGCCAGAACAGAGGCAAAAACTTTAAAGCCTGTGCCCTGAAAGAGGCTACTCAGATCGATAAGTTCTAAACCAAAGCGCGTATCCGGTTTATCTGAACCATAACGGTCCATGGCTTCTTTGTAGCTCAGACGTTTAAAGGGGGCTTCAATGGCTACGCCCTTGATCTGGAGAAAAATTTCTTGGATCAAGGCTTCATTGAGCCGGATTACATCTTCCTGATCGACAAAGCTCAACTCCAGATCGATTTGGGTAAACTCGGGCTGACGGTTCGCCCGGAGGTCTTCATCGCGAAAACAACGGGCGACTTGATAATAGCGATCAAAACCCGCCACCATCAGGATCTGTTTAAACAGTTGGGGGGATTGGGGGAGTGCGTACCATTCCCCTGGATTGACCCTAGAGGGCACCAAAAAGTCTCTGGCCCCTTCGGGGGTGGACTTGGTCAAAATCGGCGTCTCTATTTCGATAAAGCCGTTGGCTTCTAAATAACCCCGGATCACCTGAACAATGCGATGCCGCAAGCGGATCTTGGCTTGCAGTTGGGGGCGGCGCAGGTCTAAATAACGGTATTGCAGCCGGAGTTTTTCATCTACTTCTTGATCATCGGTGATGCTAAAGGGCGGGGTCTTGGCCCGATTGAGAATGGTCAAACCCTGGGCCTTAATCTCAAAATCCCCCGTGGGCAACTTGGGATTTACTGATTCCGGGGGCCGCTTGCTTAAAATTCCCGTGATCTGAACCACAAATTCACTGCGTAACCCCTGGGCTGCGGGGAATTGATCGGGGTCTAGGACTACCTGGATCACCCCGGAACGATCCCGCACCTCCACAAAGATTACCCCGCCCAAATCACGTCTGCGGTCGATCCAACCACAGACCGTTACCGATTGATTTAGGGAAGCAAGGGTCATTTCGGCACAGTAATCGGAACGCATTCTAAGATCCCAAGCGTCTCCCCAAGATAGCGCACTCTCTGCCCTGCTGGAACTGGGGGCTTAGGATCGATCGGGGTTGCTTATTTTACTCGATCCCAATAGATGTCAAAATAGTGCCATGCAAGACTTTGAACGGTTTCGGGCTTTAGCCCAAGAGGGCAACTTTATTCCGTTGTACCGGGAGCTTCTAGCGGATCTAGAAACGCCCGTATCCGGTTGGGTCCGGGTGTGCCGGGGCCACAAATACAGTTTTTTGCTGGAGTCCGTCGAAGGCGGTGAGCGCATTGGACGCTATAGCTTTTTGGGCTGTGATCCTCTGTGGACCTTGACCCTACAGGGCGATCAGTGCCATCAACGGTTTCGCACGGGTGAAACCGTGATACACGAAGGCGATCCGTGGCAGATTTTAGAACAATGTCTCGATCCCTATCAGCCCGTGCGTTTACCCGAATTACCCCCTGGATTAGGAGGGCTATTTGGCTTTTGGGGCTATGAAATGATCCGTTGGATCGAACCCAGAGTCCCGGTTTATCCCAGCACCTTGCCCGGTGGCATGTGGATGCAAATGGATCAGCTTTTGGTTTTTGATCAGGTCCAACGCAAGATTTGGGCGGTGGTTTGGGTTGATACCCGCACCGCAGACCTAGAGCTACTGTATGCCCAAGGCCAAGACCGTTTGGATCAATTGGTCAACCAACTCCGTAAACCCCTAGCCGAGGCGTGGCCTGTTTTAGATTGGCGGGCTACTCCAGACCGACCCCAACCCACCAGTAATTTTTCAACCGCCGACTTTGAACGAGCGGTCTTAGCCGCCCAAGAGTACATTTTGGCGGGGGATATTTTTCAAGTTGTCCTCTCACAACGCCTGAGCGTACCCTATACCGGGGATCCTTTTACGCTTTATCGCGCCCTGCGGGTGATCAATCCTTCCCCCTATATGGCTTATTTTCAATTTGGCGATTTTCAACTTATTGGCTCTAGTCCAGAGATCATGGTCAAACTAGAAACCATAGACCAGACCCAACGCGCTACGGTGCGCCCCATTGCCGGAACCCGTCCTCGGGGTAAAACACCCCTTGAAGATGAGGCCCTGGGGATCGAACTGCTCGCCGATCCCAAAGAACGGGCTGAACATGTGATGTTGGTGGATCTAGGCCGTAACGATCTGGGCCGCGTCTGTCAGTGGGGCACCGTCCAGACCACGGAACTGATGATGATCGAACGCTATTCCCATGTGATGCATATTGTCAGTAACATCACAGGTACCCTAGACACGGATAAAAATGCCTGGGATCTGCTTAAGGCAACATTTCCGGCGGGGACCGTCAGTGGGGCACCCAAGATCCGCGCGATGGAGATCATTCACGAGTTAGAACCCACCGGGCGCGGGATCTACTCTGGGGCGTACGGCTACTACAGTTTTGATGGTGAGCTAAATACGGCAATTACGATCCGCACGATGATCGTTCAGAACCAAACAGTCTCTGTCCAGGCCGGGGCCGGGATCGTGGCGGATTCGGTACCGAGTGCTGAGTATGCCGAAACCCTTAATAAAGCCCGTGCGCTCCTAGAAGCCCTACGCTATAGCTGGTAACATGCTCTTTCCCAATTCCTACGGCAACCCTTGAGGAGGATCAAGATGCTTAAGGATCAAGTGCGCGCGGTCCTGGATTACCGTTACAATTTTTCCAATAATCGGCTTGTCAATGCCCCTTGTTTTAAACTCTAGCTGCAAGCTATTTGCATGGGTTGGAAGATTTTGAGCCATGGTGCGTAGTCTTGTTCTCACTTTCGGAAAGGCCATACCAACATCAACAGCAAATTGTTTCCAATTACAGAAATATAAGTCATTCAAATTACTTTTTTTATCTAGTTTCATTGCAAAGTGTGGGATTAAATCTGGATATACCACTGTAGAAAGTACATCATAAATTGGCGCAAGCTCAATGCCAGCTTTGCCATAAACTAAGGAGTAGTTTTTACCATGGGCATCATTATTGCCTACGAGTATAGTAAAAAAAAGAGCATCAAGTAGCTTTAACAATTCCTTTGCAGGACGAGCTGTAGAGCTTCTGACTAAATCAAAACATTGTTTTAGCGTTGGCCCACCTTCATTTTGATACTTCCACTCTGGAGGAATTCCTAGCGCTTGACAAAAATCCTCTTGATGTAAACGCTGTAATTTACCCGAATCATCTAAATAACGGTCATATCGTTTAATTAAAAGGTAAGGACTAGTTATAGCTTTACAAATCTCCACCTCAACGGCATTAAGTCCATATTGTTTCGCCAACATTAAACAAAAGCCTTCATTAAAAACCGTATCCTCACAATTTGCAATGGAGGGTTTAATAATATGGGAACTGGGAGCGCCATCAAATGTTAAAGCAATTTGATCATTATTTTTGTATACAACCATTTTATTTTGTGCTCCAGCAAGACTTAATCGTACTCCTCCATCACCCGTTAGCAGGGGATGATTAGGCAGTTGCGTAAAGTATCCATATAAATCTTTTTCCGTGATCACGCGATAGCTTGATTCATCATAAGTTTTGATTGGTATTGATCCTGATATGAGTAAAGTAATTGCGCCTGCACATTCTCCCCCAATACCCTTAAGCATAGCAAAATCATTTTTTTTAGAAATTTGTAGATTTTGAGCGATTTTATCTCGTTGTTTCTCATCGGGAAGTAAACCACCAAAAAAAGGACGGGCTTCCCGATGTTTAAATATTCTAGAAGGTACTAGCGGCAGTGATTGTGAAATCGGCTTCCCGCTCCCAATATAATCATCAACATACTTAAAACTGAGGTTTCCTGAACTATCCTGATCTAAGTACCCAACTAAAATATCAAAAAGATACACAGCAAGCTGGCGGCTCATCCGGTCACCTCAATAGGGGGGAGGAATCAAATCAACACGAATGCCCAAGGTTTGCAGGACGGTCAATACCTTTCCGATCTGAGCTGTGGGCTTACCCTGCTCCAACTCGATGATAAAACGACGACTGGCCCCTGCAGTCAGCGCAAGCTCATCTTGGGTTATGGACTGGGATGTACGGATTTGACGTACCAATCGTCCCAAATTTTGAGTATCTTTCACTCTTACTGCGTCCATGTTCCCGCTCGATAACATTTTCTCTACTTTAGCCCTTTTTACCGCAAATGTTCCTGATCGGGAACATTTGACTAAAGAAGAATAACGTGCGGACATTTGGACACCTGTGATCCGCTCTAGCTTTGGTTCTGATGTATTAGCTTTATTTCATGGACAGTTACAACTTACCGCCGCACACAGGACAGAAGTTATTAGTCGAGGGATTTTTAGCCCCGCAGTTAGGGCAATAGATCAACTCGATCCGGTTGAGATCGATGGGGACAGGTTTAGGTAAGCCGATCATTTGCGCATTACTTTGTCCTGGGGCCACCATCGGATAACAATTGGCATCGCGGACCACTTTGAAATCGGCAACTACCGGGCCGTCCGCAGCCATCAGTTCCGCGATCCCGGCTTGGAGTTGATCCGGGTGATCGATCAGCATTCCTTTGATCCCGTAGGCTTCGGCAAGTTTCACAAAATCAGGGGTGCCCAGGGTCATGTTGGAATGGGAATACCGCTCCTCATAAAAAGTTTCTTGCCACTGGCGGACCATACCCTGCCAACCATTGTTGATGATCGCGCATTTAACGGGCAGATTGTATTGCACGGCGGTGCCGATTTCCTGGAGGTTCATTTGAAAACTAGCATCTCCAGCCAAACACACTACATCTTCCCCCGGTACCCCGACTTGAACCCCTAGGGCCGCCGGATAGCCGTAACCCATGGTCCCCAAGCCCCCCGAGGAGATCCATTGACGGGGCCCATTGGTAAGGTATTGGGCGGCCCACATTTGATGTTGGCCCACATCGGTGGTGTAGTAAGCATGGGGCGCCTGATTGCGAAAACCAATCATGACTTCTTGCGGGTAGATCTGGACCCCATCGTGGGGGGTGTCGAGGGGATACTCTTTACGCCAACGATCAATCCGCTCTAGCCATTTGTGGGAATGGGGAATGAATTCTTCTAATTTTTGTAAAAGTTCGATCAAGACCTGCCGTACATCGCCCACAATCGGGACTTCGGGGGTCCGATTTTTGCCGACTTCCGCCGGATCGATATCGATGTGGATCACTTTGGCACGGCTGGCAAAGGCATCAAGACGGCCCGTTACCCGGTCATCAAATCTGGCGCCGACCGCAATCAAAAGATCACATTCAGTCACAGAAAAATTAGCAAAAGCGGTGCCATGCATCCCTAACATGCCCAGGGCTAGGGGATGGGTCTCTGGAAACGATCCTTTGCCCATCAAAGTCGTGGTCACCGGGATCAGACAACGCTCGGCTAGGGCGAGTAATTCTTTGTGCGAACCACTGGCAATCGCGCCCCCACCGACATAAAGCAGGGGCCGCTCGGATTCTAAAATAAGTTTGGCAGCGGCACTGATCTGCCGGGGATTACCGCGCAAAGTCGGGCGATAGCCTGGGATCTGGACTTTTTCGACCGGTTCATAGTCAAAACTTTCTTGCCCAATGTCCTTGGGAATATCGACCAGAACAGGCCCTGGACGACCGCTGCCTGCAATATAAAAGGCTTCGGCCATGACCCGGCTGATCTCGTGGGTCGATTGGAGCATATACGAGTGTTTAACAATGGGGAGGGTGATCCCAAAAATATCTGCTTCTTGAAAAGCATCGGAGCCAATCATATAGCTGGGCACCTGTCCGGTGATCGCGACCATGGGCACCGAGTCCATATGGGCGGTGGCTAGCCCCGTCACTAAGTTGGTCGCCCCCGGCCCAGAGGTTGCCACACAGACCCCCACGCGCCCGGTAGCGCGGGCATAGCCATCGGCGGCATGGGCAGCCCCTTGTTCGTGGCGGGTGAGAAAATGCTCAATCTTCCCTGCGGCTTCAGCCCTATAGATCTCGTCGTAAATGGGCAAAATAGCCCCACCAGGATAGCCAAAAATATGGCGTGCTCCTTGGCGACAGATGCTATCGATGACGGCTTGCGCTCCAGTGGCTTTCATGAGAGTTCCTCGGCGGCAGATCAAACAATGCAACAGTGGTAATACTGTGTGCTTCAGTGTAGCGATTCATACGAAATCAGTCTACGGTTAGAAGACGTAGATCTTAAGTTTCCTATGCTTCGCACCCCAGCCACCGTTGTTCTCGATAACTACGATAGTTTCACCTACAACTTGGTCCAGTACTTGGGTGAACTTGGGGCACCGCCTACGGTGTACCGCAATGATCAATGTACGGTGCAAGATTTGCTCACGGCCGAACGCATTGTCATCTCGCCCGGACCAGGGCATCCCTTGTCTTCGGGTATTTGCCTTGAGGTGATCCGCCAACTCGCCCCCAAGATCCCGATTTTGGGCGTGTGTCTGGGGCATCAATGCCTAGCAGAAGTCTATGGTGGGCGCGTAATCCGTGCCGAAAAACTGATGCATGGCAAGACTTCTGAAATTTATCATCACTGCGGAGGGGTTTTTCAGGGGTTACCGGAACCTTTTACTGCAACGCGCTATCATTCGTTGGTGATCGAACCCCAAACGTGTCCCGAGGTTTTAGCCGTAACAGCGTGGACCGAGGATGGTACGATCATGGGCGTGCAACACCGTATTTATCCGTGGGTCCAGGGTGTCCAGTTTCATCCAGAAAGCATTCTCACCCCGGTAGGTAAGGCACTTTTACAGAACTTCTTGGATCACGATTTGGGTCATTATGGTAACGCTGCGACGTAAATTCTTGTTGATGGCTGGGGCCTGGCCCCTAGGTTCCCCTTTACTGGCCCAAGGGCAACCGACCCTTCAGATCCGTTGGCTCGGGCATACCAGTTTTCTGTTTACTTCCCGTGAGGGACGAATTCTGGTCAATCCTTTCCGCTCCGTGGCCTGTACCCAAGGCTACCGGACCCCCAGAGAGACCGCGGATCTGGTCTTGATGAGTTCGCGGTTGTTTGATGAGGGGGCGATTGATGTCGTTCCCGGTAATCCCCGTGTGCTCTATCAGCCCGGTGCCTATGACATTGAGGGCCTTAAGCTCCAAGGTATTCGTACGTTTCATGACAAAAAACAGGGTCTACAATTTGGGATCAACGTGGTTTGGCGCTGGACCCAAGGGGGGATCAATTTAGTCCACCTGGGTGGGATCGCCGCCCCCTTGACCCCCGAAGAACGGATCTTGATTGGGCAACCCGATATTGCCTTTGTACCCGTTGGGGGCGGGCAAAAGGCTTTTGATGCCGCCCTTGCCCTAGAAACCGTTAAGGCCCTGAATCCCCGGTTGGTGGTGCCGACCCATTACCGCACTCCCGGCGCTGCTGAAAGCTGTGATCTAAGCCCGGTTGAGCCTTTTTTAGCTGAATTTCCTAAAGAAGCCCAAAAAATTTACCCCGGCCCAGAGATCAGCCTTTCACCTTTGCAGATCCCTAAAACTCCTTTACAGATCCGGGTCTTTACCTATACAGGCTTGGCTAATACCCCTAAACGTTCTTGATCTGTGACCTGTTTTAACCAATTGATCCGTCCCTATCGCCCAACCGATGAATCGGCGGTTGTTGCTATCTGGTATCGATCCGGGCGTGCCGCTTACACTTTTCTTCCGGCTTGGCAAACGTTTAGCCTGCCACAGGCGCAGCACGTATTCCAACCCGATATAGCTACACGGTGTGCGCTATGGGTCGCCCTTGATGAGGAACGGGTAGTCGCCTTTATGGCCCTAAAACAGCATTATATTGATCGGCTGTATGTGGACCCGTGTGATCAACGTCAAGGGTGGGGCAGCTCTTTAATCGATCATGCCAAATCGTTGCATCCCCAGGGTCTTGAATTGCATACCCATCAAGCGAACTACTCAGCACGGGCATTTTATGAAAAACATGGCTTTATAGCCGTAGGTTTTGGGACCAGTCCACCCCCCGAATCGGCTCCCGATGTTCTTTATCGGTGGGGTCAGAAAAGCTCAGCGCAAATAATCGATCCATTGGGCTAAAACATCTGGAGATCCGTACCAACGACGATTTTTGCGGGGCGAATGAAAGACATTTTCTAACGTCACATTCTCAGCACCAGCTAAGTGTGCCGCTTGGATCGGGGTGATCCCATCGCCCCAGCAGTCTCCTAAACCACAGGTCAAAAGATAGCTTTGACGGGTAAACCAATTGGTAGATCCGGCGACCGCACGACCCGCCAAGCAGACATAGCGCACACTAGGCTGAAAGGCACCGGGATAGGTGTTGTTAACAAAGTCCATATTGGTGCGCGTGTAGCGCTCTTGGCTGAGATGCGGCGTACCCAAGGTGATCAGTTTAGCTACCTGAGCATAGCGACCCCAGGTTAGGCCAGCGTAGGGTTTTTCACCCATTAGGATCCGAGCGATCCAACCTCCCGCCGAGTGACCCACCAGATTGACCTGCTTAGTTTGGTGGCGGGTGCAAACCTCTGTTATGGTCCGGGCAATGATCTGGAGTACCGGGGTGACGGGTTTACCCCCCAAGGTAGGCAGCCAATGGCCTAAGCCTAAGGGCACAACAGTAGCCGGGATCCCCTGTTGGATTAGATCGTTCGCTAAGGGTGCGTATTCTTGCGCCGTGGCAAAGTAGCCGGGAATGATCACGGTGGGTAAGGGTTGCATATCTGTATGATATGGGCTTGGCCTTGATCTCCAAAATTTCCTAAGGGTTCAATTCAGTCCAGGCCCTAAACGTCTGAGGGAAGATGGGTTCAGCCAAGGCTTTAAAACTAAGGGCATATTGCTGGATCTCCCATTGGGCATCGGGACTTAACCGTAGGCCCAAAAAATGCAGTAGAGAACGCACATTGACCGTGAAATAGAGACTGGTATAGGTGCAATGGGGAATCAGCCCCCTGGCTTGTTCACGGGCTACCCCAGATTGGATCAGGTCTTCATAGGCTTGATAGGCCAAGGTTAAACCTTCTTGATAACGCTGACGGGCGTGGGCCTGATCCAAGGTTTCAGAAGCAACGGAGGCTTGGCGGTTGGATTTACTTTGCCCCCGAAAAACTTGGGGGATATAAAATTCGGCAGGCGCTTTTTGTTGGGTCAGATCTAGATAGCGATGAGATTGCTGGTTAAAGTTGGTACCCACCCGATGGCGTAGCATTTCTTGGACGACATAAAGCGGAGCCTTAACGCGATAGGTGATCAGGTTATGTTCTAAGGGACTGCCGTGCTGATGCTTAAGTAGGTAACGGATCAATTTAAAGTTTTCCTCATCGGACCGGCTTTTGAGATCATTGCCATAGGAGACGCGCGCGGCGGCGCAGATCATGGCATCGTCCCCTACAGACTGGATCAATTCGCAGGAACTAATCCGGTCTCCCAAAGGATCACAGGGATCAAACAACTGCTCCATACAATGCTCCTCAATCCAAGAAAAAGAGGGTCACAATTTTGCGGAGTTCTTCGGCTTGCTGACACGCGGCGAGCAGTGTCCTAGAGTCATGAAAGGCAAAACAAATGAGCTGCTGGCATTTAGAAATGATCTCTTCATTGCACAACAGACTGGCCTCGGCCAAGGGCAGATCGTTATACTCCGGGTGCTCAATGAGCTGGATCACCGTTTCTAATTGTTCTTGAGATTCTTTGGGCTGGCGTTCTAGGACTTGAGGAAGGATCACCGTGAGCATTTTAGGATCAGCCCTCAAAACCCCACGGATTACCGCCAAATTGGTCCCTGTGGCCCCGGAAGTCAAGATCCGATTCCCCGTCAAGGCGAGGGCATAGCTGAGCATCTCAACCAACTGTTGGTGGGTCCAAGGCACATGGCGGGAGCCAAGAATCGCGACGTTTTTAGATCCTGCTTGTTGGATGGTGAGCAATTCTTGCAAAAACGTATCTACGGACGAAATGGTCGAAGTCGAGGAGGCCAAGCGGATCCCTCATAGCGTATAGGGCTACACTAAATTAGCAAAAGGACTCACCCCTGAACAGACTCTTTAGATCTTATCTATGAATTCTGAACATCTTTTTCGGATCTCGCCCTTGGTGCGTTTCACGCTCTATGGCTTGCTTGTGGCCTTGATTTTGCCCTTGCCCTTTATTCTTTATTACCAAAAAGCCACGGTCTTTTTGCCGTGGATGCTGGTGGGGGTGGGCTTAGGGGGTCTGATTTTAGTGGGGCTGATGAGCCAACGGGTGATGTTGGATGGGATCGGCGTTCGGGTAGGCTATGCCCCGTGGGTACCTCATTTTTTAGTCAAGGGCTGGCAGATCCCGTGGGCTGAAATTAAAGGGATCCATTCCCGTAAAACAGGTCAAGGCGGGTGGGTGCATTATTTAGCCGATCATCAAAATAACTATTTTCTTCTGCCGATGAGAATTGCGGGTTTTGCACAATTTTTGCGACTGCTCGAAGCCCAAACCGGTCTAGATACAACTAAAGTAAAGCCCTTAGCCCAGCCTTGGATGTATTTGACACTGCTCGGTTGTGTAATTCTCTTGCTGTTGTTTGATCTTTGGATTATTGCCCTAGCCCTAGCACCTAGAGGCTAAGGAGAGGATGTAATCAAATACGCTTAGCATTAAAGTGGCTCCTCTGCTCAATTTTTTCAAGCAGTGGATTATAAGGAGTAGTCAGATTTATTTATGCTGATCAATAGGTATAGATTATAAAATTGCAACCAGCACGCAACAGCATATCTAGCCGTCAAATGTAAAGCCCAAAAATAAAAAACTAAAGTCGTAATCAGGGGATGAATGATTATTTTTTGCATAAAATTTATCTACCTAAACCGCCATACTCCTGCTGACAGAAATAAACGGGACGCAAATGTACCCGTGGGAGGAGGTAGCACTTAAGGTCAAAATTCTACAATTCAGTTGAATACATTTTAAGGAGCCAGTAATGGCAATCAACGAAATTCGTCGTTCAGTGGGAACGTTTTCTGATCGGACGCAAGCGGAACGGGCTTTGACCCAATTGCGGGATGCAGGTTTTGACATGAGCGATGTATCAGTCATCTCCAAGCATGAAGAAGATCATGGGAACATTGCCGGTGCTGAAGTCAAAGATGGTCTCGGTAACAAGGCCGACGAAGGTGCAGCTAAAGGTGCTACTACCGGCGGTGTTGTAGGTGGTTTGACCGGATTATTGGTAGGTATTGGGGCACTGGCTATTCCTGGCATCGGCCCGGTAATGACCGCAGGAGCAATAGGTACCGCCATAGCAACCACCCTTGCCGGTGGCGCTATCGGTGCAGCAACAGGCGGTTTGGTTGGAGCTTTGATTGGTTTGGGCATCCCTGAAGACCGCCGTTGCCCTGAGGGGCTCGTAGGCGCTTCGTGCCGCAAGCGGCCGCCGGACGTAGCCGAGCAGATCAACGGGGAAC
>JANNOF010000091.1:0-1609 GCA_031398925.1 Gloeobacteraceae cyanobacterium SOY_34_metabat_371 | reverse complement strand
TGAGTTCTATGGCTTGGGTAAAATCAGCAAAAGCCCCCTGGGCATCCCCGATCAAGAGGCGGATCCCGGCTCGGTTGACGTAGGCGGGGGCATCCTGGGGATTGATCCCAATGGCCTGATCAAAGTCTTTTAGGGCGCCCGGATAGTCTCCGGCTTGGGCCTTAAGCACCCCTTGATTTAAAAAATCCTTAAGGGGAGTTAGCTTTGCCCCTTGTAAATCAGGACGCTGACCTGCTAATAAAAGAGCTTCCTCGCGGGTGATCGTACCTGCTTGGACCTGCTGGGCCAACCAATCGGGGAGATCTTGGGCCTGAACAGGTTGGATCAAAATCCCCAAGAGTAGTGCCAGCAACCAACGCCTAGCCAAAGCGATACCCGAAGCCGCGGACCGTAACCAGATACTCAGGGCGACTAGGGAGTTCTTCTAGCTTTTCGCGTAGCCAACGGATATGCACATCGACGGTTTTGCTTTCGCCCATGAAATCTGGTCCCCAAACCCTTTCGAGTAATTGATCGCGAGACCATACCCGCCGGGGATTGCGCATGAATAGTTCTAGCAATCGAAATTCTTTTGGTGAAAGATCAACGGTTTGGCCTTTGACACTTACGCGACATTCTTCGGGATCAAGGCATATGTCACGGCACCGGAGATTGACGGTGGCATAGCGGTAATGACGCCGTAGCAAGGCCCGACACCGGGCCACCAGTTCACGCATTCCAAAAGGTTTGGCCAGATAGTCATCTGCACCGACTTCTAGGCCCAAAACTCGGTCCGCCTCAGTACTTTTTGCAGTGAGCATCAAGATCGGGACCGTATTACCTTCTTTCCGTAACAAGCGGCATATGTCCAGGCCATTAAGCGAAGGGAGCATCAAATCTAAGATAATTAAGTCTAATTGTTCGGCTTCACGCACGGTGCTAAGGGCGGTGCGACCGTTATCGGAGAGCAATACTTGATAGCCCTCACCCTCAAGATTTAGCGCCACGGTTTCGCGGATTAATTCTTCATCTTCCACTACCAAGATGGTCTGCGTCATGAGTATCTTCTCGGTCACACATGCTCAGGGTACCACAGACCTAGCGGGGAAAATTCCTTAAATTGGTTTTAACCTAGCTCGTCTAGGGTCTCAACCATTGCCATTTCCAGGCTCAAGATTAAACAAGACTTGGAGGGCTTGCATGGCTTGACGGCGTACTTGGACATCTTGTTCGGCCCGGAGTTTAAGCACCGGATCATGGAGGATCTTATTGACAATGGCGCGGGTCAGCCCATCAATCACATCTTTATGCCGTCCGGCAAATTCGCTGCCTAGACGGGACAGGGCTTTCTCCAGCTCCTGGAGCCGGATCGATTCTACCTTTTGGCGCAACGATACCAAAGTAGGTACAGCCTCTAGGGTAAACCGCCACCATTCGATAAACTTATCGAGTTCTTCTTCGAGTAACAGCTCTGATTGCTGGACCATCTGTTGGCGATAGGCTAAATTGCTATCCACCACTTGCTTTAGGTCGTCAATATTGTAGGACCAGACACCGGGAAGTTGATTGACATCCGGGGCAATATTGCGGGGCATACCGATATCAAAAAACGTTACGGGCTGTTCGCGTG
>JANNOF010000053.1:0-2354 GCA_031398925.1 Gloeobacteraceae cyanobacterium SOY_34_metabat_371 | reverse complement strand
TGGTGTCAACGTTTTTATCAACAAATGCTCGATCTTTTGGCGCGTCAAGGAACGGTAAAAATGCCCCACCAGACTCCTTTAGAGTTTTTGGGCCAACTTGAACCCCAGATCCAAACACCCTGCGCGCGGATCACGGATTATTATCTGCGGTGGCGCTACCGCGAAGAAGAACTGGCTTTTGAAGAATTTGATCTCAGCCTACGTGAGGTACACCGTATCCTCAGTCGCCCGTCTGAGGGAAAATAGAAAGAGTACTAAGGGGATGTACATGGCAGACCAGTTGATCCGCGCCACAGCCGCCGGAGGCATGATCCAAGCTATTGGGGTAATCAGTACCCGTTTAGTCGAGGAAGCCCGGGCCCGGCATAACCTCTCCTGGGTAGCAAGTGCGGCTTTGGGCCGGACCCTGACGGCGGGTTTATTGCTCAGTTGTAATCTCAAGGCCGAGGGAGCACGGGTAAATCTCCGCGTCCTGGGCGATGGCCCCCTAGGCGGGATCTTTGTGGATGCCGGGGCCGATGGGACCGTACGGGGCTATGTTAAAAATCCCCAGTTAGAATTACCCCCTAGTCCTAAGGGCAAGCTAGATGTGGGGGCAGCAGTGGGCAATACGGGCTTTTTGCACGTTGTCAAAGACCTAGGCTATGGTTACCCCTACTCAGGAACGGTAGAACTTGTAAGCGGCGAGATCGGTGAAGATATTACCCATTATTTAAGTACTTCGGAGCAAACTGCGTCTGCGGTGATCTTGGGTGTCTTTGTGAGTAGCTTGGGCGTAGAAGCCGCGGGTGGACTCTTAATCCAACTTTTGCCGGGAGCAGAGGATCACCTCGCCCAATGGTTGGAAGAACGCCTCAGTACCGTCCAAGGAATTACGACCTATTTGCGTTCCGGTAAAGGTTTAGTTCAAATTCTCGAAGAGATCCTAGGGGAACAGGATCTGGTGGTCTTTCCTGAAGTGCAACTGGTACGTTTTGCCTGCGGTTGTACCGAAGACCGGGTCCTGGGTGCGCTAAAAATGCTAGGAATTAGTGAACTGGTCGATATGATTGAAAAAGACCAAGGGGCCGAGGCGACCTGTCATTTCTGTAACGAAGTCTACCGCATTCAGGCGGAACAGTTAGAAACCCTGATCGCAGAGATCACCCAAGAATCTACGCCCTATTCCCTTAGTTAGGAGGTTGTCGTGACTAGCGCCGCAGCTCAAACGCTACGCCAAGAGTCTTTTTTTAACCTTGAGGCTTTGCGCCAATGTCATGCCCTTGAACATGGCACGGTTTGGGTGCTATCGGAGCAGCAGCCCCGTATGTCCCTGGGGGGAACTTCGACCGCAAAGGGTTTTTATATCTATGGTCCAGTTGAAACCTCAGATCTAGAACAGGCGGCCCATGAGGCCTTGGCCCGCTTTAAAAAAGGAGCACCGGATCTGGCGGTACATCCGCGCTGTGGCACCAATATTTCGGTGGGAATGTTGTTGACTATGGGCTTGTCCGTAGGCATAAATCGCATCTTACCAGCGCGTCCCTTCGCGCAAATACTCGGAGTGGGCCTTGCGATCTATGGGGCTTCACTATTTGCTAGTTCCCTAGGTGCCCTGGCCCAACGTCATGTCACCACCGCCATACCGTTAGATCTAGAAATTTTGAGTGTCAAAAAACAAAAAGACTGGCTGGGCAGACCAAGCCATTTTGTTGCGGTGCAGTGGACCCGTTCTTAAAAACTCTTTTGTGAGCAATAAGCATGATCAAACTAACTTGGCGGGATACGGAAGACTTGGGGCTGGCCCTATTAGAACGCTTTCCCGATCTAGATCCCTTAACGGTACGCTTTACGGATCTCCATAGTTGGGTGGTACAATTGCCCGACTTTGATGATGATCCCCAAAAATCAAATGAAGGAATCCTAGAGGCGATCCAGATGGCGTGGCATGAAGAATATATGGATGCTCAATAGATCATGGCCTAAAAATATTCAAGGGACTGATATCAAGTTTGGGTGATCCTAAAGATCTACGGTCCTACGCTTAGATAAAACAGGCCCCCCGCCCCAATTATGGGGAGCTAAGATCAACAGCTCGACCTTGTGTTGTCGGGGATCTCGGGGGTTGCAAGCTCCCTGACGAGGAGGATTGAGTTTAGCAGATCAATAAATTAGCAGATCAATAAATTTGTTTTTAGTTTCGTTTATGGCACGGTATCCTAATGTTGGCTTAAGATCTTCATTCATGAGCGTAACCCCATGTCACAGTTTCTGAGTAGATCCTTATCGTTATACCAAGTGATCCAGCGCCTATCGCTGATCAGCTTTTTAGCCTTGGCCACACAGATCATTGGCAATAGCGCTCAAGCCCAATT
>JANNOF010000216.1:0-2064 GCA_031398925.1 Gloeobacteraceae cyanobacterium SOY_34_metabat_371 | reverse complement strand
GAGAAGCTAGCGAGGTTGTTGTACCTACACCTAACGGTGATGTCTATTTCGGCGAACTTCATCCCATCGTAGTAGTAGCCGGGCCTTGTTCCGTTGAAAATGAAGCGATGATTGTCGAAACGGCAAAGCGCGTCAAGGCAGCAGGAGCGCACTTTCTGCGTGGCGGAGCTTATAAACCTCGCACCTCACCTTATGCCTTTCAAGGTTATGGTGAAAGCGCTTTAGATTTGTTAGCAGCATCGCGGGAAGCTACAGGATTAGGTATCGTCACAGAACTCATGGATGCTGCCGATTTACCAGCAGTGGCGAAAACAGCTGACATAATCCAAATCGGGGCGCGAAATATGCACAACTTCTCGTTGCTCAAAAAGGTAGGCGCTCAAGATAAACCCGTGCTACTCAAGCGGGGGATGTCTGCCACAATTGACGAGTGGTTGATGGCAGCAGAATATATTTTGGCATCAGGAAATCCCAATGTGATTCTTTGTGAGCGCGGAATTAGAACCTTTGATGGCAAATATGCGCGCAATACTTTAGATTTATCGGTGCTTCCGGTGTTGCGATCGCTTACCCATTTACCAATTATGATTGATCCTAGTCATGGTACGGGTAGGTCTGAATATGTTCCATCTATGGCAATGGCTGCGATCGCAGCTGGTACAGATGCCTTAATGATTGAAGTTCACCCCAATCCAGCTAAGGCTTTATCCGATGGGCCCCAGTCCCTCACCCCTGAGAAATTTGATCGCTTGGTTCAAGAAATGTCAGTTATAGGCAAAGTAGTTGATCGCTGGTCTACACCTACATTTGATAACATTGGTGTGTCTTTGATGAAAGCCACGATCTCTTAACCGCCAGAATTATCGATGAGGAGGCAGGAGGTGGTCACTGAGCTTGCCGAAGCACAGAAGGAAAACCTCTATATTTCTTCCGTCAGCATAGCTGCCTTCTACCTCTGCCTTTCTTCGATAAACTATTTATAATCTTTTCTTAACCATATAACGTGATAAAAGTATAGTTTCCTTAACCTCTCACGGATGCAAATAATGTAGAGTGTCTTTTTAGACAGTTATTAAGTTAGGTAAACTAGTTATGAAACTTTTGTTAAGTGGAACTATACTCAGTGCAGTCATCAGCTCACTTACACCTTTAGCAGCTAATGCTATAACTGTGCCTTTTACTAGTATTCTAAATGGCGCTCAAGAACGACCAACGCCTGTTAATACACCAGGCATAGGCACGGCAACTGGTACACTTACTGGTGAAGCTGGTAGCTGGGTCTTTAACTATCTAGTTAATTACTCTGGCTTGGTAGGTAATATTGCTGCTCCCTTTGCACACATCCATAATGCTCCACAGGGTGTAAACGGGCCGATTATTCACAATCTAGACAATGCAAGTCTACCTCCGATCGCAGGTAGTACTGCGGGTACAATTATAGGAGATTGGCGGTTTGACGATGCTACTCAACCTTTGACAGATGCATTCGCTCAACAGCTACAAGACGGCAATCTCTACTTCAATCTCCACACAACATTTTCGCCTTCAGGCGAGTTGCGCGGACAAATCCAATCTGTTCCTGAACCTTCACAGGAGTTCAGCACTTTCTTAGCAGTTACTGCTTTGGCTGCGGGTTTGAAATTGAAGAATCGCAAACAGCAGCAAACAATTGCTAAATAGTAGCCCATATGCGGATTTAGTAGTTTTCAATTAGCGCAAAGTCTGAGCGATTGCTTCTTCCGCTCTGACTTTGTATTTGTAATATAATTCTGACTAATAACCAGAATCACGAATAAATTTTGACTCTTGAATTATGACTTGTGACTGTTGAGGACGTACTCTTGAAGCCCTTCCTCTAGCAACTTTTTGCTGGGAAAACATTTCTCGCAAAACAAGTGCAGGGTCTACATAATTATTGCTATATTTTAATCCCCAGTGGAGGTGTGGCCCAGTAGTGCGCCCAGTCATCCCTACCCTACCAATTCTGGCTCCAGTCGGTATTTGCTGACCTTCCCAGATTTGAATTCCACCTGCGCGGTCAATAAAATAACGGCGACCAGATGC
>JANNOF010000367.1:0-6342 GCA_031398925.1 Gloeobacteraceae cyanobacterium SOY_34_metabat_371 | reverse complement strand
GGATAAATTTGATCCCGGTCTAGGTGAGTAATCTCAGGAGCTTTTGCCTTCCAGGGATACGCCCCCATGCGTTGAATTTCAGCAACCGGAACCTCTTGGGCCAACAGCACCGTCAATTCCGCAAAAGTCCAACTACGGCTTGCCGTCTTACCCAGTAGAGTCACTTGAACCGTACTGCGTCCATTGGTCTGGCTGATGATCTGGGCCTCGGTTCGGAGGATCATCGATTCATCGCGCACCAGACGAATTGCCTTGACTAGCTTCACATCCTTGATCCCGTAGGCGCTCATGGTCGGCACCAGGGTACTGGCTGCTTCGCAGGCGACTTCTAGACCCATGGCCCCAGGCACCCAACTTACCCCCTGGAGCCGGTGATCATTTAAGTAGGGGTCCCCCGTGGGATCTAGATCCACCTCGGTAATGATTGCTTGACTATCTTGACTCACGACACGTTGGAGGTAGCGGAAGGTACGCTCGGTGGGCGTAGCCTTACCTTCCGCCGGGACTAAAAAATCCATCATCCCCAGCCAACTAGGGGTGACATAGACTTCTTGGGGCCCTTCAAGGGTCATTTGTTCATAAAAATAACGGCCCCCTTCTTCGGGGGTAATAAATTGCACCCCGTAGGCCACCAATTGATCTTTGGTTGGGCCGCTCACCGCCATGCCTACCCCATCCCAAGCGCCCCAGCCCAGCATCTTGGCCTTCGGCAATTGCCCACTAGCATTTTGAAACCGGGTTAACCCCGTTAGCAGGGCATTGCCACAGGCGTAATCCACCTGCCCGGTATTGCCAAAACGGCCGGCCACCGATCCAAAGCTCAAAAACAACTGTACTCCGGCCTTACGGCTGGCTTCTAAAAAGTTCAAGGCCCCAACAAACTTGGTTTGAACCACCTGATCGATCACTTCCCAGCGTTTGCGGGTCAAGATCCGGTCGGTGGCAGCGCCCCCGGCCCCCGCAACATAAACAACCGCATCGACGCGCCCATAAAGACTCAATACTTCATTAAAGGAACGCTCGACGGAGCGCTGATCCCGCACATCAACACCGGGTAAATAACGGGCCGTAGCTCCCAATTGCTCAATCTGCGCTAGGGTCTGAAAAACCTGCAAGGTCTGTAGGCGTTTTTCCCAGCTATCTTTGGCATTTTTGGGCGACTCCCCCGGATGGGTACGGCGGTACTCCTGCCGGAAGGCTTCCCCTTTTTGATCGAGGGCTTCGGGGCTAAGGCTTAACCACGTCTTGATCTCAGGGTCAAGGGCGGTACGGCCCAAAAACAGGATCTTGGCTCCCCCTGCTTGACGGGCGAGTTCTAGGGCACATACAGAACCGATGCCCCGAGCGCCGCCCGCAAAGATCACCACCGGGTCACTGCCCAAAGACCCAGGGGGGGCCGGGATCTCCTCCAGGGCTAATTCTTGGCGGGAGCCATCGGGACCATAGCCAAAAACATGACTGTGCTCTTTGGCGGGGACTAAAATTTCAGCCAGTAGGGCTTCGGCTTTTTGCTGGGGGGTTAGCTCCGGGGCAAGGTCTACACTCCGGTAGATCACCTGGGGCGTTTCTAGGGCCAGAGGATGGGCCAGGGATTCTAAACCAGCACCCAACAGATCAGGAACCGAGGGGTCTAAACCCAGTGCCCCGCCCCGTTGGGTCGCAAAGATCATAAATTGCGCCGCCCCTACACCATCGGCGAGGGCGCGGGCGAGGGCAATGGCAGCGCGGATCCCTTTAAGTACTGCCGCTCCCGCTAAGGGTAAAGGCGTTTGGGGGGCGATGGGTTGGGTCGCCAGATAAATCACCCCAGCCAGACTTCCGTGGACCTGTTTGACCCGTTGGATCAAGGCTTCTAGGGCATCAACATTTTCAGTATCTAGAATTAAAAGGGGTGCCCCTACTAAGGACTCCCCTAAGGCCGTGTCCTTGAGGACTAAGGGCCGCAGATTTTTAGAAACTAATGCTTCTACCACCGCCAGGGTACAGTCTGACCCGTCATCCACCACCAGCACATGTTGACCGGGTTGGGAAGAAACTGGGGTCTTACCTGCGGCATTCTGCGCAGGCACCGCCGTGGCTGTAAGCCGGTAGAGCTTGGTTGTTGTAACCATAAGGTTCTCCGTCGGGCAAGTACATGGGTAGGTAGTCGTGTGCATCCTACCAGAGAAGAAGTCAGGGGGGGTAACAGGATTTGCGATGGAGACTGTAACCAGGTGTTTTATCAAACTATAGTTAAAACTTATTTACAATCGCAGTGCGGTATAGCAGAGTACACATGAGCGTTACAGCCTTGGGTTTCCATAGCGATCACGTCTATACCTAGGTCAATAGTGACGCTTATGGGTCCCTACGATCACTATTCAGGCGTTGATAAAGCCGCTCTGTAAGACGAGCAATCCATTTGAGATCGTCCGGACGAAAGCTACGGATCTGATTGGCACCCAAGATCAAAATACCCGTTGTTCCTAAAGGCTGACAGACTACCGCTTGAATCCCTGGGGGTAAATAATTAAATTCCTCCCGACCCGGCAAAAGATTGAGGTCGACTAAATAAATGGACTTTTGGGTTTTGAGCACCCGCGTAGCGATGGGACCTAAGGCAAAAGGCTGGGTACCCAAATAGCCACTACGCCAAAGCAGCGTTCCTTGATCCCAGATCAGGACACTAACCGCAGCGGTATGATCAATCAGGGTTTGGGCAAGCCAAGTCACCTCTGGGGCTAGATCCGCTGCAACGGACCCTAATTCAGTTCCTTGAGGGGCTTGGATCGTAATCACTGGGGCAGGTACGGGTTGAATATCACGGGCGATCACCCCAACTAAGACTAAGACCGCCCCCATCATGAGCCCCAGGGCATCGGAACGGGTCTGCTCTGGGGTGGGGTTAAAACTAATCGTCCGATTGATCACCAAAAGCAAAGTACCGAGGCTTCCAACCCAAATCGGAAGTGTACGCAGCATAGATTAACTGACACAGTTAATTCACTCTAGGCGATTAGGGTTTAGTCGCGGACCGTGCCGATCCAACATTTGAGATAATCAGACTCAGCAAAGGTCACGGGATGATCCGGGGCATGGCCCGTGTAGGCTATCTGCTCATAGTCATAGGGCCGTAAGGTTTCGGTGATCACGGCTAAAAAATCACTCCGGCTCACATGGGCTGAACAAGAACAGGTGACTAAAATTCCACCGGGGGCCAATACCCCTAAGCCCAAGCGGATCAGACGGCTATAGCCACTCAGGGCCGCATCATGATCCCGCGCGCGCGGGGCCAACGACGGAGGATCGAGAATTACCAGATCAAAGCATTGCCCCTGACGGGCCAGCGTACCCAACAGGACAAAGGCATCACCCTTGAGCAGATCATGGGGCGTAGTTAAGCCATTGTGGGCAAAATTGTCCTGGGCACTGGCTAAAGCATGCTCGCTCAGATCGAGACTGGTCACGGCCCGACAGCCTCCTTGGGCGCAGTACACCGAGAAGCCCCCAGAGAAACTAAAGCAATTGAGTACCCGTTTACCCCGCGCTAGGGCACCGATCCGCGCCCGGTTTTCCCGTTGATCGAGAAAAAAGCCCGTTTTCTGGCCCTGGATGATGTCGGCTTCAAAAACCAAGCCATTTTCGTAAAACAGCACCGGGCCGGGGGGCAGATCCCCGATCAAAACCTGTCCGTCCCTGAGGTTGAATGTCTGGCCCAGGGCTTGAATATTGCGGCTTAAACGTAGGATCAGCCGCTCAGGACTAAAGCAGATTTGGATACTTTTTATAATTTCAGTTAGATGGGGAACCCAAGCCCCGGTATAGAGCTTGAGAACCAAACTAGATCCGTATCGGTCAATGATAAGCCCCGGCAAATGATCGTTTTCACCGTGGATCAGACGATAGCCCGTGGTGTTGCTATTGCTGACTATTTGGCGTAGCTCCTGGGCTTGGATCAACCGTTCTTGAAACCAATCGGGACCAATGACCACCCGCTCTTGGGTCAAGACCCTAAGCCGGATCGGGGAGGTGGGATCCCATAGACCCAGGGCAATAAACCGTCCCCGGCGGTCAAATACTACCCCCAGATCGCCCAATTGACCTAGGGGGGGATCAATCAGACTTTGATCAAAAACCCAGGGGTGCCCCGCCCGGATCGCCCGCTCCGCAGGGGCCCGTACCCGGAGGGCAAGGCGCTTAACCTGAGCATTCATGGGTCCATCACAACCGGAAATTCTCCCCCAGATAATAGCGACGGACCAGTTCATCATCAGCCAGGAGTTGGGGCGATCCTTCGCACAAGATCGAGCCTTCGTGGAGAATATAGGCCCGGTCCGTGATGGCGAGGGTCGCCTCGACGCGGTGATCGGTGATCAAAATACCAATGCCCTTAGCCTTGAGCCGGGCGATCATTTCTTGAATATCGCCCACGGTAATGGGATCAACCCCGGCAAAGGGTTCATCGAGCAGGAGAAATTTAGGGTCTTCGACCCCAGCCGCTAGGGCACGGGCGATCTCAACCCGCCGTTTTTCGCCCCCAGAGAGCTGGATCCCCAAGCTTTGGCGCACGGGGTGCAGGTTAAATTCTGTGAGTAGGGCTTCGATCCTGACCTTCCAGATGGCACGAGGGACCCGGGTCTGCTCCATGACCAACAGCAAATTATCTTCGACGGATAACTTTTGAAAGACGCTATGTTCTTGGGCTAAATAGGCGATACCCAACCGGGCACGTTTACTCATGGAAATTTCGGTAATGTCTTGAACATCAAGACAAACACGGCCCTGATCCGGGTGCTCAAGGCCACAGAGCACATAAAAAGTCGTAGTCTTACCCGCGCCATTGCCGCCGAGTAGCCCGACAATTTCCCCTTGGCTGAGGTGTAGGCTTACGTCTTTGACAATCAGACGCTTGCCATAGGCTTTACGGACGTTTTCAATGGAGAGTTTCATACGATCGAGGCTAACATACCTCAGGATCCCCAAGTTAACGGGCTGAAGATCCCTAATCTGAAGGCCCAGGGGCTTACTATGGCCCCTCAATTTACGGCTACGCGATGAGGATCAGTGGGGAGGCTCCTCTGGTACGTGTTCAAGCTCGTCAATTTTGAGGGTCAATAACGTAATCTCTTTTTGAAGGCGGAGTTTATGCTGTTCTAGCTCTGCTTGCTGTTGTTCGAGTTGATATTGCAATTCAGTAATGTGCTTGACGCCTTCTAAATTGACTTTGAGTTCTTGGGTTAAGTGCTTAATGTAAAGTAACCGCTCAATATCCCGGGCGGAGTACATCCGCGTCTCGCGCTCGCGCCGGGTCTTACCTTGGCCTTGCCCCGGATGGCGATGGGGTTTGATCAGGCCCAATTTTTCGTAGAGCCTCAAGGTTTGGGGATGCATTCCCACTAAGTCTGCCGCCACTGAAATGATGTACACCGGACGGTCTTCAGGGTATTCCCAACCCATAGTTGCGTCCCCCATCAGTACACGAATTTATAATACCACACTCAATTGGGAGCCGCGTTCCCCCTTCTCTACCTCAATGCGGGCCGGGAAGAGTTCTTTGAGATCATTAATATGGGTGATCACGAGAATGCGCTGAAAGTCATGGGCAATGGCATTAATGGCTTCGACGAGGCGTTCGCGGCCCTGGAGGTCTTGGGAACCAAAGCCCTCATCGACGATCAGGGTCTGGAGGGCGCATCCCGCTCGTTTGGCTAACAATCGAGACAGGGCGAGGCGGATCGCAAAATTGATCCGAAAGGCTTCGCCCCCTGAGTACGTCTCATAGGCACGGGTTCCCCGGCTATCGGAGATAAAAATATCTAGGGTATCGATTAGTTTATGACTGCTTTTAGCGGCCCGGAGCGTATTAAACCGTACATGCAGTTGATTGTCACTGAGACGGGCGAGGAGTTGATTCGCTTCTTGTTCTAGTTCGGGTAATACACTTTCAATGATCAAGGCTTGGATGCCATTTTTGCCAAAGGCATTGACCAATTCTTTAAAAAGCCGCTGTTGATGAAGGCACTTTTCTAAATAGCTTTGGTCGTGGGTGAGGCGGACCTGGAGTTCGTCTAAATTACGCAGCCGTTCGGTGGTGGCCCCCAGTTGCCCGGTGGCCTGGGTATGCTGTTGGCGATTGGTCACTGCCTGGGCTTGGAGGTCCGTAAGCAGGGGTAAAGGATCGGGGAATTGGGCTAGATCGGTGCTGAGTTGTTGGTGCTGAACTTGGATCTGGGTTACTTCCGCTTGGATAGTAGCGATTTCTGCGGTAACGTGATCCAGGCGTTGCTGCTCATGGGGGAGTTGGGCCAAAGTCCGCTCTAGCAGCTCAAATTCTCCCTGCCAACGCCGTTCTTGTTGAATTTG
>JANNOF010000294.1:0-1531 GCA_031398925.1 Gloeobacteraceae cyanobacterium SOY_34_metabat_371 | reverse complement strand
GATTGGGAGGCTGCATCGTGCTGATTCTGGCTCTGGATACCTCCGGCGAAATCTGCTCTTTTGCCCTCTTTGATGGTTCGCGGGAACTTTCCACCCTCCGATTTCGGCATGAGCGACGGCTTTCCGAACGCTCCTCTGTCCTGCTGGATATGTTGCTTAAAGACCGGGGAATTGCCGTGAGCGATATTGAAGCCTTTGTGGTGGGGCTTGGACCGGGTTCGTTTACCGGCGTTCGAGTCGGCGTTACAATGGCGAAGACCTTTGCCCTGGCGCTGGAAAAGCCGGTGGTCGGTATCTCCTCGCTGGACGCTTTGGTAGAACCGTTCGCTGCTTTCACTCCCGGTGGACTTGCCGCGATTACCCCAACGCGACGTATCGAAAGTGTTATTGCCTTCTACCGCCCCGGCGAAACCGCGCCGATTGCGTTGCCCACTGTCCTTGCTAACTCTGACCTCGTTACCACCGGGCAGGAACTCCTGGCGGACGCGGGATTGTGGGCCGTTATCGGGGAAAATGCGTCAATGGCGCTGATGGAAAATGCGGGGGCGGTGGGAGTGCGAACCATAAACGCTTCACCCGAGGCAGCGGCGGTTGCGCGATTGGGATTTGTCCGGTTGGAACGCGGGGAGCGGGACGGTGCCGATAGCCTCGTCCCGCTCTATGTGACGCCAACCCCGGTTGGTTAGGGAATTTTGAGAGTGATGGTTCGCCCACCCACTAATTGGAGTCCTATCTCCGTCGGCTTGAAGTCGGTGGGCATCGGACCAATCAGGCGAACGTTCATACTCTGCCCTGGATCCATCTCCCCAATAATATAGCGCGTTGCGGATTTTGCGAACAGACCGGCATTGATTTCCACTTTTTCGCCGTCCGCATTTTTCGCCGTCAGTAGGAACGTACCCGATTCCAGGCGATGCTTGACGAGCGTGGGGTTTTTCACGGTAAGATTCACCGCGTAAAGCGTCGAAGTTTCATCCGCTCTGTTTTCCAGCATCTCCTTCACATCCAGAGCCACCGGCGCTTCCACCGTGACATCGTACGGGCCGAACGCAAACACCTCTCCGAACTTTGCCGTTCCTTCGTCCAAGGCCGTCTCACCGGAATCACCGGCGAATACTCCCGGTAACGGCTTCACTTTGCCGCGCAGATCATAACGGAGAACCGGGGTGGCATCACCCCGCTGCACCATAAGTTTGTTGACGGGTCCCTTCGGGTGAATCACAATCGGAATAATATAACGTACCTTCTGCCCCGGTTTCAGCATCGTATCGCCGCTGCCTTTTCGCTCCGGGTGAATCGTGTTGCTTCTATATTCGAAGTTCTGGTCATCCGGTGAAACCACCGTATACTGAAAACTATCGTAACTGAGCAACAGTTCCGTCGGCAGTGGGTTTTGCGCGGTAAAAGTCAGAATCAGGACACGCTTTCCGGGTTCCGCGAGTATGGTTCCCACACCATCCAGAGTTGTGGGAAAACGCAGGTCGAACTGGGCGCTTTCCAGCGTCAGGTTCAGTTGCGCGTTCTTCATCCC
>JANNOF010000105.1:0-3809 GCA_031398925.1 Gloeobacteraceae cyanobacterium SOY_34_metabat_371 | reverse complement strand
CTTCCCTACACTCCAACGGCAATCCGCCAACTGAATCCGGATCAGGCCGATGGCCCGCGCAGCCTGCATGCGCGTTACCTGACCCGCTTTGGCGCCCTCTCAGAGATCGTTTAGACCGGGTAGAGCGCATTGTTAGTTCTTTAGCTGAAGTCCAGCAACGCCATGAAACGGATTATGAAAGGCTCAGAGCCGAACAAGCTGAACTAAGGCAACAGCGAGAAGCTGATTATGAAAGGCTTAGGGCTGAACAGGCTGAACTAAGGCAACAGCATGAAGCGGACTACAACAGACTAAGAGATCAGCGGGAACGGGATGAACAAGACTGGAGAGATGACCGGGCCATTATGCAACGGGCCATTACGACACTGACAGGCAATGTAACAGCCCTCATAGAGATCGCACAAACGACCTTTGCCCGTGTGGATCGAATGCAAGATGAAGTCACAACCCTACAGGGGCAGGTCACAACCCTACAGGGGCAGGTTACAACCCTACAGGGGCAGACCCAAGACACGATCAACCAAGTACGCGATCTCCAGGTACAGGGCAACCGGATCATGGAGCGTCTAGAAAGATTAGACGGGGCCGGGTGATGCCTTCGGCGAGCGCAGCTACCAGGGTGCAGCTCAACCCAAAAGCAAAAACCCGCCACTAGAGCGGGTTTTGAATCTTGGGCGATGACGGACTCGAACCGCCGACATCCTCGGTGTAAGCGAGGCGCTCTACCAACTGAGCTAATCGCCCTGGTCAGAGATCCAGTTTAGCGCATTTAGGGACGCTGACAAATGCGCTCTGTAAAGAGATTCTTAACGTTCTTCCTAGAGATCAATTCCTGGGCCCTGAGTTACAATCCTACCCAGTGATCAGAGGCAAACCTTGACTATTCGGGTAGCAGTAGTGGGTGGCGGTCCCGGTGGGGCCAGTGCAGCAGAGGTTTTGGCCAAAGCGGGCTGCGAGACCTATCTTTTAGAAAAAAACCTCAACAACAGTAAGCCCTGTGGTGGCGCGATCCCGCTGTGCATGGTAGAAGAATTTGCATTGCCCCCTGAGATCATTGACCGCAGAGTACGCAACATGATGATGATCTCGCCTTCTAATTACCATGTGCCCATTCATATCACCAAACCCGAAGAGTATATCGGCATGTGCCGCCGGGAAGTTTTAGATCGTTTTATGCGGGAACGGGCTGAGCAGTGCGGGGCCCATTTGATCGAAGGGGTGATGACCGAAATGACCACCGATCAACCCTATGTGCTTAATTACCGCAATCCGAGGACTGGAAAAACAGGACAGATCACCGCCGATATCGTGATCGGAGCCGATGGTTTTCACTCCAAAGTTGCCAAAACCATTGATGCTGGAGATGTCCCCTACGCCATTGCCTATCAGGAGCGGATCAAACTGCCCCCGGAAAAAATGAAATACTACGAAGATCTGGCCGAAATGTACTTGGGGGGCGATGTTTCCCCCGACTTTTACGCCTGGATCTTTCCTAAGTGCGATCATGTTGCTGTGGGCACGGGCACTATGGTGCCTAATAAAAAGGGCCTACCCTCCATGCAAGACTACCTGCGCCTGCGGGCAGGCACCAAGATTGAGGGGGGTGAAATTATCAAAGTGGAAGCCCATCCTCTGCCAGAGTGCCCCCGTCCGCGCCGGGTAGTAGACCGGGTGATGTTGATCGGTGATGCTGCGGGTTATGTCACCAAGTCTTCGGGCGAAGGGATCTACTTTGCAGCTAAATCAGGTCGGATGGCGGCGGAACTGGTGGCAGAACTTACCCAAGGGGGTAAAGTTCCCGAAGAGTATCAACTCAAAGAGTACCTGCGCCGTTGGGACCGGGCCTA
Source organism: Gloeobacteraceae cyanobacterium SOY_34_metabat_371 (assembly GCA_031398925.1). Lineage (GTDB taxonomy): Bacteria > Cyanobacteriota > Cyanobacteriia > Gloeobacterales > Anthocerotibacteraceae > JANNOF01. The sequence continues at coordinate 1,962 of JANNOF010000105.1, read as the reverse complement.
TGGCTTGACCTATAAAGTCCTGTCGATCCTCCAGAGTCTCTTTTATCGCTCCGATGCTACCCGCGAAGCCTTCGTGGAGCTTTGTGGGGATATGGATGTGCAACGGCTGACCTTTGATAGCTATCTCTACAAAACCGTAGTCCCCGCTAATCCCTTGGTGCAGCTTAAACTGACCCTTAAAACCCTCGGATCGCTCGCTCGGGGTAATGCGTTAGCGCCCTACCGCCACAGCGCTTAAACAGGATAATCGGCGCTGTATAGCCCTTGACTATCGGCGACTTGGGGGGTGATTCGGGCCGCACCCCACCAGATTTTGCGTAAAAACAGCTCATAGGGCTGATCGGCCCGTAGATCATTTTGGCCTAACCCTGCGTTGCCCTTGCCCCCAGAGGCGTGGATCATCATTCCTTTACCCACATAGATCCCGGTGTGGGTGGCGCGCCGCCCATTTTCACTAAAGAACACCAGATCCCCTGGTTGCAATAAGTCTAGATTTTTAGGAGTTGCGGCGATCTTTTGACCAAAGGCTTGCTGTTGATAGGAATCACGGGGGAGGGCAACTCCAGCTAAACGAAAGACCGTTTGGTTAAATCCAGAACAATCTAAAGCCCGACCGTAGGTGCCACCCCACAGATAGGGAAAGCGGTCTTTGCGGCTACGGGCCAAAAATTCCTGGGCATAAAAGACCACTTGATCCCGAAAATTGGGGATTGGAGCAAGCAAGGGTCGTGTGGGAATCCCTGGTGGCGGCTCAGCAAGAACCGCCCCGGCAAAATAGCCCCCCTGATCTGCCAAGACCATGACACGCGGTTGGGCAAGCCGTGCTTGCAAAGTAGCCCGGTCTAAGGCTTCAACAGCTATCTGGGGGACCCAACCCACATAGCCATCCCAAAGCCGCATGATTTCGTACCAACCAAGCCGTTGGTCTAGGATCAATAGCGTATCTCCCTGAACCGCTTGAGATACGAGTTCGCTCGTATTGCTGGCCTCAGCACGCATATCAACCCGGCTCGCTAGGATCAGGCCATAGTTTTTGGGGGCTTGCTCAGCATAGGGAAAAAAGGCTAATCGATTATCAACCGGCCCAGAATACAAGGCCGCTAAAGCCGTACGGTCTTGGGCCGTCAATACCCGCCCCGTTAAAATCGTCCGCCCCCCTTCAACGTGCGTTTTGACGCGAAATACTGCTCCAGAGCCATAGTTAGGGGGTAATTGCTGACGATAGCGCTCCAGGGGATCCACGGGTGCAGCCAGAGCAGGCAGGCCCATCAGAGCAATGCCGATAAAGGTACGCCGTTTGATCATCTTGCGCTCTTTTTGCGTCGGTTCTACAAAAATACGACGTTTGATCATCTTTGTTTCTCTTCCTTTGAGCAGATCCTAGTGCAAATCCTGCCCCTCAGCCCGATAAACTAGAAGAAAGCTCAAGGCATGTGATGGACTTTGCGTTGCAAAAAGCCGGTGAGGTGGTGCAGGGAATCCTCAACTACCAATTTTCCCCGCTTGATATTCCTTTGGTCCTGACCCTAGTACTCCTTGAAGGGGTCTTAAGCTTTGATAATGCCGCCATCTTGGCGGTAATGACCCGTAAACTCCCCCCTGAAGAACGCCGTAAGGCCCTGACCTATGGGCTTTTGGGCGCCTATACCTTTCGCTTTTTAGCCGTACTGTTTGCTGCTGTGCTCTTGGCCTTTCCCGAAACCAAGATCATTGGTGGGGCCTACTTAGCCTATTTGTGCATCAATCATTTCTGGCGCCGGAGCGCAAACGCTGGAGCAACCGAAGCTGAAGGGATGCAGCCTCCGGTCTCTTTGTTTGGGCTAAGTCCTTTTTGGAGTACCGTGATCGCCGTTGAGTTTGCTGACGCCGCCTTTGCGATTGATCAGATCTTAGTGGCCATTGCCTACACGGATAAGTATCTACTAATCCTGATCGCCTCGATATTTGCTATTTTGGCTTTGC
>JANNOF010000150.1:0-1649 GCA_031398925.1 Gloeobacteraceae cyanobacterium SOY_34_metabat_371 | reverse complement strand
GTGAAAACAAACGAAGCACCGGCAACGGTTCGGTCTTCGCCGTTCATCAGGCGGGCTTGGAGACAAAGCACGAAGAAGTCGCGGCGCAGAAAAAACTCGGCGCGGGTTCCTGCAAGAGTTTGGCGCGGCGGTGTCATCGGCGCAGGGTTTCCGGCGCGACAGGAACCGCGTGAGTGACTTGGAAGTCGGCAGGGTCAAGCGCAAACGTGCGGCGATGTGGAATGGACGGATTTTCCGCTTCCAGTTGGCGAAGAAGTTCCCAATCGGCTCGATCCATTTCACTCTGTGTGGAGCGAAAGAGAAGTTCAATGGCTTGTTCCACGAGTGCGCTTTCGGAATCGCCTCTGGCTGCCGCGAGTTGTTCCAGACGTTCTGCCTGTTTGTCCGCAATCATTATCTGTTTTCCCATCAGAGTATCTTCTCCGCCGCAACTTGATAGAGAAATTATACCACAGCGTCGAAAAGAGTTACGAGAACGGCAGACGCTTTTTTGTGTCGGCTGGAGAGAACAGGAAACTGTCTGAATTGTGATTTGCGTGATTTTTATGATGAACAGGATTGTTGTTGCGGAAGCATTGCCGTTCTTTGGAGGAAATCAGCGTCCATCATTCAATCACAATCATCACCGTTCAGACAAAAGGCGGCAGGGTGCAACGCGGTGGGCGGGGCGGGGAACCGTCTGGCAGGGGGGTGATATGATGAAAATGCCGTTTGCCTTAATTTTTAGTCCTTACTCCAATTCACTGCCAGCCGATTCAATGCTTCTCGCAGTCGGACTTTCAATGCCGCGACTTGCTCCTTAAGGGCGGCTTGCTGTGCCTTACACTCTCGAATTTTGCGCTCATTCGCCGCCAAGTCACCGCGCCACTCGTTCATGTCTGCCTCCAAGCCGCCGACCTTTATCAGATTGGTAAGACGATTCTGCTGCTCCAGAATCATCTCGACTTTCTCCTCACTTGCTTCAATCTGCTCATAAACGGCATCACGCTCTTTTTGCAGTGCGATACACTCTCGAATCGTCGGATAGTTGGCAAGGCTTTGCTCCTGAGCAAACAAATTCCATGTGAACCAACCCGCTTCCAACTCCTCATCCAACTCCACTGATTGCGAATACAAATGTGTCTCCAAGCATATCAGATGAGTCGTTTGCTCGGCGGGCAAGGTGAACCGCAGACGTTTGCCTTTTTCAATCTCCTTGATTTCCGGCGTCTCTCCCGTACTTAAATTTGATTTCCAGTCTCCTTGATAAACCGTCTGATGCTCGACCTCTATAATAAATGGCTCCTTATAAGGGTTATAAATCGCATACGTTTTTTCTCGCGTATTCACCGTTTCTGTCACTGCCACACCCTCCGAAATCCGAATGCGTGTGATATGCACCGCGTGGTTATCTCGTGTATCGTCCACCGTCACGCGGGCTTCGAGTGCGTAGGGCAAAATTTGCTTGTCTTCTGCCGCCATCTCCTTGAGGATCGCCTTGCCAATATAATCGCCGTCCTCGAACAGCGTCACCACACCCTTGCCGATCCCATGCCCCGCCTCATTGACAAACTCGACGGCGCGATAAGGGCGAGTTGCGTGTTGATTGGCACGATAGACGAGCAGCTTTTGCGCGTATTCCAGTTTTGCTTCGAACATCGGAATCACGG
>JANNOF010000146.1:0-14290 GCA_031398925.1 Gloeobacteraceae cyanobacterium SOY_34_metabat_371 | reverse complement strand
AAACACCGCATCAAAGGCATGATCCGCCCAGGGAATATCTAGGAAAACAGCCTGAGTACCGTTAGCCTGCAAACGATCCGTTAGTCCTTGTCCAAATCGTTGCTGCACAAGATTATCGCGCCCCCCATAAACTAAGAGGGTAGGCGGTAAAGGGCGCGTAGCGTAGTTGAGGGGTGAAGCCTCTCGATACAACGCTAAAAGATCTCCCGTAGGTGGCCCCCCAAAAAAAGTTTCCAAGGTCCGGCGACTATCAATGGGGTCCGGTACAGGCAGATCGTAATAGCCGCGCTCCAAATCGACGGGGCCGTAATAATCGACAACAGCTTTGAAGGGCATCGCCCCAGGGCTATAGGCCGCTAGCATCGCTAAATGGGCACCCGCTGAACGGCCCATAATCCCCATGCGGGTTAAATCGGCCTCGTACTTGGTTCCTTGCTGTTCAATAAAGTTGAGGGCTGTACGAACATCCTCAATATGGGCCGGGTACCGATGTTGGGTTGCGTGGCGGTAATCAATGGCAAAGATCACATAGCCGCGAGCGGCGAGATAGCGGCTAAAGGCTTCATCTTGATCCGGGCTACCCCCTTTCCAGGCCCCACCATAGATCACGACCAAAGCCGGATACAATCCAGATTTTAGGGGCTGGTAAATATTCATCTTGAGGTTAACCCCACCTACCTGAGCAAAAGGCCGGGCTTTAATCACCCGCACCGAACTTGGGGTAATACCGCGAAAACTATCTGCCCACACCCAGGGCTGGGGGCGCATCTGCTCCCGCAGCGCACTGGGGATCTTATCCAAATAATCCTCCCCCAACGCAGCGGTCATCCGCTGCTCAAAGCGGGCCTGGGTCCCTGGGATCTGCACTTCAGGGATCAGGCTCAAAAGGAGTCCCAAAGCCGCTAAACCCATCGTGATCAGCTTTGGTTCTGGGAGTAAGGATGCCAACCCCAGCGCCAAGAGACTGAGGACCCCCAGCCAAGGGCTAATTTCAGGAGCACCTACGCTCAAAGGCAGCAGATTAAACACCGGGGCTGGGATTACGATCCATAGGCCCAGCAAAAAAGTACCTAAGGCCAAGATCAGGGCTAGACCTTGCAACAAGCTCAGGATCATCAGCTAAACTTTTAAGTCTTGCTGCTGGACATCCCGGAGCCCCTTGTCCTCTTGCTCCCGCTCACTATCCGTCTCTGGGACTAGTTCCTGCGCTTTTTGGTCGTCTCCTAACAGTCCTTGGGGCCGTAGCAGCATGACCAAGACCATCGCCGCCCCAAAGATCAACATCCGGTATTCCGAGAAGCCCCGCAAAACTTCGGGCAAAACCACCAAAATAAAAGCCCCCAGGGTGACCCCCGGCACCGATCCCATGCCCCCCAGGACCACCATCGAAAGTACGATTACCGATTCAAATAAAGTAAAACTCTCTGGAGATACAAAAGATAAATGACTGGCAAATAACACGCCGATCAAACCCGCAAACCCTGCTCCGGTGGAAAAAGCCAAGAGTTTCAACTTGGTTGTATCGATCCCCATGGCTTCAGCGGCGATCTCGTCTTCTCGGATCGCCACTAATGCTCGTCCGATCCTAGAAATTTTGAGCCGTGAGGTAACGAGCCAGGTCACCGCCACAAAGACTAAAGCTACGTAATAAAATTGCACAGGCTGGGTAATGTCTACCCACATAAAGCCCTTACTACCCCACCAAGGAAAAACGGGCGGGCGGACCCCAGCAATGCCTTGGGGACCATTGGTCAACCAATCTAAATTATTGAGGGAGATCCGAATAATTTCCCCAAAGCCCAGGGTCACAATGGCTAAATAATCGCCGCGCAAAGGCAAAGTAGGCGCGCCCAAAAGTACGCCCACCCCCGCCGAGAGTGCCGCAGCTACGGGCAAAACCATCCAAAAAGTCCAACCAAACTGGGTACTTAAGATCGCCATACTATAGGCCCCCACCGCAAAAAAAGCGATGTAGCCTAAGTCCAACAAACCGGCCATGCCGACCACCACATTAAGCCCCATTGCCAAGACCATATAGATCCCGACGGAAACCAAAACGTTGACCACATAGGCGGGTTGACTGGTCAGTTGGGCCAATAGGGGAATACCCGCCGCTAAAACTAAAAGCACTAGGCCACGGAGCCACTGGGGTTGGGCCGTCCAAAGAGCAGAAAGTTTAGTCAGGGCATCCACAGGCAGCAATTCCGCAAAATAGGATCTAGTGTGCAGTGTACTGTTTTGTGGCGCAACAGAGGGTAGTGAATACAGCAAATCAAGGCGCTGTGAGGCTCCATGCTACTTGGCGGTGACCGGGCGACGGGCTTGACGGTCGAGTTCTCGTTCGGTTTTACCCCGCCAAATTAAGCGCAAGGGGGTGGCATCAAAACCCAAAGATTTACGCAGTTGATCTTCGATGTATTTGCGGTAATTGTCTTTAAATAACTTGGGGTCGTTGACAAATAAGCATAAGGTCGGAGGTTGGGTACTGACTTGAGTGCCGTAGTAAAGTCTGCCTTGCTTCCCTTGACGACTGGCGGGGGGCGAATGCCAAAGTACGGCTTCTTGAAGGACTTCATTGATCACCGCTGTGGTTACGCGGCGGCGGTGTTGGAGGACCGCTTCATCAATGAGGGGAAATAATTTGCTAACCCGTTGGCCCGTTAGGGCACTGGTAAAAATGATCGGAGCCCAATCTAAAAAATATAGGCGCTCACGCAGTTTTTCGGTGTATTGATTGAGGGTACTGGTATCTTTTTCGACCATATCCCATTTATTGATCACTAAAATACAGGCCCGTCCCGCCTCTTGGATCTTGCCTGCCAGACGGATCTCCTGTTCGTTAAGCCCTTCGGCGGCATCTAAGAGCAACAGCACCACATCGGAGCGCCGCATGGCTTTAAGGGAGCGTGTCACCCCAAAGGCTTCAACCCCGTATTCGACTTTGACCCGTCTGCGGATCCCAGCAGTGTCGATAAAACGGTAGGTCTTGCCTTCGCAGTTGACTAACGTATCAATGGCATCACGGGTTGTCCCGGCTTTATCGGAAACAATCGTACGTTGCTTGCCCACCAAGCGATTGAGTAGGGTTGATTTACCCACATTGGGGCGGCCCATGATCGTTACACAGGGATGCTCTTCTTCGGTTTCATCCGCTTCCGCCGGAGGTAGGGCGGTAACTAGGGCCTCAAGTAACTCGCCCGTGCCGGAACCATGGATGGCGGAGATGGCAAAGGGCTCCCCTAGACCTAAAGCCCAAAATTCTGCGACCAGACTCATCGCTGAGCGGGAGTCCTCTAATTTATTGACGGCTAGGAGTACTTCAATTTTTTGTTCCCGCAACCAACGGGCTACTTCTATATCAGCAGTGGTTAAGCCCTCTTGTCCATCCACCACAAAAACAGCAACTTTTGCTTCGGCTAAAGCCATCTCTACCTGTTCCCGGATCTGGGGCAGGTAGAAGGTAGCTTCATCGTCATCATTGGGATCAGCAAAAACCAAGCCCCCCGTATCTACCACTGAAAATAGACGCCCTGCCCACTCGGATTCACGGTAAAGGCGGTCGCGGGTAACCCCCGATTCAGGGTAGACAATCGCTTCTCGCGCCCCACATAAACGATTTAGGAGCGTAGATTTGCCCACATTAGGGCGACCAACGATAGCGACAACGGGCTTAGCCATGATCTGTGCACTTTAACCAGGATGTAGGCGTAAATTAAGGGCGGCGGCGCTTGCGGGCAGCCTCAGACTTGCGTTTTTCGCGGATACTCGGTTTTTCGTAGCGTTCGCGGCGCTTAATCTCAGAAAGGATCCCGGCTTTTTGGATCTTTTTTTTGAATCGTTTGAGCGCAGATTCGATGGTTTCGTTTTCGCCTAGGCGGACTTCGGTCATCTAGGGTTCACCTCCTATTCAAAAATTTCCATGTGGACTTGTTGATCATGGGTGCGGGCTGCCGCTTCAATAATGTAACGGATAGCTTGGATCGTACGCCCACCGCGCCCAAAGACTTTGCCCTTATCGCCAGAAGCAAAGCTCACCCGCAACCAGACCCGATGGCCTAAGAGGGTATGCTCAGCATCTATTAATAATTGAGAGGGATCATCTAAGAGCGGGGCCACGAGGAACCGCACCAAGCCAGGGTAATCAGGCATAGAATCAGGTACTCGCAGGCTGGACATCAAAAACGTTTGCTTTTCTAAGTAACGATTGGACTGTCTCGGAGGGTTGTGCCCCTTGCGCTAGCCATTTACGGGCTGCATCAACATCCAATACCAATAGTTTTTCGCCCTTAGCTTCGTTGGCCCGTGGGTTGTAGGTGCCCACTTCTGCTAGTGTGGAACCGTTACGACGCGTACGCGAATCCGCAACGACGATGCGATAAAAAGGTCTGCGCTTGCAACCAAGCCGTTTTAAGCGTATGGAAACGATGGCTCTTCACCTCCCTGAAACGACAGGGACACTGCCGCATTTAGACCTTAACTATAATACATTGTTAGCGCCCGAAGCCTCGATTTTTTTTGCCCTTACCTTTTCCGCCGGACGGGGGACGGGTAGGTCGCGGGCCAAGTCCCGGTCGTCCGGGTTTTCCCATGCCGGGCATCCCGCCACCCATACCCATTTGGCCCAACTGCTGCATCATGCGCCGCATATTTTCAAAGTTATTGAGCAGTTTGCCAATATCTTGGACTGTCACCCCAGCGCCTTTGGCAATACGTTTTTTACGTGAATTGTCGATGATCTCCGGTTTACGTCGTTCTTCTTTAGTCATGGAATTGATCATTGCTTCGGTGCGTTTAAGCTCGACTTCTCCCTGTTCCAATTGATCGTCGCTGATCTTATTCATGCCCGGAATCATCTTCAGCACACTCCCCAAAGACCCCATGCGTTTGATCATGCGCATTTGGGCGATGAAGTCCTCTAGGTTAAATTGGGCCGAGAGGATCTTCTTTTCCATCTTTTGGGCATCGACGAGGTCGATTTCCTCCTGGGCTTTTTCAACCAGGGTTAAAATATCGCCGCTCCCCAAGATGCGGGAGGCCATGCGGTCGGGATAAAAAGGCTGGAGGGCTTCGACTTTTTCGCCGACCCCAATAAACTTGATCGGCTGCCCCGAAATCGACCGCACCGACAGCGCTGCTCCACCTAGGGTATCCCCGTCCATTTTGGTCAGGACCGCCCCGGTGATCCCGATGCGTTCATGGAAACTACGGGTGAGGTTGGCTGCCTCTTGACCGGTCATGGCATCTACGACCAGCAATATTTCATCGGGCTGGAGGACGTCTTTGATCTGGGCCAACTCATCCATCAAAGTTTCATCAATCTGGAGGCGTCCGGCGGTATCGACGATCAGATATTCAAATTTTTCTTGCTGGGCTTGGGCTAAGGCATTGCGGGCAATGGCTATGGGGCTAGCATCAAGGCCTTCGCTGTACACCGGAACTTGGATCTGTCTACCCAGAGTAACTAACTGATCAATGGCTGCCGGACGGTAGACATCACAGGCGGCTAATAGCGTAGATTTTTTTTCTTTGCGTAAATGCAGCGCGAGTTTTGCCGTAGCCGTGGTCTTCCCGGCCCCTTGCAAGCCCGCCATCAGGATCACGATGGGCTTGCCCCCAGACCTTACACTAGTCCGAGCTAAAGGGACATTAGCTTCCCCCATTAGCGTTACGAGTTCGCCATAGACCACATGCATCAACTGTTGGGCCGGGCTGAGATTCAGCAGGACTTCTTTGCCTAAGGCTTTTTCTTTAACTGCTTGAACAAAGTCCTTGGCAATCTGTAAATTGACATCCGCCTCTAGAAGTGACCGGCGCACGGTACGGAGCGGTTCATTAATATTTTGCTCAGTGAGTTTGGCCTCACCCTTGAGGGATTTTAGGGCTCCTTCAAGTTTTTCGCTCAGGGCTTCAAACACAATATTTCCCCTCTGCCCGCGTAGATCTAATATGCCATAGCCCAGCCCTTAATGGGACCGTTCCAGCAATCGGACTGCATTACGCGCCGAGTAACTGACCCCTGCGGTACCCTCACCGGGATAGGTAGCGTCTCCCACCAACCAGACATTGGAAACGGGGGTGCGATTAGAAAGTGCTAGGGGGCCAAAATTAGCAACCCGTTGGGCGATCCCGCCTACGCCACCAGAAGCCCGGTGGGTAAAGCGTTTAAAGGTCCGGGGGGTGGCGGCTTCCACCTGGAGTATGGCGTGTTCTAATCCCGGAAAATAGCGGCTCAAGTGCTGGATCGCCGTTTGGGTATAGCGTTCTTTGAGCCGCAGATAATCCAGATCCTGCCACCAAAGCGCCGTATCGGTAAAAGTTGAGGCAATGATCGTGGCACAGCCCTCCGGGGCCCGCCCATCCCCCGGACGGGAAACAGACACAAACAGGGAATTATTTTCCCCTACGGGCCCGGTAGCGTCATACAAAAATTGGAGATGGGGCGGGCAATGGGGGGGAATACAGTGATCCTGCACCCCCAAATAGACGACAAACGCCCCTGAGCTTTCACGGGTCTTTTGAATGCGATGGGCATAGTTCCCTTGGAGCCCCAAAAGGTGTACCAGATCCCAACAGGTGACATTGGCGATGACCTGATCACAGGGGACTTCCCAACGCAGATCATTGCGTAGATCTAAAACCTGGACTGCCGTGGCCCGTTGCCCTTGGCGTTGGATCCGTTCGACCCGTTGGCGGGTGAGGAGTTTACCGCCGTGGGTAGTGAGCGCCAACAATAGACGGTCGCTCAACACCTGCATACTCCCCGTTAGATGAGACAAGCCCTGGGGTGCGGTACTCAAACCCAAGGCCACGGCGCCATAGAGCAAAGCCGTTTCGTCCGCATCTACTTGGGAATAAAGCTTGAGTTGCAGATCTAAAAATTGCTTCAGGCGCTGGTTTTGCCCTAATCCCAAATTCTTTAATAGACCGCCCACGGTTTGTAGCGCATAGGGAGCCGTACTCAGGGTCTGCGGGGAAATTTTGGGCAAAATATCCCAGAGGTCTTGAAAATTTTCCACCGGAAGGATCGGGTCCGTTTGGTTAAAGGCCCAACACCGTTGAAACAGATCATCCATTACGGTCCAAAATTGTTCACAGCCCGGAAATTGAGCTTGGCGCTCCGCTTGCCAGCGCTCGGGATCACGCCAAATAGAAATGGCTTCTTTCGCTCCGGGCAAAAATACGGCACAGGCTGGATCACAGGGGGTTGCCTCAGGTAGATCAACCCCTAATTCCGTAAAAATTTGCGCATGGATACCGCCCGGTTCTAACCCTGCAACCTGGGTTGCCCCGACGTCAAAGGTAAATCCCCTGCGCCGAAAGGTCGAAGCACAGCCCCCCGGAATAAAGGCTTGTTCCAGGACCAGTACGTCATAGCCCCGCTTGGCCAGTAAAGCTCCGGCGGTCAGACCACCGATACCCGCGCCGATCACGACAATTTGTTGATCATTTTTGTTCATATTTCTTTATGTTATGCCGATCAAGGCTGGTGATGTAGCCCTAAGGCACGATATTGGCTACGGATCTCGTCAATGCCAAATAGCGGATGATAGGCATAGCCTTTAGCCGCAAAAAGCTCCTTGGCTCCTTGATTGCGGTCAGCGATGGCTAACACTTGGATCACGCGCCACCCCACGTTCTCAACGGCTTGAATGGCTTGGAGTGCAGAACCCCCCGTGGTGACAGTGTCCTCAAGAATGACTACGGCACTGCCTGCCGCCAAGGGTGGACTCTCGATTTGTTGCTGGGCCCCATAGCCCTTGGTTTGTTTACGAACAATAAATGCAGGTAGCGGAGTTCCCGATAGATACGAAAGCAGCGAAACCGCCGTAGCTAAGGGATCTGCACCCAAGGTTAACCCGCCAACGGCTTGGGTTTCGGGGGGAAGCTGGGCTAAAAATAAGGTCCCGGTTAACCAAGCCCCCTCTGCATCAAGGGTGACCTGTTTACCATTGATATAGTAATCACTCTTAAGACCCGAAGATAAAGTAAAGTCACCCTCGCGGTAGGCCAGGGTGCAGAGTAAATTTAAAAGCCGCCCACGTAGATCGGGATTCATCAGGCAACAGAGGCGGTACTGGTCTGCGACTCACGGAGCCGCAACTCACTACAGCGTAAATGATCATCCAGTAAACAACCAATATGGTCACAGGTAAAGATCTGGGCAATGGCTTCCGTGGTTGCGGTGAAGGCTAGGGTCTGCCCTGGAAATACGACCCGCTCAAAATACCAGCCTTCGATATTTTCAATGCGGAGGATCTGAAGCACCGTCGCATGATTGGTATAAACACAGGCGATGTGTTCGTCCGCAGGCGCGGGTGGTAAGCCGTCAAATCCTTGCTGGTGTTGCATGAGAAAGATTACCTAATTATGTTAAGCAGTATAACGTTTGTTTATGAGTGGTACAAAATATTTCCTAGATTGTAATCTTTTCGCTGGAGTGTACGTAATTTTACCGAATCACGTTACAAGAGTAAGAGTGGCTTTAGCATAGAAATCATGGCTCTCTACGACGCAATCCTTATCGGTGCTGGTCACAATGCGCTGGTATGCGCTGCCTATTTACTCAAGGCGGGCTACCGGGTTTTGTTGCTTGAACAACGCAATGTAATTGGTGGGGCGGCGACCACCGAAGAACTCTTTCCTGATACGGCCCCTGGATTTAAGTTCAATTTATGTGCTATCGATCATGAATTTATTCATTTAGGTCCAGTGGTAGAGGAGCTAGGGCTAAAGGACTACGGGCTGGAGTACCTATGGTGTGATCCGGTGGTTTTTTGCCCCCAGTTAGACGGGTCTTATTTTTTGGCCCACCGGGATGTGGAGCAAACCTGTCACTCCATTGCCCGGTTTTGCCCTGAAGACGCGGATAATTACCGGGAATTCATTGCTTTTTGGGATCAGGTCCTCGAAACCTTTGTTCCGGTATTTAATAATCCGCCCCTCGACTTTATTCCGATGGCGCTCCAGTTTGATGCGGATCAGCGCTCGGCTTTTCTGAACACCATGGGGTCTCCCTTTGCTCTTTTGGATGTAGCCCAACAACTTTTGGGATCACCGCGTCAGATGTTGGATGCCTGGTTTACCTCAGAACTGGTCAAAAGCCCGCTCGCCCGTTTAGCCGCAGAACTAGGTGCCCCGCCCTCGCAAAAAGGCATTGCCTTTGGCACCGTCATGATGGGCATGCGCCATCGGCCCGGTATGTCACGGCCTAGGGGGGGGACCGGGGCCTTGACCCAATCCTTGATCAACCTAGTTACGGCCTACGGCGGTACGATCCTGGCAGGACCTGAGTATGGCGTAGCGGAGGTTTTAATTGATGGCAAGCGCTGTGTCGGGGTCAAGACCAAGGGGGGTCAAGAATTTTTCTCCCAGCGCGGGGTAATTTCTAGCATTGATGCGGGACGCTTATTTTTGAATTTAGTAGATCCTGTGACCTTAGATGATCTTGCCCCTAGCCTGCGTAAAGATCTACGGCGTAAATTGAGTAATTCCAACGAAGGCATCCTCAAGATCGATTGTGCCCTCTCTGGTTTGCCTAAATTCCGGGATTGGGATTATGACCCGACCCACTGGATCGGCTCGGTGCTCATTGCCGACTCGGTGGATCATGTGGAAGATGCCCATGCCTTACCTTTAATGGGGAAGATTCCCACGGATCCTTCCCTATACGTGGTGATCCCTTCCGTGCGCGATCCTTCCTTAGCCCCACCGGGAGGTCACACGCTATGGATCGAATTTTTTGTACCCTACGACTTAGCGGATGGGGCAACCTGGACCGAAGAACTTAAAAATCAAACCGCCGATCGTTGTTTAGCCAAACTAGAAGAATACTGCCCCGGTCTCCAAAGTCTGATCATTGAGCGTGCGGTCGAGAGCCCTGTAGACCTGTCCCAGCGCATTGGGGTGGTCCGAGGCAATCCGTATCACATTGATATGACCTTTGATCAAATGCTCTTTTTTAGGCCGTTGCCCAGTCTGGCAAATTACTTAACCCCCGTGGAAAATCTCTACTTGACTGGAGCCGGAACCCATCCCGGTGGGTCGATCTCGGGTATGCCGGGACGCAATACGGCGCGGGTTTTTATGCGTCAGCAATCGCTCACCGCCCCCATGCGTCGGGCTTTGTACAAACAATTGTCAGCGGTTTTTTCGGGCCTCAAAAATATGATCAGTTAATGGACTGAGGATCGAAATTTGCTCATGCCAGCAGGATCAGGCATGATCGAATTATTCTTTGCTTGGTCTTATGGAACGGCGACCCTCAGTGCCTTTAGCTATTCCGCCGGAGCAGATCCCGCTCAATGAATATGAAGAACTGCGTGGCTCGTCTTTCTTTCGTTGGGCGACCCTAGAGCCGCGCCGTTGGCTATCGGTGTTGCTCATTGTCTGGGCGGTGAGTTGGATCATCAGTGGCCCAGTGGCAGCTTGGAGTTATCGGCCCACCGATGATCCTGGTTTATTTTTGTTGGCGGGATCAGCGGGGGCTTTGGTTCCGGTATTTTTGGTTCTGACCCGCTTGTACTTAGGCTGGTCCTATATTTATGATCGCTTAAATAAAGTCCGGGTGGCCTACGAAGAAACCGGTGCCCATGACGGCGATTGGTGGACAAAACCCTCGGAAGTCCATGCCAAAGATAAATTGATCGTCGAGTATCAGATCCTTCCGGTTTTACGGCGTTTGCGGCGGACCATTGCGGCGGTGAGTGCCCTAGCCGGGATCAATGGCCTCCTATGGTGGCTGGGCTAATGGCGACGGTTTTACGCAATTGGGCTTTTCGCTATCCTTGGTTCTATGACCTGATCAGTAGCGTTTTAAGTCTGACCGTTGGGGGCGAAACCCGGTTGAGACAGTTGCCTGTTCAAGGGTTAGATCATGATCATCAAAGCTGTCTCGATCTGTGTACGGGCAGTGGTTTGAGCGCCCAAGCTTTGGTGCAGTTGGGCTATGGGGTAACGGGATTAGATTGCTCACGCCTTGCGGTTGCAGCGGCTCAAGCCCGCGTTCCAGAGGCTAAATTTATTTGGGGACGGGCGGAACGGCCCCCTTTTAAAGATGCTTGTTTTGATCTGGTTCATATCAGCTTGGCCCTCCACGAAATGCCGCTAGATCAGATCCGCAAGGTATGTACGGAAGCGCTACGGGTACTCAAACCCGGTGGGCATCTGGTTCTTTTAGATTTTCATCGCCCCAATTTTTTGTTTTGGCCGGGACTAGCCTTGTTTTTATGGCTTTTTGAAACCCGTACCGCCTGGAATTTGATCCGTACGGATCTGGCCCAAGTCCTAATTGAGTCCGGCTTTCGCCTCAAGACCCAACGGCTTTATGTGGGATCTACCCTCCAGGTGATCCAAGCCCAAAAGCCTCTTCTTATTGCGGACGCTGATCCATAACAGATTGCACCTGTTCAAGCGGTAGATCCAAGATTTCAGCGATCTGTTGGAGGTTAAAGCCTCTGCTATACAGAGAAGGGACTACTTCTAGCTTGCCTTCCTGCTTACCTTCTAGCTTGCCTTCCTGCTTACCTTCTAACTTACCTTCTAACTTGCCACGCTCTAAGGTTGCTTTTTCCCATGCCAAGTAGGCTTCATTCAGTTGTACTGCCATCTCTGCTTCCTCCTTATCAAGCTGTGCTTCACTCTGTTTTAATCCTAATTGCCAGTTCGTTAACAAGCGCAAAACTTCTGTACGTTCAGGGCTGGAGCTAGGTAATTCTAAAACCTCCCGAATTGCTTGCTGCTGGACTTTACCGCGTCCAAGCACGCGCAACCAGAGGGTATCTCGGCGGGCGGGCAATTGGTGTACAGCTACCAATACAGCTCTTAGTCCAGGGGCTAGAAAATACACCCCGGTGGGCCAATTAGGGGTAGGGATCGCTCCAAAGTGCCGGAGAAATTTGGCTGAGAGGGTGGGGGCAACCACCCAAACTAGGGGGATCCCTGTTTTAGGTACGGATATTTTTTGGCGTTTAGCGTGTCGTCGTTGCTCCCCCTCAAAAATAGCCAGCCGCATCAAACAAATGCGGAGATCTTGGGCTGTGGGTGGATTGCGATAGGGTTCTATAAGGCAGGGCGTACGGGCAATTTGGCCCAATAACCCCAAAGACGAGGGATCACTATCGGGGTGGGGGGTGAATACAAGATCAATAGCACGGAGTTCGCTCGTGACTTTGACATCAGTGGCGGTTTCACCAAAGGGATCTAGTAGCCCTGCTAGAAACTCTTTTGCAAATTGATCATGGCGAGTACGGGTCATGCGCTCATCATAAAATGCTGCCGACAGCTTATGTCTATGCGAATCAGGGCCAGAATCTTTAAGCCCGCTGAAAACCAAGGACAACGTTTTGTCCCCCAAAGCCAAAACTATGGCTGAGGGCATACTGACAGGGAGCCGACTGGGCGGTCAAAATAAAATTCAGATCAAATGCGGGGTCTTCCAAACCGGGGCACGGGGGTAAAACCTGTTGCTCAAGGGCCAATAGACAAAAGGCCGCTTCCATAGCGCCTGTTGCCCCCAAGGCATGGCCCGTAGCTCCCTTAGTGGCTCCCACTGGAATTTTTGGGGCATAGGCCTGTTGGATCAAAGCACATTCAGCCTGATCATTCATGACAGTCCCGGTGCCGTGGGTATTAAGGTAATCCACCTGATCCGAGGTAATCGCCATTTCCTCCAAGCACAGCTTCACGGCGCGTAGGGCTTGAGTCCGGTCAGGAGCAGGACTACAGCGATGATAGGCATCATTGGTTTGGGCAAAGCCCGTAATAAGACCATAGACTTTGGCCCCCCGTGCCCGCGCGCTATCTAAAGGCTCTAAGACCAAAGCCGCTGCCCCTTCGGTGGGCACAAGGCCCTGTCGCTGCCGATCAAAGGGCCGTAGCTCATGGGCTAAGACCCCCATTTGATCAAAGCCCGTACGCCCTAAAGCACTGAGGGCGGCTTCACTCGCCCCACAGATCACCTTCTGGTAATAACCCCACTGGATCAAACGCCAGCCCCAGCCAATGGCCCCGGCCCCCGTAGAGCAAGCCAACGCCGGGACGGTATGGAGGTGGGGGGTTTGCAGCGCCTGGGCAACCGCCAAAGCCCCTTGACTGGGCTGGGCCAATAACCAGTCTTGATAGTCCTCAGTACTCCTGATCCGTTCCAGATCAGCCATTTGCCCGCGACTGGTACCAAATACCACCCCCATTTCCGGTTGGGGTGGTTCTAAGCCACTATCCGCTAGGGCTTGGAGCGCAGCCCGCTGGGCTAACTGCGGGTTGCGGAAGCGATCTGCCAAATCGGGGATCATTACCTCCGGCAGCCGCTTTCCCCTTAAGAGCTGATCCCAAGTACGCGCCGTAGTCGAACCTAAGACCGTTACAAGTCCCAGACCCGTGACTGCTACGCGCCCGGTCACGGGGTGGCGGGAACCGATGTTTCCAATAAAGTTGCTTTTACTATGGTGTCGCCCATAGCGATCTTCTCCACTACTTCAGTACCCGACACAACCCTTCCAAAAACGGCGTAGGCCCCATCCAAGTTGGAGGTGTCGGCGAGGGTGATATAAAACTGCGAGGAGGCTGAATTGGGATCGGAACTACGAGCCCAAGCTAAAGCCCCTTTGTTGTGGCGGATTACGGGGGGTGGATTGCCCAGGTTGGGGTCAGCAATCTGTCCATAAAGAATGTCTTTAGCTCCCGTCAGCTTGATCTCTAGGGGAATAGTGCGTTCTTTTTTAGTCACGGGGTCAATAAATCCTCCAGTACCATTGCCATTGGGATCGCCCCCTTGGATCACAAACCCTGGGACCACCCGGTGAAAGCTCAACCCGTTATAAAAGCCCCGTTTCACCAGATCAATAAAATTTCCCGCCGAGACAGGCGCATTTTCTCCGTCTACTTCTAATATGATCGTGCCCTTGGAGGTTTCTAGATTGACCGTGGCCTTGCTGGTAAATTTAGATAAGCCTTGGGTTGGATCAACTACAGCAGGGGCCGTAGCCTCACTGGGTTTCGCTTCAGAACTGGTCTGGGTGGTATTGCAGCCCACCAGTAATACCGCAACAAGTACACTACTTAACCACAGATGACGCATGAGTCCGGTTTCCATAGCTTCACGTTGATCCTATGCCAAGAGTGTATTCTCTGGCTAGTGATCCCTATTCTTGAGTATGCCTACCAAATTCACGGTGCACGACTGCCTGGAGTGGCTACCTATTCTATTAAACGTCGAATAGTGAGCTAGTTTCACGCTATACGCAGAGCAAGAGTAACAGCCCTTGGGAGGTGGGAACCTAGGGTTCCCCCTCCC
>JANNOF010000102.1:0-13921 GCA_031398925.1 Gloeobacteraceae cyanobacterium SOY_34_metabat_371 | reverse complement strand
GCGCACGTGATGGGCGGCTGCATCGGCTGCGCGCACGCCTGGAACCTGGTGAAGACGGCGCCCGAGCGGATCCGCTCGGCCGTCTGCCAGAACCCGGTGGGGATCGACGAGACGAACACCCTCGGGACGTTCTACGCGATGTTCAACGAGACGATGCGGCTGGCGCGGGCCGGGGGCGTGAAGGCCGTGACCGCGGCGGCGATGGAGAATCCGCTCTTCGTGATGAACAACGGCGCCGGTCCGTTCGCGCCGCGAATCAACGCCGATCCCGCCTTCCGGGCGGAGATCGAGGCGCTCACGACGGAGGGGTACGTCGCCCGGATCATCCGCTTCCGCGACGGCATGTGGCCCGCCACGCCGCCCTATTTCACGGTCAGCGAGGAGTGGATGCGGGCCTGCGCGACGCCGATGCTGATCCTCCCCGGCCAGGACCCGTTCCACCCGACGGGGATCGCGAAGCGGATCGCGGCGGAGGCGAAGGCGGCGCAATACGTGGATGTGGGCTGGGCGTTGCCGGAGAAGAAGGCGGAGACGGTCGAGGTATAAGCCATGCTTTGTTTTACAGCACGTATCTTCCGTTTGGTACCAAGTTTAGCTTTAGCCTTCACTATCGGTTTAGGAAGCGTTCATGCCAAGACCGACCGACTCCCCGCCAACATGGGCTTCGGACTGAAGCAAATAGTCGCCCAGTATATCAATGCCGCTGATCAAGGGCCAGCGACCAATGAATTAGCGGATCATTTTCGTAAACAGGCGATTACCAATCCCCAGGGTCATTATTTAGTCAAAGTTTACCTAGATGGACGGATCAGCTATGGCACGGTCAAAAAAAATCTACAGGCCATGGGTCTTGAGATCCAAAATGAACTGCCCACCTATCGAAAAGGCGTACTCGCGGTCTATGTGCCCCTAGGTAAGGCAATGGTACTAGCCAAGATATCCGGGGTGCACTCGGTGCAGCTAGAGCAAAAACCTTTGACCAACGTCGGCGCGACCACCAGCCAGGGTGCTGCGGCGCTAAAAACCAATGTGGTCAACACTACCCTAGGAATCACCGGTAATGGGATCACCGTGGGGGTAATGTCCAATAGCTACGCCCAAAATCCCACCGCCGCCACCACTCCAGCCCAAGATATCGCCTCAGGTGATCTACCCGGTATTGGTAATCCCCTAGGCAATACCAAGCCCATCAAAGTCCTTCAGGATGGCAATCCTGGCGACAGCGACGAAGGCCGAGGCATGCTCCAGATCGTCCATGATCTGGCCCCTAAGGCCAAACTCTGCTACGCCACCGCCAATGGTGGAGAACTAAACTTTGCCGAAAATATTCGTCGTTTGGCTAGTCCTGAGTGCGGCGCCCAGGTGATCGTCGATGACATTATTTATTTAGCCGAACCGCAATTTTCCGATGGTCCCGTGGCCCAAGCGGTCGATGAAGTCACAGCCAGTGGGGTCAATTATTTCTCCTCGGCGGGGAACCGCTCCGCCACCGAAAGCTATGATGCTCCGTTTCGCTTGATCCCCGCCGATCAGGTGCTGGCCCAAGCGACCGCCGTGGGTTTGAATTTCTCCACTGTCCCAGCGGATCTCTATGCCGGAGGCGTGCATGATTTTGATGCAGGCAGTGCCATTGATATCGCCCAAACCCTCAACTTTGCCAGTACAGGGGCGACCTTTGTGTTCCAGTGGGATGATCCTTTTAATGTTCCCCAGGAGTTTGGTCCACCCTTTTTAAGTCAGACCGGGAATGTTGAAACACCCACCAGTGTGGTCTCCATACCTTTTTTAGGCCAAGCCGGAGTGACCGCCTTTTTTGAAGCTACGGGTCTACTCTCGGACACGCCTTTAGTCGATATTGTGCTTACGCTTAAAGCCCCCGATGGTACGGTGATCACCTCTAGCGATGGTCCCATTAGTGTCCCTGATGTGGAACAGATCACCTATGCCTTTCCGACCACGGGGATCTACACCCTCGAAGTCACAGGTTTTGAGGGGGCAACGGGCAAATTTGAACTCACCGGACAAAGAGTGCTCAGCCCTGGCGGGATCACCACTGACTTTAACGTACTGCTCTTTAATAGCCAGGGCCGTTTTGTGGCTTCGCTGTTTGAGAATAATGTCAGTACCAATATTCCTGTCGAATCCTTAGGGGGCTTATCGGGGAATTTTCAACTGGTGATTGCGCGTTCAGCAACCCCCAACCCCCAGGCAACTCGGGTCCATTATGTATTTTTCAATGGGGGCGGGCCGTTGGAATATTTCAATTACCGTTCACCCGTCACCTTTGGGCATAACTCCGCTGCTGGGGCCAATGGCGTTGCCGCCTATTTCTATGATGAGCTGACGGTTCCCGAAGGCTTTACCTCGCCTGGGCCATCGACGATTTACTTTGATACCGCAGGCAATCGTCTGGCTACCCCTGTAGTCCGCAATACGCCTACCATGGCAGCCATTGATGGGGTTAATACGACCATGTTCCCCCCCGGACCACTTGCTGATACCGATGTTGAAGGGGATGGTTTTCCTAACTTCTTTGGGACGAGTGCGGCTGCGCCCCATGCGGCGGCCGTTGCTGCCCTAGTCCTAGAAGCGGCGGGTGGACCTGGATCGTTGACTCCGGCTCAGATACGGACTACGCTCCAAAACTCTGCCGGTAATCATGATCTAGACCCTGCCTTTGCGCAAGCGGTGATCAATAGTGCTGGGGTGCGTTTTAAAGCTACGGCCTTTGGCGATGGCAGTAATTTGGCCTCCAGTGATCCCAACTTTTTTACCCTCACCCTCAATCGACCTTCCACCGGAGTCAGCATTCAGCAGATCACCTTTGATCTCACCCCAGCGGGGCTAGTGTTTGATTCTACGGGATCGGGGTCGGCTCCTTTTGTACTGGGAACCCTCACGGGCTTAACTGCGAACCAAGTGACTGTGACGGGTTTGACCGATGCGGACCCTTCTTTTAGTTTGAGCTTTCCGGCGGGGGCTTTTGGTCCGGGGGATAGCTTGGGCTTTGGGATAGACCGTGATCTTGCCACGGGGGGTGGAGGAAATGCCGCTGATTTGTTGGCGGCGGCTCAAGTTCAAGTCAGCTTTAACACCCCCAATGGTGTGGTAAATCAAACGGGGACTTTTGCTAATCTCTTTGGTAAAGGCTACGTCTACTTAGATGGCTTTGGGTTGATCAACGCCCTTAGAGCCGTACAGTCCGTGCCCTAAGCTCGCTGGGGGTAGTTTCTTAGCTACCCCCGCTACCCATTGATCTCCATCACCACGCGAAACCCTAGGCGAAAACTCCGGTCATTGGGCGCAGCTTTTTGACGTGCCGCTGAACGACAATGCTTAGGGTCTGAATCCCAATCGCCCCCTCGATAGACCCGGCGACTGACTTCACCCCCAGCCTCCCAACTCTGGTGATCTCTAGGGGCGCCCTGGTAATCCCAATGCCACGGATCAGCGCACCATTCCATCACATTGCCGTGAACATCACAGAGGCCAAAGGCGTTGGCATGGGGGAACGTGTCATGGGGCGTGGTTTCTCCGCGTTCTATGCCTTTAGAGGCGCTGCCGTATACCCCGGCGCCCCAAAAGTTAGCCAGATCAGTGGTGATGGTTTCACCAAAGTGAAACGGGGTCTTTGTGCCAGCACGACAGGCATATTCCCACTCCGCTTCACTGGGTAGGCGATAGGTCTGGCCTGTTTTTTGAGATAAGCGGTCGCAGAACTCCACTGCTTCATACCACGAAATTTTTTCTACCGGGCGATTCATCCCTTTAAAGCAGGCCGGATCTGGATCTAAATAAAGATTGACCTGGGGCAATGTCGCCACTGTCCACCATTGGGCTTGGCTGATCGGGTAGCGGCTCATATAAAAATTGGGTACATGTACCAGCCGTAGCGGGCCTTCACTGAGGGTGCGACCTAGTTCCGTTGGGGGTGACCCCATTTCAAAGGATCCCCTGGGAATAGGGATCATTTCTAGGACAACTGACCCATCTAAACTTTGGGTATAAACGTTGCCCTTGCATATCTGTCGGTTTAGTTCGCGGCCCCGCGTATCCAGGGTCACCACGGTAAAGGTATCAGGGTGCTCTTGGATCGCTGGAGGAGCTGGCTCCTGCAAGGCAGGGAGTTCTTCTTCTAGGAGCAAAGCTTGGGACCGCGCCCATCCCATAACTTGGTTTAACCGTTGCCCTTGACCGTTATTCCCCTGAGACTCCCCTTGAGTAGGTAGATCTTCGCTCAAGGGAGCTTTTGGTTGTTCTACATTAACTAACTCTGGAATGTGCTCTGGAACTTCTTTAGCCGCAGCGTCAACCAACCGCAGGGCTTGTTGGGTATAGGCAACATGCAATTCTTCTAGGGCATTTCTGGCTTCCTTTTCGCCCATGATCTTAAGTAAACGGGCTGAAGTAAGCAGAATAGATTCAGCATAGATCGTTGAAATAGGGTAGCGATGTGCCCAACAGATCCAGGCCCCATGCAGTTCTTTGAGCCATTGATGCTCAAAGGGACCTAAGCCAAAGAGGGCTCCCTCGGCACTAACCACCTGCAATAGGGCCTCAGGATCACGGCGGAGTCGGTCTTGGGGATGGCGCTTATCAATGGGATCAGGGCCTAAAAGCGTTGTCGCGTGTACTAACCAATCACTGTGGTATTCCGCCCTTAAAACCCGCTCTACAATTTTATAAAGACCAACATTCAACAAATCAAGGGTCCGGCCCACCCATTCACTGTTACTCAGTTCCATAGAGATCTGCAAACAAGGCTGCTCCAATTTTAGCGCCTGTTAGATCGTTAATCACATTTGGGTATACTAAAAAATAGCCTAAATTCCTCTTTGCTGGCGCAAGTAGCGTTCCATAAAGGCATCGAGATCACCATCCATCACCCCACTCACATCAGAGGTTTCTTCGCCGGTACGGTGATCTTTGACCATTTGATAGGGATGAAATACGTAGGAGCGGATCTGCGTACCGAAGTCAGCATCGGTAATATCGCCTCGGATCTGAGATAGCTCTTGGCGGCGTTTTTCTTCTTCAATGATCAGCAGCTTAGCGGTCAAGATCTGCATCGCTCGGTTTTTGTTTTGTAACTGGGAGCGTTCTTGGGTACACCGCACACTGATCCCGGTGGGGAGGTGGGTGATCTGAACCGCCGTTTCAACTTTGTTGACGTTTTGGCCCCCGGCCCCCCCGGAGCGCGAGGTTTTGATATCCAGGTCTTCGGAACGGATCTCTAGGGTGACAGTTTCATCTAAAATCGGCATTACTTCTAGCCCAGCAAAGCTCGTCTGGCGTTTGCCATTGGCATTAAAAGGCGAGATCCGCACCAGACGATGGGTCCCTTTTTCGGCCCACAGATAGCCATAGGCATACTTGCCGTCAATTTCTAGGGTGGCGGATTTGATCCCCGCTTCTTCTCCTTCGGAAATATCTAAAAGTTGGACTTTAAAGCCCCGTTGCTCCGCCCAACGACTGTACATGCGCATCAGCATCTCGGCCCAGTCCTGCGCATCGGTGCCCCCCGCCCCAGCATTGAAGGTAATCACAGCTCCACGCGGGTCATAGGGACCGCTAAGAAGTTGCTCCAATTCCCAACGATCGAGTTCGGCGGTCAATTGGTGGGCCATCAATTCCCCTTCCGCTAAAAGGGCGGCATCGTTACCCTCCGCAGACACCAGCTCGATCACCGTTTCAACCTCCGAGAGTTGTCCTTGCCAACGGTGGTATTGATCGAGGGGGGATTTCAGACTATTTAGATCCTGCATGATCTGCTGCGCTTTAGCCGCCTCATCCCAAAATCCAGGGGCGGTGGTCTGTTGCTCTAGGTTGGCAATGCGGGCTTGGAGTTGGGGTAGGTCAAAGATAGTCCTGGGTTTTACCCAGGCGGATCGTGAGTTCGGCGGCTTGGCGCTTGAGATCGGTGAGGTCCATACGACTTATTGAGCGTAGGATCTAGCCTAACAGATTAGCCGATATGATATGAAGACGCGTACACAGGGACTATGATCCGTAAATCGATCTATTGGCTATTTGGGCCGAAAGCTGGTCGGGTAGTGGTCGGGGCTTGGAACTGGTTGTGGGGTTTGCCCCTCGAAGAAGGCGGAGCCGTGTCGGTATCGGTCGCCGAAGAATCCCTACGCACCATGCAAGAATCTGTAAATCTGCTCACCCAGGCGGTAGCCACCCAGGTCGCCGCCTATCAGCGTGCCCAACAAAAATATCAGGCCAAAGTCAAAGAGTACCAGACCTACGAACAGCAGGTCAAAACGGCCATGAACAGTAGTACCGAATCGGCGGCGCGCTTGGCCATGGGCCGGATGCTCCAGGTCGAACAGATCTTGCCGCAGCTCGAAGAACAGGTCAAGCAAGCGGAGCTATTTGTGACGGGGGCCAAAGAGAAACTCACCCGCGAAAAAAACAAACTAGAGCAGTACAAAAATGATCTCCAAAATATGAAAGATCTTTCTGAGATCAATGATGCCTTGGCTGAAATGGCAAAAGTCAACTCCCAGTACAGCATTGACTCCGCCCGTGCCCAGTTTGAACAATCTAAAGATGCGGTGCAAAAACGCAACTTAAAAGTAGCCGCCTTTAATGAACTCTCTGAAAATCCCACCGAGAAACTAGATCAGGAGTTAGGGCAAATGACCTTAGACGATGAGATCTCACGGCGCTTAAAGATGCTTGACTCTTAAGTGTCGTAGGTGAACAAATCCAGGCGGGATTACGTCTTAAAACCTATATTGAGCGCAGGTGTGCCATGGGTTGGTTGATTAACTGGATCCTTTCGGCGCTAGCCCTGATGCTGACCGCGTACTTCGTTCCGGGCTTTGAGATCCGAGGCATTGTAGCTGCGCTGATCGCCGCCGTAGTCATCGGTTTGATCAACGGTACCCTAGGGTTTTTCCTAAAGATCCTGACGCTGCCCCTTAACTTTTTGACCCTCGGTATTTTGGGCCTCGTGATCAATGCCCTATTGATTCAACTCGCCGCCCTGTTACTCCCTGGCTTTGTGATCACTGGTTTTTGGGCGGCTTTTTGGGGCGCAATTGTCCTTTCTTTATTGAATCTCGTGTTCAAAGCAATTACCGATAAGTAGGTCTTGGGTGATCCAAAGTCGGGGTCAAGCACTAGTCTAGAGAGATGAAACTGAGTACAGTGCTTGATCAAGCGGCCCAGGGTATCCATCTCCAAGGGGCTTACTTTTTATTGACCCAACGTGATCCGGTCGCCCTAGAAGCCATTCGTCACGCCGCCGATAGCCTGCGGCAGGTCCAATGTGGGGACATCGTGACCCATGTGATCAACCGCAATATCAACTTCACCAATATCTGTAATCAACACTGTTCTTTTTGCGCCTTTCGCCGCGATGCGGATCAGGAAGGGGCCTACTGGTTGGACTTTGAGACGATCATGGCGAAGACCACCGAAGCGGTGCACTTGGGAGCCACGGAGATCTGTATGCAAGGGGGCCTTAATCCCCAGGCTCAGATCGAAGGGAGCAGTCTGCGCTACTACAAAAAACTGGTGCAGACGATCAAAGATACGTTTCCGCAGCTCCACCTCCATGCTTTTTCACCCCAGGAGATCGATTTTATTGCCCGCCTTGATGGCCTAACCCTAGAGACGGTGATCCGCGAACTGCAAGCCGCTGGGGTCGGATCAATGCCCGGAACGGCGGCTGAGGTGCTTTATGAACCCGTGCGGCGCAGGCTTTGTCCCGAAAAATTGACCACGAATCGCTGGATCGAAGTCGTCACCTTGGCCCATCGCCTGGGGATGCCCATGACCTGTACCCTAATGGCAGGCCATATTGAAACCCTAGAAGAACGGGTCATCCACCTGGGGGTCCTACGGGCGATCCAGGAACGGGCCTTGGACCTTGGGGTCACGGGCTTTACCGAATTTATTTTGCTGCCCTACGTGGGGGCTTTGGCCCCTGCTGCGCTACGTAAAAAAGTAGGCCGCGATCAACCGGATCTTAACGACGCTCTGTTAACGATGGCGGTGGCGCGGCTAGTGCTGGGTAATGGGATCCCTAACCATCAGCCCAGTTGGGTCAAACTCACCCTGACCGGGGCTACCGAAGCCCTCCGTTGGGGCTGTAATGATCTGGGGGGAACCCTTATGGAAGAACACATTACGTCAATGGCGGGTGCTCAAGGGGGAACCTGTCTCACGAGCGAGCAATTGGCCACGGCAGCCCGTAGTTTAGGGCGCATTTCCTGTCAACGAGATACCCTCTACCACCTGATCTCCGGGTGCCGGGAAGGTGTATCCTGACGACAGGGTTTTTTAAGGACAGCCACATGCAAGATGTGATCGGTCAGGTAATCGCCGAGTACGACCAGAAGGGCAAATACCTAGACAGTGCGGCGATGGATCGCTTAAAGCAGTATTTTTCCTCCGGTGAATTGCGGATCAAAGCCGCCCAGACCATTGCTACCAACTCCGATAAGATCATCCGCGAAGCCGTGGCTAAATCTTTGCTCTATACTCCGGTTACCAGACCCGGTGGCAATATGTATTACGCCCGCCGTTATGCCGCCTGTGTCCGGGATATGGATTATTTTCTGCGCTATGCCACCTTTGCCATG
Organism: Gloeobacteraceae cyanobacterium SOY_34_metabat_371; assembly: GCA_031398925.1. Classification (GTDB taxonomy): domain Bacteria; phylum Cyanobacteriota; class Cyanobacteriia; order Gloeobacterales; family Anthocerotibacteraceae; genus JANNOF01. Next base: position 5,324 of record JANNOF010000102.1, on the reverse strand, counting down.
TTGGCGGGCAGTACCGATGGACTCGATGAGTATGTCCTTAAGGGCCTTGTGCCTGTCTATCGCGCTTTGGGGGTACCCTTGGATACTTCGGTTAAAGCGATCAATACCCTCAAGTCCGTAGTTAACCAACAGGTCGGCCCCCAGGCAGGTCAAGAAATGGCCATCTACTTTGATCATTTAGCCAAGGGCTTGAGCTAAAGGCAATGGGGCTAATCTAGCCCCACCAAAAGATCTTCGAGTTGCGCGAAACTCAGAAACCCCATCGCCCAAGCAATGAGGGGTAATTGAGTCTGGTCTTGATTGCGAGCGGCGGCTTGGGCAACGGCCTTAAATTCGCGCTCAGTCAACATATTTTTTAACTTTGCCTGAATATGCTGAAGCATTAGGGGCGTAGCACTGGTGGGTCGAGCCGTCTTAGGGATGTATTCGTCTGACATGCTATGCCCTCCTAAGGTGAATGAATGCCCATAGGGCCCTAAGCACCCTTTTAGTACGCATTCAAAATATATATTAGTAAACTAACGGAGCTTTGAACCCCTGTCAAGGATCAACCAAGATTTTCGATCATCTGATCAAGCAAGCCTGAGAACCGTTCATATTCCTCTTTAGAAAATCCCTGCAGGGCTTCCTCGGCGAGGCCTTGGACTAGGGGCGGCAGGACTTCACGCAGCCGTAATCCCTCCGGGGCCAGCCAAATACGCCATACCCTGCGGTCTTTGGGATCCCGCTGGCGGCTGATCAAGCCCCGTTCCTCCATGCGGTCTAACACCCCGGTTAGGGTTCCCCCCACTTGATTAAGGCGGTCACCAATGGCCGAGGTTGCTAAACCATCTTCAGCCCATAGGCAACACAGCACCACCCAATGAAATACGGTCAAGCCATGGGGGTCCATGCGTTCTTGCAATTTGCGACTGAGTAAAAGCGAAAGCAACTTGATCCGATAGCCCACGGTGTGGGGGGCTAGGGTGTGCTGCCACTGGGCGAGAAAAGCAGCCTTTTCATCAAGGGACACTAGGGGCATGGGAGCAATAGTTAGCGTACGTATATTTAATTTAGACTAATATCTCAGTCCCTACAATGTAGGAATCGGGTGAACCGGGCTTCAAACCAGTTTAGGGCTGTAGCATAGTCGATCATACCCCCATAGAGCGCCCCTGAAACCGCTTGGGCATAACGCTTAGGATCGGGAGCATAGCCCCTACGGATCAGGTAAACCGCTTCGCGGAGGTAGCCCCGTTGCTCGATCCGCCACCGAAAAGCGGGGTTTAAGGCGTAATATAGGCAAAAATAGCCTAGACCTAGTTTCTTCTGTTGGCGATGGTGAATGGCTTCATGGGCTAAGAGGCTGGATCTGCGCCACTCCGGCCATTGATCAAAAGCTAGGGGCACAAAGACCACCGGATAAACCGCCGTTGAAAACCCCAGGGGCCAGCGAATAAGATACATGACAAGCCATAAACGATCAGATCCTACCTTAGCCGTAGAACAGAATCTTTGGAGTCAGGGCTATGAACGGGTTGCCGCCCTAGATGAAGTGGGCCGGGGGGCCTTGGCGGGTCCAGTGGTTGCGGCGGCGGTGATCCTTCCTGTTGGGATCGCTGCAGATCTGCTCTACGGCGTGCGGGATTCTAAACAACTGAGTGCTGCCCAACGCCAACGCCTCGTGCCCCAGATCTGTAGTTTCGCCCTAGCGGTGGGGATTGGTTCGGCCTCAGCCCAAGAGATCGACCGGATTAATATCCGGCGGGCAACGGCCTTAGCCATGCAGCGCGCCCTCAAGGATCTAGCGTGGGATCATCTTTTAGTCGATGGCTTAGCCATCCCGGAACTAGGAACAGGTCAGACCCCTGTGATCCGGGGCGATGCCCAATGTTTGGCTATAGCCTGTGCTTCGATACTGGCCAAAGTAACCCGTGTTGGCTGGATGCAGATTTTAGATCAGCGTTTTAGGGGCTATGGCTGGGCCAAAAATGCGGGCTATGGAACCTTGGCCCACCGCACCGCCCTGGCTGAGCTAGGGCCTACGCCGCAACATCGGCGGAGTTTCAAAATCCATTGAATAGATTTCTGCTGGCTCGAAGGGAGAAACGGGGCATGAGATCGCCGGTGTTGGGCTAAGAATACTGGAAAATTACCTCAAATCGTAGAAAAAATTTTGTAGATCTAGGCGTTGTGGTCGAGCCAAGCGAGGAGATCTTCAGGAGTACGGAAATCTAGCAGATCTTCGCCGAGTTGCTCTAACTGGATCAAAGAGAGCCGCCGGACTTGAGCATGATCCTGGGGCGTCAGATTCCCTAGGCGGCGAGTAAGTTGGCGTTCGATCAGTGATCTGGCTTCTACTTCTCGTCCTTGTTCGATCCCTGCTTCCCTTCCTTGTTCGATTCCTGCTTCCCGTCCTTCCTGGAAAACCCGTGTATTCCGTAAACTCTCTAGTCCAAGCATGGCTTCTAGCTCCTGACGACTCATTTGCGGAAACTTTGCTACTACCACCGTCTCCATGATCTCCATTATCTGTCGCTGGCGATCAACATCCAGACCCTCTGTTGTAATTCTAGGCAATAGTGCTTGAACTTTTGTTTTGATGCTCCGCTTTGATGTACCCACCAAGTTTAAAACGCCTAGCGCTACTGAGCCTTGCTCCGCCTGTTCTTTTAGATAAAATCGTTGGATCTGTCGGCTCTGTTCAAACGCTCGATAGGCGATAGGGACCCCAGGATCTAGACTGCGACGGGCAAATAAGACTACCGCTTGCCAATCGCCTAGGTAATTTTCTCGCCTACAGTAGAGCCCAATTTGCCCAAACAGGCGCAGATAAAACGTCGGGTCTTTCTGGAATTGACATTCTAAAAAGTAGATAGGGGCAGTAGGATCGGTGGGAAGTAACACTCCATCGAGTCGAAAAGCTGTTTGTTTAACTTCCACGGCCCGGAAGTGATAATCCGTAGCCTTTTGAGGATCTTCACCAATCACCTCAAAGAACAGCGCGGGAAAGTTTTGGAAAAGGGCATAGAGCAGCGCATCGGTTTTCATGACTGCCCATTATCCAATACAAGTGAGCCTATTGATGTTCCTGGAGCCAAGCGAGGAGATCGTCAGGGGTACGGAAATCTAGCAGATCTTCGCCGAGTTGCTCTAACTGGATCAAAGAGAGCCGCCGGACTGGGGCATGATCCTGGGGCGTTAGATTCCCGGCCTTAGTTATACACGCGAATTCGATATGATTCATTAGAGCCTCTGCGCAAGACTGCCCTATTTTAGGGTTTCGATATTTTGTCTGACCTAAATCTATAGAACCTTACATAACTTCTAACAGAATCAAATAAAACTATAATCAGCACGAGTTAGCAAAGTTTAATTATTATGTTGCCCCTATTGCCAATCATAACCTTATGGATTTAACTTATCATAGCAATTTGATCTATAGTGACAACATGATTACCACATCCTCCCAATCTGTGCTGGCCCCTTGGCTAGAGGAAATTCGTCAAGAAGTGATCCTGCCCTGTCGTCAGGCGATTGTAGCGCACCCTTTTCTAAAGGCCATGCAAGCAGGCACCGCCCAACCTAACGATGCCCAGCGTTATTTCAGCGGGTTAATGTGGCATTTGTTGCCTTTTGGATTGCATGTGGGGCATTTATTTCAAAAACGGCCCCCAGAGGTAACAACCTTTCTGGCTGGGCTACCCGAAGACCAAGATGGAGATACGGAGATCCTGGGGCGCATTGTGGAAGCCTTTGGTGGTCCCTTAAATTTAATTGTCCAGACCCCTTGGCACTATCAGCCGCATTCAGTGTGGGTCCATCATGATGCCCTGCTCCGGGCGGCAATTTATAGCCCTGATCTTTCCTGGCACATTGGTACGGCGGCGTTGAATGTCGGGATCGAAAGTCTGGTACCAACGATGATCGAACCCCTTTTTGAAGCTTCGGTAGCTAAGTACGGCGTTACTTCCCGTCAAGCGCAATGGTTAGAATCCCGCGCCGGTGCAATTGAGCAGCAACACGGTGAGAATGGCTTTTTGATCTTGAACCACTTTGTAGACCCAGCGGATCTGGCCCTTCAAGCCCAGTGCCGTTTTTGGATCAAGGCTCTTTCCGCTTCGATGGGTTATGGATTACTCAGTAGTGGTCTGCCCCTACCTGACCCGATCTTTTGAGTCAGCCAGTTTCCTAATTTAAGGTAGAATTCCCTTAAAATTCGGGCATTCTTTATAGATAATTAGAACACACAAAAATTAATCAAATAAAACAGTAGGTAATTATTACTATTGGTTTGCGATTAACATCAAACTTTCATAATAACCAGTAGTTTGACGTATATTTGTTACCAGCTTATCTGTTAGATTGATGAGGTAGGTGATTTTTCACCCCCCCCCTGTCAAGGTGAAAGATATGAAGCCACATCTTCTTACTGCTCAATTAGCTTCATCAGTCCAGTGTGCTATAGATATCATCCATACTCCAGGCTATATACAATCTTATGGGCTCCTATTTGTGCTTGATGAGCCTAGCCTCAAGATCTTACAAGTCAGTAGTAATGTAAGCCATTTTTTGCATCTTGATCCTCAGGAGATATTGGGTACGCTTTTAAACGATATTTTCCCACCTGAGACTTTAGACAGTATTCAAGAAATCTTGCTCCAAAACCTTACCCGGACAGCGCAGCTACCGGGACTTTTATTCTACCAAGGAGATCAGGCGCTTTATCTGGATGCCAGTCTACATCGGTATCAAGGAATGTTATTTTTAGAATTAGAACCCCCTTGCGTAGAGGAATTTTCCTTACTCAAGCTTAATCAGCTAATAGAAAAATTTTTACGCCCTTTACAAACTGTTCAAGAAGTCGATCAGTTCTGCCAAACTGCCGCCCAGCAATTTCAAGAATTAACTGGATTTGATCGCGTCATGATCTATCAGTTTGATAAAGAATGGAATGGCGCAGTGATTGCAGAGGCTAAAAACCAAGTCCTTGAATCTTTTTTGGGGTTGCACTTTCCAGCAACAGATATTCCGGCTTTAGCGCGTACGCTCTTTAAGCGTAATGATTGGTGGAGATATCGCTCTATTAGACAATTAAAGGCAACCATTTAAGATCATTTAATTAATTAACTTGCAAGAAATATAACAATAACAATATCGTTATATTAAATGCTGATTTTATGTTGCTCTTTTATTTTTTACAAGTTAATTAATTAAATGATCTTAAATGGTTGCCTTTAATTGTCTAATAGAGCGATATCTCCACCAAACATAAACAACAATTGAAGAGACAAAGTGTCCCAAAAGCGAAATCACAAAAAAAACACCAATCACATCTACTATCA
>JANNOF010000033.1:0-10141 GCA_031398925.1 Gloeobacteraceae cyanobacterium SOY_34_metabat_371 | reverse complement strand
GGTTCGGCCCCATCCGTATCAATGCCCGTAAATGAGTACAGGGTGGTCAAAGCACCACTAGGGGTGATCCGAAAGAGGGTTCCATTGGCATTGTCTCCGCCAAAGGGGGTTGAACCATAAAAATTACCATCGATCCCTTGGAGTAAGCCTGCTTCTGGGTTGGCCCCGTCGCTAATATCAAAATCATAAAGGGTAGTTAGGGTACCACTTGGGGTCAGGCTAAACACTGTCCCGGCCTGATTAAGCCCCCCAATATTGGTAATACCATAAAAATTGCCATCACTTGCCTGGATCACGCCCCCATCAGGAAAAGCGCCATCGATAAAATCAAATTCATAAATTGTGGACAATGCTCCGCTAGGGGTAATACTAAAAACCGTTCCAAAACCGTTGCTACCGCCGCCGCCGGTAGTCCCGTAAAAATTACCGTTTCCCGCTTGGATCAACCCCACTGGGCTGGCTCCATTGGTGAAATTAAAATTAAAAATCGTGGTCAGTGTGCCACTAGGGGAGATCCGAAAAACTGTCCCTTCATCGTCACTGCCCCCACTACTTGTGGTGCCATAAAAATTACTATCACTCCCCTGGATCAGACCGGCTAAGGGCAATGATCCATCGTTACCGGCAAAAGAGTAGAGGGTTGTTACCGCACCCGCTGGGGAAATTTTAAAAACCGTCCCTTGGTCGTTGGTCCCCCCAAAGGCGGTTGTGCCATAGAAGTTACCATCACTGGCTTGGATCAATTTACCGTAGGGTACTGCGCCATCGGTTCCCCTAAATTCATGCAGGGTGGTTAAGGCACCACCGGGAGTAATTTTAAAAACGGTTCCTTCGTCATCGGTTCCGCCACTTTGGGTTGTGCCATAAAAGTTACCGTCCGTAGCTTGTGTCAGCCCGGCTTGGGGAAAAGCGCCATCTGTGCCCTGAAAAGAGTACAGGGTATTGGGGGTTTGGGCTAGCACTGGCGTTAGCCAGCATAGACTACTACCCACTAAACCTAGGGCGTAGGACCAATAGGTTATACGCTGTTTCATCATTTATTCCTCACGCCTAAGAGCCACTGAATCATATATCTTTTTGATCACTTACAAAAGGTAACTAAACAGTTAAAAAATGGCCCCGGTGAAGGGGCCACATGTAGAGGAAGTAGTACTAGGCGTCGTAGGTATTTTTGCCCGTGAACTTAACGGTATGAGGGCTAGGATTATCCCCAATTTTGCGCGGGACATACCCTACTACTTCCCGTCCGGCATTGGATTTCTCTGAGGGTACGCCATCTTTGGGGAAAATCAGCGTTTGTTCGCCATCGGGGAACACCCGATAGATCTTGCTGTCCCGGATTTTAAATTTGGCAATTAACTGCCGATGAAGCGCATGGCATTGCTCTTTACGCGCCAAGTACAGCACATTAGTCCCGGCTACCATGGTTGCTGCGCCGCCCGTGGGCATTTCAAAAACCTGTTCTTCTTTGCTATTCCAGGTAATGAAGTATTTCTCTTCTACCTCAGCACTACGTAGGAGGCCACCAGTGCTTCCTCCAAAGATGGGCATGGTGCCGCCGAAAGGCAAGTTACTGACCTGTGCCATATGCCTATGAGCCTCTGTACATCGGGTTGCTAAGGACAATAGTACCGGGCGATCCAGCCCTTCGTTGCACCCCGAAGGTTACATTAAATTACGAGCGCTTAACAAAAATTTATAGCTTTCTTGAATTAAGCTGTAGGCTTTTTCCCCTGGGGTTTTTCAAGGACCTCTAGATCTTTAGCCGGAAACGTAACTAACTTGATCCAATTGCCCCCGGAGAAGATTACCGCTACGGATTGATCAATGAGTTTTTGCACCTGGCCTTCAAATCCATAGTAGATATCGTCAGGGTTGATCACTTTAACTGGCATACCGGGACGGAGCGTGGTCATGGTGCAGTCTGGGGCTTAGGTACTTTTATTGTAAAGCGGGTCCCTACATCTGGTTGGGAACTAACGTGTATTGATCCGTTTAGTTCGGCTAGGGCTTGTTGGACCCCGCTAAGGCCGACCCCACGCCCCGAAGCCGTATTGAGTTGACCGGTGGTGCTAAGTCCTGGACTAAAGATAAGCGCGAGTTGTTGGGCTTCCTCTAGGGTCGTGGTCGCCGGGATCAAACCCTGAGTGACGGCTTGGCGGTAGAGTTCAGCGCTATTAATACCCTGTCCGTCATCTTCAACTTCCCAGATCCACTGATCTTGGTGATCTAGCACTTGAATCAAGACTTGGCCTACGGGGGATTTACCCTTCTGGCGGCGCTCTTCAGGATACTCTAAACCATGATCAATGGCATTGCACAATAGGTGCCAGAGGGGCGCATGGAGTCTACGGGCTAGATCTCGGTCGATCAGAATACGTTCCCCTTGAATTTTAAGACCCACGGGCTTATCCGCGCGCCGGGCCATGCTTTGGAGGGCTTCGGACCAGCCCCCTAGCCATTGCCCCACGGTAATACTGCGCAGGCTACAGATATGGAGATCCAATTGCTGTAAGAGATTTTCGAGGCTGGCTAAATCACTGCCTAACGAGTGCTGGAGCAAAAAATCACGTAAAGCGGCTTGGACAGTTTGGCTACGTTCTTCTAGGGCGAGGAGTTGTTCACGCACGAGATCCCGGTTGCGTTCTGGATGTTGGGGCGGGGCAGGGGCGGCTAGACGTTTGAGTTCTGGGGATAGTTCAAATTCTGCTAAGGCTTGGATCTGTTGGAGTTCACGGGCGTAATAAAAGTCAGCTAGGGCCAGACCTGCCACATGGGGCCATAAAAGGGGTGGATTGGCGATGGTCGCGCGATAGACCAGGCCGCCTAAGGTAACCCAGGGTTCGGCGGCACTGGCTTGGGCGGTTTGGGCTAAATCTGCTAAAGGTTGCGCTAGATCTAAGGTATTACCGGCTTTGAGTTGGCGGTCTAGGGTAAGCAGTACGGGGCCAATCAGATCAGGATGACTCAGGGGACGGTTGGCATCTAAAGTATTTTCCCAACGTGCCAGCAGCCGTTCGCCCTGGGGCAACCAATCTAGGGGCACGGTTTGTTGCTCTTCCAAACAGGTGCAATAGAGATCTAAATGGGCCAATACCCGTTCTAAAGGCCCAAGGGATCCGCCTTGCTCTTCTATCTGTTTGAGGACATCTTCTAGACGATGGGTCAAAGCCATGAGATCTGACCAATGGGCCGCGCGGGCGATGGCTTTAAGACTATGGGCTGCTACCAAAAGGCGATAGGTGGTCCCTTCTTTGCCTTGGGCCAAAAGACCCCATTCTTGGTGTAACCGGTCTAGGTTTTGGCGCGTGCTTTCTAGAAATAAATCCAGGGGGCGGCTAGTCATGGGTGCAATACAAGGATTTCCCTAGCGTACCCGATTCCGCACGCGATCAAGCAATGCTCCCGGCTCCTAGAGCGGGATCCCCTTCCCCTTGGCGGTGGGTATTGTCACCCCTCAACTGCCTGCACTGGGCTGGGGTAGTTGAAGTAGATGTGGTGGATCTGGGCACTAATATTACTAACTGCGGTTTCTAGCTGCTGTAAGTAATCCACCACGCCCAGTGAAGTGATCTCTTGGGTGGTGGTGTAGGCCAAGGTGGCATGGAGCCTGCCTGCGAGCCGTTGCGCTTCATTGCCATGGCCTAGGGGGGAAGGGGGTACCAGTGCGGCTAAGGTTTGATGCACCAGCTCTACGGCAAAGCGGACGGAGCGGGGCGACTCCGGGTGGAGGACCAACAACTCGACGACCTGGTGGGGGACAAGGGTTGCTCGGTAGAGCTTAAGGTACATTTCAAAGCAACTCACCGAGCGCAACAACGAGTACCATTGCTGGGCTTGTTCGGAGGTCAACAGCGTATCTGAATCCTGTTGTAGATAGCCATAGCGGACCCTAAGGATCCGTAATACCTGTAGGGCCCGTTCTAAATAGCGCCCTAAGCGCACAAAACGCCACCCCGTACCCCGTAGCAGCGTGCTATTCACCAGGCCATCAAGGGTCTGGGATTGTTCTTTGATGCGCTCATAAAAGATCACCGCTTGGGAATCGCCCATGCCTTCCCAGCGCACTTCACGGATCTCTAGGTACAGTCGATTGAGGGCTAGCCATAATTCCGAAGAAATTTGATCGCGGATCCCCCGCGCATTTTCGCGGGCCTGGATAATACACGAGAGGATCGAGTTGGGATTATTGGTATTGAAGGTAATGTAATTCTCAATTTCCTCTGGCCCCATATTCAGATTGCTCCAGCCTTCCCCCGTAGCCTCCAGGACCATACCCCAGCCTTGACGCGCGCTGTAATTTTCAAGCTGCGTTTGATAATAATCCTCCACCATGCGGGCACTATTTTCCGACCGTTCAATATAGCGTCCCATCCAGTAGTGATACTCGGCGATCCGGCTGAGCATAGGTTTTTTCCCTCAGAACCCAATTAGCGTAGCAAAGCATGGTGCGCTCAGGTGTGCCCTAAGAGCATATAGGTTAAGCTTTACACACAGCTAGCAGGCATTGATGAATTCTTGTGGTTGATTTACCTCACCTTACTGACCCAGGGCTTTTATTTCCCTTTCCCTTAGATCCGTTTCAACAAGAGGCCATGATCCATCTGGATGGAGGCTGTTCTGTAGTAGTCTGCGCTCCTACGGGATCGGGTAAAACCGTAATTGCAGAATACGCAGTCCACCGGGCTTTGGCCCAGCAACAACGGGTTTTTTATACCACCCCCCTCAAGGCCCTTTCTAACCAAAAATATCGGGATCTCTGTGAGGTTTTTGGCCCGGAAAACGTAGGTCTTTTAACGGGGGATATTTCGGTAAATCGGGATGCGGCGGTGGTAGTCATGACCACGGAGATCTTTCGCAATATGCTCTACGGGATGCCCCTCGGAGAAATGGGCACTACGCTCCATGGGCTCCAGGCTGTGATCTTAGATGAATGTCATTATATGAATGATTCCCAGCGCGGGACGGTTTGGGAAGAGACGATTATCTATTGTCCAAGCCCGATTCAATTGATCGCCCTATCCGCCACCATTGCCAATAGTATTCAACTAACCGATTGGATTGACCGGGTCCACGGGCCAACTAAACTCGTCTATTCGGATTTTCGCCCGGTGCCCCTGCGCCATCATTTTTGTTCGCCTAAGGGACTGTTCCCGTTATTAAACGAGAAAAGAACGGGTCTTTTTTCAGCCCTCAAAAGCGGGGTCCGCGCCCCCAAAAGAGTTAAGGGCGGGGGGTTAGAGGCTCCTGATACCAAAGTGGTGGTGAGTTATTTAGCCAGCCGTGATATGCTACCGGCGATTTACTTTATTTTTAGCCGCCGAGGGTGTGATCAAGCGCTACAAAAAGTTGCCGGATTACGGTTAGTCAGTAGCGAAGAACAGGCCAAACTTAAGGCTCAGATCGATCATTTTGTGGCCACTCAGCCCGATGCGATCCGTGCGCAACAGTTAGATCATTTGTATAACGGCATCGCCGTCCACCATGCGGGGGTCTTACCGCTTTGGAAAGGCTTAGTAGAAGAGCTATTTCAACAGGGTTTAATCAAAGTGGTTTTTGCCACCGAAACCCTGGCTGCCGGGATCAATATGCCCGCCCGGACTACGGTGATTGGGTCTTTATCCAAGCGTACCAATGAGGGGCATCGGGGCTTACAGGCTTCGGAGTTTTTGCAAATGGCGGGCCGCGCCGGGCGCCGGGGCATGGATCCGGTGGGTCATGTGGTAGTCCTCGCCAGTCCCTTTGAAACCCCCCAGGATGCCGCCCGCCTAGCATTAGCCGAAAGTGATCCCCTAGTGAGTCAATTTACCCCCAGCTATGGCATGGTCCTCAATCTTCTAGACCGCCATAGCTTAGGGGAAGCCCGGATCTTGATCGAACGCAGCTTTGGGCAGTACTTGGCGACCTTGCACCTAGAGCCTTTATTTGCCGAGCGTAAGGAATTAGAGCTAGAACTAGCGGAACTCACGGCCCAAAAGCCACCGGTAACCGCTTGGGATTTGATGGACTATGAAAAACTTAAAAATGAAGTCCGCAGCCAGCGCAAGCGCACCCAACGCCCCGAAAAAGCCACCGCTCCCCTGCGGGGGCAAGTGGTGAGTATTCTGGGTGATCAACAGGTCCTGTTGGGGATCTGGATCGAGTCCATTCCCTTTGACAATCCCTTCCAAGTCTGCTTGACCCAAGATAATCACTGGCTGTTGCTCGAACCCAAACAAATTATCGCCGTCCATCCTACGGTCCTTGATCTACCCCAGGGCCTGATGACCCCCAGTAGTCTGGCCATGGAAGTAGGGGCCAGTGCCCCCGGTGATCTGCAAACCGCTCTAGTCACGACACGGATCATGACGGGGCGGGAAGACCCTGAGCTGAGCCTCGAAAACCATCCCGCCCACCGCGTCCACCGCCAAACCTGGCAAAAGTATTACGAAAAACTTCAGCGCGTAGAACGTAAACTTCAACATCTAGTCAGCGAATCAGCACAGGCCGGAGAGTACTACTGGCTTGAATTTCTGAAACTGGTCCATGTTTTGGAGTACACCGACTTCCTCCAGGACTCCCGTCCTACGGTTAGGGGCCGGGTGGCCCAAGCCCTACGGGGGGAAAATGAACTGTGGTTAGCCTCGGCAATGCTTTCGGGGGAACTGGATCATTTGACTGCCCCCCAATTAGCCGCAGTGTGCTGTGCCCTAGTAAGTGAGCCGCCCCGGCCCCAAAGTTGGGTCATGATTGAAGCTTCAAGCCCGGTGGAAGAAGTTTGTGGCGGGCTACGCAACCTCCGCCGCGAGGTAATCCGCCATCAACGCCAAGAAGGAGTCCTGATTCCCTGTTGGCTAGAGACAAAACTGATCGGTTTAGTGGAACAATGGGCTTCGGGGGTGAATTGGGAAGAGTTGGGCCGTTTGAGTAATCTTGACGAAGGGGATCTGGTTCGTCTTCTCCGGCGTACTTTAGATCTTTTACGTCAAATCCCCCATACTCCAGGGCTACCCGTCCCGCTCACCCAAACTGCCCGCGAAGCACAATTATTGATGGATCGATTCCCCGTGTCTGAGGTGATCTAGTGTCGTTGGGTAAAGTAATTGGGGCCCTATTTTTGGCCCTATTTGTGTTGACAACTAGTGTCAGTGCTGCATCGGAAGTCCAGTTTGCCGTAGTTCGTGAAGCAGCCACGGAAAATGACCCCCAATGGCTAGGGATCAAAGAAACCTTAGGAACTATTAGCTATCGCGTCGTGCCCTTAGCCCAACTCAACCGTACGACCCTAGAAGGGGTCAAAGTATTATTTTTGCCCAATGTGCTGTTTTTTAACCCCAGTACCGTCGAAAGTCTCGCCCTGTGGACCAGTCAGGGGGGGCGGCTCATCGTCAGTGGTCCCATTGGCCAAAAATCTGATCCCGAAGTGCAACTTGTATTGCAACAAATCATCGCTGCCGCTTGGACTGGACAACTCGATAGCCCGACTTATCTTAAAGTTGAAAGCACCGCTCAACCATGGAACCGTGCCCTTAATCAAACCCCTGTAGAAGAAGCGGGTATTCTTAATCCCAATGGTTTAGCAGTAGTGGCCCGTTGGCAAAACCCCGAACAACAACCAGCAGTTTTGAGTAATGCCCAGATCACTTATTTAGGCTGGACTTGGGCGGATCGCAATAGCCGGACTTTTGATCGCAGTTGGTTAGGGGCTGCGCTTGATCAATACCTCCCTGGGTTTAGTAAGAGTCGGGCCATTAAAATTGAGCCAGTAGAAATTTTTTCCATGCGTCAAGAGTTAGCCAATCTTTTAGGGCGGGTTGAAAACATTGCCGCTAGTGCAGATCCCCAGGCTTTAACGCCCAACTACACCGCAGCCATCGCCCAAGCCCGGTCTGCCCTAGATGACTTGCCTAAGCTGATCCAGGCCGGTAACGACGATCAGGCCCGCATACTTTGGGAAGGGGCCGTTGAAGCCTTGTGGCTCAATTACCCCATTGTTCAAACCATTGCGCCACCGGAGGTCCGGGCGATTTGGCTAGACCGGGGAACGATTGTTGAAGCGGGTTCCCCTGAGGGCTTACGCAAAGTCTTTGATCGTCTGGCGGGATCGGGCATCAATACGGTCTTTTTTGAAACCATCAATGCGGGCTACCCTATTTACCCTTCACGGGTAGCCACGGAGCAAAATCCGCTGACCCGGAGTTGGGACCCTTTATTAGCTGCGGTGACCCTAGCCCATGAACGCAAGATGGAGCTACACGCTTGGTGTTGGATCTTTGCTGTGGGTAACTCGCGCCATAATCGTATTCTTAATTTACCGGATAGTTACCCTGGACCCGTCTTGAGCCGCAATCCCCAGTGGGCCATGACCAACGACCAAGGCAGCTCCCGCCCTAGGGGTCAAACCGAATATTGGATTGATCCCGCCAACCGCGAAGCGCGTAATTATCTCTTGCGCTTGGTGGATGAAATCGTGACAGGCTACAACGTCGATGGGGTCCAACTCGACTACATCCGCTATCCCTTCCAAGGGTTAAATGACTTTGGCTACAGCGCCTCCTCGCGTTCTTATTTTAAAGAATTACACGGTGTAGATCCGATCACGTTGGATAACAAACGGGATCTTTCTTTATTTAAACTATGGAATCAATTTAAAGCCCGTCAGGTAAGTGAGTTTGTCGCCGAAGTCTCTAGCCAGATCCAGCGTACCCGCCCTCGGGTTTTACTCTCTGGGGCCGTTTATCCCTTTGAGCGACGCGAACGGATGCTCAAGATCCAGCAGGACTGGGATACCTGGGCCAGTGCCGGACAGATCGATATGTTGGTGCCCATGACCTATACCCTCAATACCCGGCGTCTCCAACAACAGGTCGCGCCGATCTTGACTAGGGTTGAGGAGGCACCCGTGTTATTTTTGCCGAGTCTCAACCTCCAAGAACTGCCTCAGGTGCAATTACGCGATCAGCTCCAGGTAGTACGAGATTTGCCTTCCGACGGCTATTCCCTCTTTGCGGCGGCCCATTTATCCGACGACCTCTATCAAGTCCTGCAACAGGCCCCCACCACGTCTCAGGTGATCCCCTACCGGGAACCGTTACGCACGGTCCAAGAACGGTTCGATCTACTCAAAAATGAATGGGAAAATTTGCGCAAAAAAGATAAATTGAGCATTCCTGCCAATCAAGTCGCAGAGTGGCAAAGTCAAAGCAATCGCCTGCAAAGCCTGTTTCAGGACCTGACCCAAAAGCCCTCGGTGATCAAAATTCGTCAAGCCAGAACGGAGATCACGACCTATCGCGGACGCTTGAAAAATTGGCTCCGCCAAGAACGCTTTGATCAGTCTTACCGGAGCCAAAGCTGGGATTATCGCTTAGCGGCTATGGATGGCTTGTTGCGCTATGCCGATCAGGTTTTTAATCGGATTGTCCGCAAGTGATCCCTTGGCTGGTGCTGGGCTTAGTGATCGTAAATCTTTCCGTTAGGGCCGAGGTCCGCCCGCTACCCGGAACGCTGGATCAAACGTTGGTATTCAATAGCAATAGTCCAGAAGTGGTACCCATCGAAGGGGTGCTACTTTCCACCTTCCCTAAAAACTTTGGCACTAATCCCGAAGCCCATCTTGCCCTAGGGCTTCAGGGACGCTTTGATCTATTTGTCCATCACATTGCCCGCCCAGACCCTGTTCTCGCCGCAAACCGGACGTTGTATTTGGGGGTGATCCTCCACAATCCTTCCCGTCAGTCTGTAACGGTAGATGTTCTAGCGGCGGCCAGTTATTTGACCCAGCCCGATGCCCCTTTTATCGTGTTACCGCCAATAGTCGAAAATCTTTTGGGGCAGGTCTACAGTGGCCCTGGCAGTCGCGTCATGAATGATCTATTGCGCGGGGTCCGCCAGGA
This sequence comes from Gloeobacteraceae cyanobacterium SOY_34_metabat_371, assembly GCA_031398925.1. Taxonomy (GTDB): domain Bacteria; phylum Cyanobacteriota; class Cyanobacteriia; order Gloeobacterales; family Anthocerotibacteraceae; genus JANNOF01. The sequence continues at coordinate 266 of JANNOF010000033.1, read as the reverse complement.
AGATTGGCCCAGTCGCCTCGTGATCCCGCCCAGACAAAGTGTACTGCTGCTCAATCAACCGATCCCAACGCCCCCCAATGCCCGGTCGATCTTGGCTCAGGTGCGCAGTAGTGGCCCCCTCTACGCCGCGAGTTTGGCCCGTTTTGGTACCCTTGTGGATGGGATCGAACAGGCTCCTCGGCTTGAAGATTGGGAGACTGTCTTGAAAACCCTGCCCTTGGTTACGCCCCGTGACCGAGTGCCCACACCCCTAGACCGTCCGCAGG
>JANNOF010000029.1:0-14348 GCA_031398925.1 Gloeobacteraceae cyanobacterium SOY_34_metabat_371 | reverse complement strand
TAACAGAAGCTACCTCAATCATAAGCTCGATCAATCAAGGCCAAGAAGCTTTCACGTTTGATAACCCGACCATTGGCTACGCAAATATTGGTACCTCACCTAACTTGACCTTTACTAATGCTTCCCCTTCTAGTGTTGCTGACACAACAATTAATGCCTGTGCCGGAACAGGGGTAGTTGGGGATGCTAGTTTTCAAGCCCTACTGGGGGTTAAGACCGGGGAAGCGGGCGCCGTAGACCGTTGGGACTTTGCAACTACTGGTTATGGTGGTAACCCCACTACTACCTGGACTGCCTGTGCCCAAGGAACTACAGTGGCTTTTGGCACCCAGGGTCTGGCGGCCTATGCCCAAAAGGGCCTTAACAAGATGTTCACTGACTCCATCAAGAACTAAGCGGTCTATACTCAGATCGAACGTCTCTCTAGATTCTCGTGACTGTGTCTCACGCTTGGCCTGGGCTTTTAACGGCCTATCGCCCCTACTTACCCCTGACCGATGCCACCCCCATTGTTACGTTGCGGGAGGGCAATACTCCTTTGATCCCGGCAGAATTTTTGAGTAAGATCATCGGCCGGTCGGTACGGGTGTGGTTGAAATTTGATGGTCTTAACCCCACGGGCAGTTTTAAAGACCGCGGTATGACCATGGCGGTTTCCAAGGCCCTAGAAGCAGGAGCCAAAGCAATTCTTTGTGCCAGTACGGGTAATACCTCGGCGGCGGCGGCGGCCTATGGTGCACGGGCCGGATTAAAAGTTTTTGTTTTGATCCCCGATGGATATGTCGCCTTAGGAAAATTAGCGCAGGCCCTATGTTATGGGGCTGAAGTGATCTCGGTGGCTGGAAATTTTGATCAGGCGTTTACTTTAGTCCGTCAGATAGCCGATCAGTATCCGGTAACGCTGGTTAACTCGGTCAATCGCTATCGTCTGGAAGGGCAAAAGACCGCCGCGTTTGAAGTTTGTGATCAGCTAGGCACTGCCCCTGATTGGCTCTGCATTCCTGTGGGCAATGCGGGCAATCTAACTGCCTATTGGATGGGCTTTTGCCAGTATTGGCAAAACAAAATAATTGCTAAACGCCCCCAAATGATGGGCTTTGAAGCCGCCGGAGCAGCAGCTTTGATCCACGGTACGGTGATTCCCATTGCCCAACCCGAAACCGTAGCCACAGCGATTCGTATTGGTAATCCGGCTAGTGGCGTGATGGCCATTGGCGCAGCTAAAGCCAGTGGGGGCACGATTGACGCGGTGACAGACGAAGAGATCCTTGCCGCCTATGATCTATTGGCCCGCCGTGAAGGGGTCTTTTGTGAACCCGCTAGTGCCAGTTCAGTGGCTGGCTTATTGAAATATAAAGATCGTGTTCCTGAAGGCGCACACATTGTCTGTGTCTTGACGGGTAACGGACTCAAAGACCCGGATACGGCCCTAAAACGTCAAGATCTGGCGCAACGGGCTGTTGTACCTCATTTGGATGCGGTTGCCCACGCTATGGGTTTTTAGCCCGTGTGTGGTCCATTCGTTGCCCCAAGACTGCGTGGTATAGTTCAAATATGATGAAGCACGTTATGTTATTGGCGGTCTGTGCCGTAACCCTTTCGGCCTGTACCCAAACAGCCCCTGTTCAAACCCCTGCGCCTACCGCTACCGCGCAAGTGCCTGGGGAGCCAGCTAAACCCGCTGCCAGCAAAGATCCTGCTCCAAAACCAGAAGTACCCCCAGAAGCGCCTGTCGTAGCTCAAGCCAATGACGCCAAACAACTTTCGGCCCAGCAACGCCAAAAAATTGAACAAGCGGTACTGCGTGCTTTAGAAAGTCCTGCCATCGTTGAAATTGGTGATGCGCCAACTAAGGGAGCTAAAGATGCCCCTTTGACGTTAGTAGAGTTTTCTGATTTTCAATGTCCCTACTGTGCCTATGCCCGTAATGCCTTTGTCAAGCCGCTTTTAGATAATTATCCCGGCAAAATGCGTCTGGTATACAAGCATTTTCCCTTGACCCAGATCCACCAGTTTTCCTTTGATGCCTCTAAAGCGGCATGGGCGGCACAACAACAGGGCAAGTTCTTTGAATATCATGATTTATTGTTTGATCGTCAAAAAGATCTAGGTGAAGTGGCCTTTGTCAAAATTGCCAAAGACCTCAAATTAGATCTAGTTAAATTTAATAAAGACCGTACCAGTCCCCAAGCCGAAGCATCCATTAAAGCCAACATGGCCCAGGGTAGTGCCCTTAATCTAAAAGGCACACCGACCTTTGTGCTCAATGGCATTGTGATTGAGGCAGGTACGCCCCTTGAAGTGATCGATACCATTATTGAAGTCCTCAAGACCAAAAAAGGGCTAAACGTCTGATGGGCATGAAAACCCTGGGGACGTTACTTTCAATTGGGGCGATCTTTTTATTACTCGGGTCTGTCTTTACAGGTATTGCGGTGGGTGCGGGTAATGTCCCCGCTTCGGCCCATGGCGCCTATTCTGGGGTAGTCTCGATCATTGCCATTGGAGCCTTAGCGATCAATCTTTGGCAAATTGAAAATCGCGATTAAGGGTTACGTCGTGTATAAATTTTTCTAAGACCCTCACCCTAAATCCCTCTTGGGAGAAGCTCAAAATGACTGATCCTCAACTCCTCCAAGCGGAGCTAGAAGTTTTAGAACAACAGGGATGCGGAGCGGCGAGTGATCCTGAACTGGTGACGCACTTGTATTTGGAATGGCTCAAAGCCAATAACCCACAGGCTTTTCAGGAGGAACTGTTATTTGATCCTGAACTCGCAAAAAAGTACTAGGCCGCTTGATGTGAATAATTACAAACTAGCAAGTACTTATTTCAACCGTGTACAATCCAACAGCCGCGCAAAGTAAAATTGTTCATCGATGGCTACGCGGTCTTGAACCTGCCAGCCCAATTTATTTAGATGGGCCACGATTTCACCCTCTGGGTGTTGATAGGCACGGGTAGCTTTACTGGCCCCCGGAAATAGCCCTCCCACCTGTTTGAGCAGCGTTAAGAGTACTGTCTTGGGCGCAAACGTAAAGATCAGGCGGGTTTGGGCCAAATTACTTAAATGCTCGATCATCCCTAGGGCTTGGGGCAAAGGATAGTGGATCATGACATCGACGCAGATCACTATGTCGTAACGTCCTTCTAGGGTTTCTAGCTCCGCCACGGAAAAATGGATCTTGCCTGGACTACCTTGGGCTTGCCAACGGGCTTGGGCCGCTTGGATCATTTGCTCGGAGATATCGGTCGCCCAGACTTCCGCCCCGCGTTGCGCGAGGGGAATACTCAAACTGCCTAAACCACAGCCCGCATCACAAAGGGTTTGCCCCCTAACGGGATCAAGCCGTTGCAGGATCGCTGTCATGGTCTTTTGGTGACCCCGGCGAATGGCCTCTTGGACCCGATTGACCTTATCTTCGCCGTAGATCTTGCGCCAGCGCTCAAAGCCAGTGGAGTTGAAATAATTGCGGACTAAAGCTTTTTCGTCGGTCATGGGATACTTTGGGCACTGGGAAACAATTGTAGCCTTAGATCACAGGCTTATATAACCCCAAATTTTCACTGACCTTGGCGAGGGTTTGTTGGGCAATCTGGCTGGCTCGATTGGCCCCTTGGCGCAACACATCGTCTAAGTAGCCCGGATCATTGGTGAGCGTGTGGTACTGCTCTTGCATCGGTTCTAAAAAAGCAATGGTGGCCTCGATCAGGCGACTTTTAAACGGTCCATACCCGGAGGTAGCAAACTCAACGGCGACCTGTTCTAGGGGCTGATTGCTTAGAAGGGCATAAATGGTCAGCAAATTGGTCGCTTCGGGGCGCTCGGGGTCTAAGGTCAAGCCGATCTGGGCATCGGTTTTAGCTTTTTTAATTTTTTTGCTGATCTCTTTAGGGGTATCCAGCAAATTGATCCGGCTGAGTTCCGACTCATCGGACTTGGACATTTTTTTTGTGCCATCGGTGAGGCTCATGACCCGCGCCCCGGCTTTTTGGATCAAGGGTTCCGGGATGTGGAAGGTCTCACCGTAAAGGCTATTAAAACGGCGGGCAATGGCGCGGGTTAGTTCAACGTGTTCTTTCTGGTCCGATCCTACCGGTACACCTTGGGGTTGATAGAGCAAAATATCCGCTGCCATCAATACCGGGTAATTCAAAAGACCTGCGGTGACCTGTTCCCCTTGGCGGAGGCTTTTTTCTTTGTATTGGGTCATGGCTTCGAGCCAATTGACCGGGGTTTGGGTCATCAACAACCATGCCAATTGGCTATGGGCCGGGACATGGGATTGGATAAAGATCGTTGCTAGCTCAGGATCGATCCCGCAGGCAAGATACAAAGCAGCCACATCCCGACTGGCCTGACGCAGTTGCTCAGGGCGGTGCGGCACTGTCATGGCATGGAGATCGACCACGCAGAAATAATTATCATAGGTCTTCTGATCCTGTACCCAGTTGCGGATCGCCCCTAGATAATTGCCTAGGTGAAGATTCCCAGTGGGTTGGATCCCAGAGAGGACGCGGGGCTTGTTCATGGACCTATGTGCTTAGCTAGCAACCGCAGCAGGTTGGGTAACTTTGTTGAGCATAAGCTTCAAACGTGATTTGCGCCGGTCAGCATTGTTTTTGTGGACAACCCCAGACCGTACGGCCCGATCAATCTTGCTATAGGCAGCAGAAAGTGCCAGTTCGGTGGTTGCTAACTGTTCTGGAGAGGGGGTCTGAATATAGATGCGCAGGGCAGCTAGGTATTGTTTGACAAGACTACGCACCGCCGAACGATAGGCTAGATTATGTTGGCGATTGCGCTTGGCGACTTCAACGCGCTTGATGGCGGACTTAATATTGGGCACCGGAAACTCCGACTTTCAGCGATCTACTAACTTACCATAACTTCTTGCTTTCATAACTCCTCTTTTGAAGGGAAATTGCCTACAAAAGCTATTCCCTAGGGTATCTTGACGATCATGAGAGCATATGTAATGATTCTTAACATGAAGACAAACAAACTGCTTGAGCTGGTAACTGAGTCGCAGCTACGGCTCGCTAAAAAAATCGAACAACGGGAACAGGGATCCCTAGCCATCATTCTTTGGCGTTTGGGATTCATCACTACGGATCAGCTCGCCTCTATTTTCTAGATTAGATTTAGGTCTAGATTTATTTTTCCTAGTCAAGACTTAAGTACTATAGAGAAAAAGCAGGGGCTATCCCGGTGCGATTAAAGATACTGTTGGGCTTAGTTTTAACCTTGGGCGTCTGGCCTGCTCAGGCTCAAAATGCCTTATCCATTGCTCTAGGACCAATGTTTCAGGCCGCTGACCGGGTAGTCTGGGGTCACTGCCGAGAAATTAATATCGAACCTCTAGCGGGATATGACAATTTACCGGTGACTCGGGTTCGCGTTGAGGTTACGGAAACGTTTAAAGGCCCGGATCAGGCCCAGATCATTTATCAGCAATATGGTCGTCCTGGGGACCGGAGATTTTCACATTTGCCCAGTTGCCAGCCCGATGAAGAAGTGTTGATCTTTCTCTATCCATTGAGTCAAGCGGGTTTAACTAGCCCCGTGGGGGTAGAACAGGGATTGTTTCGCATTAGTAGCGATAACCAAGGAGTCAAGACCCTACGCAATGGCAGGGGTAATCGGGGCTTATTTGAAGGTATGGAGGAGCGTTTTATGAACCGTTTTACGCGATCAGAGCAGGCAATTATGACGGAAGCCAATCAAGGATCACCTTTAAGATTAACTCTTTTAACCCGCATCTTACGCAGCCTTGGTACGGAGCCTAGGGTAACGAGTGGGACCGATGGACAATAAACTATGGGCGGGGGCAGTACTACTGGGTCTGGCACAACCCGTATGGGCTGGGGGGCCATTTCTGGTCTTTGACGATACCCTCGTCCTTTATGATCTTTCGCGGGGTGTGATCAAGTACGACACGGATCTGGGGCCTTTGGGAACACTTGATAACAGTTCAGCTATAAATCTTACCACCAGTAGTTTTCAGATATGGCAAGACTTACCTAACGTAGCCATTCGCTACGAGCGCGCTGGGAATCTTGAGTCCGATATTACGGCAAATAATTACTTTAGCTTTGTAAATAATCGATTTAATAGCTGTACCGAAAACCCCCGGACTCCCGGTTATGTCCTCTTTGATTCGGGGGGGGGCATCACCGACACTGTCTTTGGCTCAGGGGCTTCTAACGAGATCTTAGGGTTTGCGGGACCGGATTGTATTACGGAAGCCAATGAGATTATTTATAGTGGCGCGGTTATCAATGGTAAGTTTTCTGAGGATTCCGGTTTAAAAGGGGTTATTGTTCATGAATTAGGACATTATAGTGGCTTAGATCACACACTTTTAGAATCTTTTGCCAGTGAAGATGAAGCAAATATACCCACGATGTATTCATTTTTATTAAACAGTACCCAAGAAAGTCCGGCTTTAGATGATCAGGCCTGGCTAGGCAAACTTTACCCGGAAACGAGCTTTAATACTAACTTTGGGACGATCACAGGTAAGGTATTTTTAAGTGATGGTGTTACGGGGTTTCAGGGGGCTAATGTCATTGCCCGTAAGGTGGGCGGTAGTCCTCAAAAAGATGCCATTTCTGTCCTTTCGGGCTATCTGACGGACCCTGCTAATCCAACTGCAAATTTACAGGGATTCTATGAGATCCCAGGCTTGCCCCCTGGAGACTATACGGTTGAAGTCCAAGAGATTAATACCAGTCGGGTTACTTCCATTGGATTATATAACTTTGGTTCAGATCCGGTGCCGATTCCTAACTTTCCCACAGGTGCCGTCACTGAGTTTTATAATAGTGGCGAGTCGAGTAGTGACAGCCCTACGCAAAGTTCTCCCGTAACGATTATTGCCGGTCAAACCAAAAGCAATATCAATATTATTTTAAATAAACCCACAATTGATGTAGGTTTTAGTGTTGATCCTGGTAGCCGTTCGATCAATGCAGGACAAGCAGCTAGTTACACGATCACGCTATTTCGTAATGGTTTTAGTGGCGCTATAGACTTTTCTGCAAGTGGCCTACCCAGTGGTGCAACGGCAACCTTTAGTCCTGATCCGGTAACGGGGGACACAACGACCTTGACCGTTACGACAACGACTAGTTTAGCTGTAGGCTCCTATGCCTTTCAGATCACGGGTACGGGTTCGGGAGCGCAGTTGGGTGCGGCTAGTCTCACCTTGACGGTGAATCCTACGCCGAAAGTAGTACTATCAGCCACATCCACAAGTCAAACCATCAATCAAGGACAAAGTACAGCCTATACGATCAATCTCAACCGTACGAACTTTACTGGATCTGTAGATTTAGCCATCAGTGGTTTACCCACCGGGGCAACAGCGAGTTTTAGTCCTGATCCAACAACAGGTAATTCCTCTGTTCTGACCGTAGTGACGAGTACAACCACGACGGTGGGCACCAAAACACTAACAATCAGTGCCACGGGTTCTGGGGTTACCATCAGTTCGATTACTGTAAATCTTGTCGTCAATCCATCCCCAGCCGTAGGTTTGACAGTTACACCCAGTAGTCAAACGATCAATCAAGGGCAAAGCACGACCTATACCGTAACGCTTAATCGTACCAACTTTACCGGATCCGTAGACTTAGCCCTCACGGGTTTACCCACGGGGGCAACGGCTAGCTTTAGTCCTGATCCAACTACTTCTAATTCCTCTGTGGTCACCATAACTGCTGGATCAACAACGACTTTGGGAACTAAGGAATTGACCATCAACGCCACGGCTACTGGGGTTACCATCAGTCCGGTTAAAATAAATCTGACGGTTAATGCTCTACCCGCCGTGCGCTTAGCAATTACGCCCACAAGTCAAACGATCAATCAAGGGCAAAGTGCATCCTATACGGTAACAATTAACCGCACCAATTTCACGGGCTCCGTAGATCTCGCTATTGGTGGTTTACCCACCGGAGTATCCGCCAGCTTTAACCCCGATCTGACCACAGGCACTACTACGCAACTGACGCTTACTACCACCAATACTGCTGCCTTAGGAACCGTTCCCTTGACCGTGAGTGCAACCGCAACGGGGCTAACGATCCCCAGTATTACGGCGGAACTCACGGTTAATCCGGCGCCCCAAGTCGTACTTCAAGCAACTCCTAGTAGTCAACGGATCATTCAAGGAGAAAGTACTACCTATACTATTATCCTAGAGCGGACTAACTTTAGTGGTGCGGTACTTTTAACAGCAACGGGATTGGCAGCGGGTACAACGGCAAGTTTTAGTCCAAATTCCACCACTGGATCTACGGCTACCCTGACAGTGAGTACCAGTACAACAACACCTGTGGGTACCCAAGCGTTAACGATCAGTAGTAGTTCTCCTGGCGCTACGATTTTGCCTACGACGGTTAGTTTGATCGTTGATGCCCTTCCTAAAGTAACCCTTAGTACCCTAGCTCCATTTCAAACCGCAATCGCTAGTCAAAGTATCAGTTTCCCCTTAACGCTTCAACGCACCAATTTTACAGGCCCGGTAGACTTGGCTGTTTCCGGTATACCCACTGGGGCTACCGCCAGCTTTACCCTAGATCCGGTCACAGGATCAAGTTCAGCCCTTGTGATCACGACTACGGATACTACTGCAACCGGTACTTTTAATCTTCAAATTACGGCTACTACTACAAACGGTCCCATAGTTACCCCCCTCGACGTATCTCTGACCGTAGTACCCTTTGCTCAGATCGAACTGACTACACCGGTGGCGGATCAAACCCTAGTTTTGGGCAGTACGGGGGATCTTGAGGTCGCGATTCAACGCACCAACTTCACCGCCCCCCTCGATCTCGCTGTTCTTGGTCTCCCTCCAGGGGTAACTGCCCTTGTGACCCCAGACCCACTGGATCCCGATCAGGTGCGGGTAAGCCTGAGTGCCAGTAATCAGGCCCGAACGGGCAGTTATGAACTGGTGATCGCGCCCCAAGTCAGCGGGGCCATTGTGATCCCCGCCCTGGTGACCCTTAATATTCCTGCTCCTGTCACGCTCACCGAATTTCCAGTGAGCTTCACCAATAGTGGCTTGATCACGATCCAACGGATCCGGCAACAGGCAACGATCACCAATACTACGGGGCTACAACTCCAGGGTCCGCTCTACTTCAACTTTACGGATCTGACCCCAGGGGTTACGGCAACCACAGGTTCCCCCTTAATTGTTTTGGATAGCAGCTCGGTCTTGGCGGTAGACCAGTCTAAAGTAGTCCTTTTAGAATTTGAAAATCCTACGGCCCAGGTGCTAACTTATCAATCTTTGCTGACAGGGCCTGAGGGAACTTTGATCCCGGTTCCCGTCACCAGTAGCGGTCAGATCCAAGTCACGCGAATCCGCCAACAGGTTACTATTCGTAATTCAGGAACCGTAACCCTTAATGGGCCATTTTTCTTGGCAGCCGAAAATTTACCGCCGGGGCTTACCCTGACCAATCAAACGACTACCCTCTTGGATACGGGCGCACCCGCCGTGGGTTTAGCCCCTACCAGCCTTGATCCGGGTGGCGCGATCAACGTGGTCTTAGAATTTGATAACCCCACTGCGGGTGCTGTTAGCTATAGCCCGCGCTTTGTGCAAGGGGGGTTATAAAGGGAATGCCCATTATCTTGACCTTGGATCATCAACGCTTACGGGTACACCTAGCGCAATTGGAGACCCGGATACAGGAAAATCCCCAAGGCTACGCACCCCTACAGATCCGCCGGGAAAAAGCCCGTCTTGTTGTCGCGTGTATGGTGATCCAACGCCCTTGGTATGGGCCTGCTGCCTGTGAGGAATGTAGCTTTTTCCATGGACAACAGGGGCTTAATTGTGCCATTCATCCCCAGGGTCCATCCGCAGAACACTGCGCCGATTGGGAGGGTCCTCCCCGCACACCAGAGGATAACTATGCCCTGATCCAGGGGCGGGGATGGGTAGTACGAAATTATGCGCCGGGTCAAGGTTGGATAGTGCGCCAAGACCAACTTAATCCCGAGGACATCGCCGCTGCCTGGGGGATCAGGGATTTCTTCCTTTGATCAAGTTCTTTAAGCAATCGGATAAACTAGGCCGATCCTATCTATGAGTTCCCTGGCCATGGAGATCCCGACACTTAAGACATCACGCACAATTGTGACGATTCCAACGGCTGATCTTGCCAGTGAAGTAGTTAGTTTTTTTGTCCGTAATCAAGCCCATTTTGCGCCTTGGGACCCCATTCCGCCGCAAAATTTTTATACGCAAGCCTTTTGGGAAGAACGGATGATCCGCGCTGCCCAAGAGTTTCAAGCCGGGACTGCCCTACGTTTGATGATCTTAAAAGCCCCCCAGGGTCCAGTGATTGGGCAGTGCAACTTCACCCAAATCTGCCGTCATTCCTTTCAAGCCTGTTATTTGGGCTATGGTCTCGATCAAGATCACGTTGGCCAAGGGATAATGACCGAAGCCCTACAGTCTGCCATTGCCTATGTTTTTGGCACCCTTAAATTGCATCGGATTATGGCGAACTATCTACCTACCAATGAGCCGAGTGGCAGACTTTTGCGGCGGTTAGGTTTTACGGTCGAAGGCTATGCCCGTGATTATTTATTTATTAAGGGCGCATGGCGCGATCATATCCTGACTGCGTTAACGAACCCTGATCCATCAGGGCGTTTTCCCCAAGTCTTGAACCCCTAGGCTATGGTGAAGATACACTTGGGGTCTTAGCCATGTCTGAGTCCGATATTCCTTTGGCCCAGCGCGCCGGAAAAACCATCGGAAAAACCAGCGCTAACTTCGCTGATAAAGTGCGTAGTACCGTCGCCGGGGCCTCCCAAAAGACCTACAAGATCTTTGGTCAAGCGACCCAAAGTGCTGGACAGGCCGTGGAATACGTGATCGATAATCCTGTCCTGCGCCAAGCCAGCGCGGTAGCACGTATAGATTGGTTGGTCAACGTGATCACAAAGATCGATAGTGCCAAATGTCAGGCTCAGGTTGCAAACCTCCGTAAAAAATATCCCAAAGAGACGCCTAGCCAATTGGCGCACCGAGTAGTTATTGAAAAAGCTCTGTATGCCGGAGGGATCGGGCTGAGTACGAGCTTAATTCCCGGTTCAGCAATTTTTTTGATGCCGATGGATCTCGCTGCAACAACGTTATTGCAAGCAGAAATGATCTATCAAATTGCCTGTGTCTATGGTTTAGACCTCGATGATCCCGCCCGTAAGGGGGAAGCCTTAACAGTATTTGGCTTGACCCTAGGGGGCAGTAGGGCGATACAGATGGGCCTTACCCTCTGGAAAGCAACCCCTGTGGCGGGGGCAGTAATTGGCGCGAGTAGTCACTCGGCCCTAGTGTATGGTCTGGGTTTTGTGGCCCGTCGGTTTTATGAAGCCAAGATCAACGAACAAGAACTGGATCTGGAGCTGTTGGTTACAGGAAAAGATCAACTACTATAAAAGATTAGCCTTACTAGGATCGATGAAACCAACCATTGCCGTAGCCCATCTGGGCTGTGAAAAAAATCGTGTGGATACGGAACATATGCTGGGCCTCTTGGTTGAGGCGGGTTATGGGGTGGATACGGATGAAGAAAAAGCAGAATATGTCTTAGTTAATACCTGTAGTTTTATTGAAACGGCCCGTACTGAGTCGGTACGTACGTTAGTTCGCTATGCCGAGATGGGTAAAAAAGTAATTATTAGTGGCTGTTTGGCCCAGCATTTTCAAGCTGAGTTATTGACAGAGATCCCAGAGGCTGTGGCCCTAATCGGGACCGGGGATTATCAAAATGTGGTGCGCGTCCTAGAACGGGTCCAAGCCGGGGAGCGTGTGATTGAGATCAGTCAACAACCGACATTTATTGCCGATGAAACGATCCCCCGCTACCGCACCACCACCGAAGCGGTGGCTTATTTGCGCATTGCCGAAGGCTGTGATTACCGTTGTGCTTTTTGTATCATTCCTAAGTTACGCGGGGATCAGCGTTCCCGCTCCATAGAATCCATTGTTCTAGAAGCGCAACAACTTGCGTCCCAAGGGGTCCAAGAGATTGTTTTGATCTCGCAGATCACTACCAATTATGGTCTAGACCGCTACGGAGAACCCCGTCTTGCGGAGCTAATCACCGCCTTAGGTGCGGTTCCGGTGCCCTGGATCCGGTTGTTATATCTCTATCCCACCGGGTTGACCCCCAAGGTCATGACCGCCCTTAAAGATAGTCCCAACGTGGTGCCTTATTTGGATATGCCGCTCCAGCATTCGCATCCAGAGGTTTTACGGCGGATGAACCGTCCATGGCAGGCAGACTTTACCACCCGTAAACTAGATGAGATCCGCGCAGCCCTGACGGGTGCAACCCTACGCACGACTTTGATTGTGGGCTTTCCGGGGGAGACCCAAGAGCATTTTGAGCATCTGTTGCACTTTGTCCGGGAGCAGTGTTTTGATCATGTGGGCGTCTTTACCTATTCCCAAGAAGAAGGCACCCCGGCGGCGGACTTGAGCGATCAAGTGCCCGATAGGATCAAGCAAAAGCGCCGCAAAGAACTGATGCACCTCCAGCAAAGCCTCTCCCTGCGCCAGCATCAAGCTTTGATCGGGACGACCCTACCGGTTTTAGTGGAACAGGAAAATTCCCAGAGTGGGCAATGGTTAGGCCGCGCGTCACGCTTTGCCCCGGATGTGGATGGACAAGTCTGGATCACAGCCCTCGGTGATCCGCCACCCCTCAATCGGATCGTGCCCGTACAGATCCTCCGCGCCGAACCCTACGATCTCATTGGGGTTTACCGGGGAGCATGAGGATCTAAGAGCGATGCTAAGCTAGAAAAACTTAAGGATTGATCCGATGTCAAACAATCGTTGGGCTGCTTGTTTATTAAGTCTAGGACTTTTGGGTATGCCAGCGTTGGCACAGGTGTCTTTGGTCACGCCGCCGCGCCTAGATAGCGAAACCGTCGCCCGACAAGCCCAACAGTTGATCCAACAGGGTATTCAGTATGCCCGGTTGCAGCGTTACACCGAAGCCGAAGAATTTCTACAACTCGCAGCACAACTGGCCCCAGACTTAGCAGAACTCTACGGTGTCCTTGGACAGATTTATCTGGCTGATAGTAAAGTTCCCCAGGCCATCTTGGCGGTGCGTAAAGGCATAGAACTGACCCCTAATGATCCGCAGATGTATCTTTTGTTGGGCCAAGCCCATTTAGCCAGTCGGAGCTATTTAGCGGCGGTGGATGCCTTTGAGCGGCGTAGTCGTCTAGATGCTACCAATCCCCAAGTTTATTTTGATCTGGGTAATGCACAATACCTTGCCACGCGCCAAGAGTTAGCCCTCACCAACTACGAACAAGCGGTGACCCTACGGGCTGATTTTTGGGAAGCGATTAATAATATTGGCCTAGTGCGGTATGAATTAGGGGAGTCAGCCCAGGCGATCAGTCAATGGGAAAAAGCAGTCCAGATCAATGAAAAAGCGGCGGAACCACGGCTTGCCTTAGGGGTCGCGCTCTATACCCAAGGGGACCGTGAACAAGGCATGAAACTGGCCCTCGAAGCCCTGCGCATTGACAAAAACTACGGCAATCTAGACTACTTACAGGAACAATTGTGGGGGCCAAAACTCCGGGATGCAACGCGCCAAGTTTTGCGGATCCCTCAGCTCCAAGCCCTACTTAAAGCAGGCGCTTAGGGTTATGGAGGATCCCAATCGGCAAGTCCAGGCCGTACTCTTTGGCCTCAAAGGAGTGATCCTTGCCGATAATCAAATTGACCGCCAAGTCACTGCTGAGCTGCTGCAAAACTGGGGGATTGTCCTTAAACCGGGCGAGTACCGGGATATTTTTTTAGAGCGTACCGAGCAAGCAGGCTTTTTTGAGCTGCTCTCACGGCGCGGACGGGCGGTTAATCAAGAAATCGTCGCGGACTTAGTACAGCGTAAACACGTTTTGTATCGTGATCGTTTGAACCGCGAGATCCCCCTGGTCCCTGGTTTAGGGGGCTGTCTCCAAGAGATCCACCTGCGTGGCCTCCCGATGGGTTTGGTGTGCAGTCAAATACGGGCAGAAGTAGCAGAGATCTTGACCCGTTGTCATTTACAGACGTATTGGCATACCCTTGTTACCGATACTGAAGAGGCCCTAGGCTATGGTTTAGCCCTTGCTAATTTACAAAAAAAAATACCCGGCTTAACCCCAGGCTCGTGTTTGATCATTGCGAGTACCTACAGGGTGATCAAAATAGCCCAAAATTTAGGTATGCAATCGTTAGCACTACCGACCTTGTTTCCCGTCCATATGCTACAACGGCGGGCTGATTGGGTGGTAGACCGTTATG
>JANNOF010000166.1:0-4729 GCA_031398925.1 Gloeobacteraceae cyanobacterium SOY_34_metabat_371 | reverse complement strand
CGCCGCGCTGTCGGTCGCCTGGTAACGTGGTAGGGGCGGCCCTTGGGCCACCCCACAGTAAATAGAGCGGACCGCTTAGTTAGGAGACCCAGGGATCGGGGCTTTGAGGTAAGGGAAGGTGCTATCGAAGAATGATGCATCTACAAAGGCCCCATCCGTATAGGCCAACTGTCCCGAAGGGGCTTGATCGATGGGCAACAGTATACCCATGGCTGCCCGGAGGGAGATATCTACCACATCATCCCCAGGGCGGCGTCCATTGGGATAACCTGCTAGATCCCCGGCAATTACGCCGAGGTTATTTTGGCTACTTGCTGCAACCGCAGGAATGCTGGTATTGAGGCGCATCATTTCAGCCGTGGCATTGGTCTTGTTGACCCCATCTACACCCGT
Source organism: Gloeobacteraceae cyanobacterium SOY_34_metabat_371 (assembly GCA_031398925.1). Taxonomy (GTDB): domain Bacteria; phylum Cyanobacteriota; class Cyanobacteriia; order Gloeobacterales; family Anthocerotibacteraceae; genus JANNOF01. Next base: position 4,336 of record JANNOF010000166.1, on the reverse strand, counting down.
TAGGAAGATGGCTACCAAGTCTGTCCGGGGAAAGGTTGTAGGCGCGGTAACACCAAAGAGGACTTCCAAGATTGTAGGCAGTGTGGGATTGGTTACATAATCTGCAAACTGACCATCTGCTTCGGGCTTACTGGAGTTGAACTTATTCTTGTCCTTTAAGCCAATTACCACTTCATTAACGAGCGGATTTGCCAAACGGGACTGTTGGACAAAAACCCCAGAGTCAACGGCCGGGTCCGTAAAGGTCGGGGTAGTTTTTAGGGTCCGGTCTTTACGGGCGCTAGCAGTCGTCCAACCAGCGATCACCGGATCGGTACCATTGGTCAAACAGCTCGCCGGAGCTTCGAGGGCCAAAGTAGTTACGTTTTTATCCGCTAGATCATCGGCTTCGGCATCAACCGGGCCAAGGGGATTGGTGTTTACCAAGTCAAAAATTTCCCCCAGGTTGACCACAAACGGATCTTTGCGTTGGCCCACAAAAACACGTCCTGTCTGACTACATCCAGGGATCTTGACCTCATAAATAAAGCTGGAGGCATAGGTAGGATAGTCAGCAATCGACTTGTTTCCGACGTTATCGGCGGGCTTTTCAAAAAAGCCTGGATTAGATCCGCTGACTTTGGTTAGGGGAGTATGGGTATTATCACTAGCCCGCGCCAGGGTTACCGTGTATTGCTCCTCAATATTAAGACTGGCCCGGTCTGTGGCCGTGAAGGGTCCAATATTATATTGGGGTACCGAAATGGTCTTACCACCAATATCCAGCGCTAAGTCGTTAAGGATAGTGTTAAAGCGAAAACGGAAGCTTAAATCCGGTTTAGCATCCCCATTATTATCAATATTGAGGTCATAACGGGCTTCAGGATCAAGGGTAAAGTAATTAGGCCCGCCGTAGGGATCTTGTAGGGGCAGGTAGTTGGCAATAATCGTCACATAGCCAGGCCGGGTGCTCTCGTAGCTGTTAAACATGTAAAAGTCAGTGGCATCCAGCTTAGGCTGCTGGGTGATAAACGGGGCTTCGCGGTGGCTAGAGGCTAGGGCTGGAACCCCTAACAGAAGAGTGATGGCAAGAGTAGACACGATCGAACGACGCATAAATATCTCCTTTCTGTTTTTATTACGCTGGATCTTTCAGAAAGGATCACGTTTTACTCATTTCAATAAAAAGATCAAGGCCACCCCCAATGGTCTTAGCAAAACGCACCTAAATTGTATGGCCCCCAGAGGAGGCCACAGCATCGACGATTAACCCTTAAGGGCATCAAAGGAGATCAGGAATCTATTCCGCTACCAGTTCTTCTTTGTCTTCACGGGAAACTTCAATCACTTTTTCGCGATAGATGCGCGATAGATGCTCTACCTGTTGGCGTGAACTGCCATCGACATACAGATGCACCAAGGGTTCTCCCGCATCGGGCAGGACCAAGACCCACTCATCGGGGGATTCCTGGATCCTGACGCCATCGATCAGTTCAATGCGGTCGCGGCTATTACCCTCCACCAAGAGGCGCATTAAGGAACCCTTAGCATTCCAGGAACAACGCACGGTTTGATGTTTGTGATGAATCGTAGGGAGTTCTTGACGGACTTGGGCTAAGGTCCGCTCCTGAAGCGTCAACAACTCGATCAGTTTAGCCACCGCAAACATCGCGTCGAAACCAGGATGGAGCTGGGGGAAAATAAAGCCCATTTCCGCAGATCCGGCTAAAACGACGTTGGCAGTAGTCGCCGCCGCTTCCATTAGGGCCGTAGGACTGGCTTTGGTGCGGATCACTTGGGCATCATGACGATTGGCAATCTGCTCGATCACACTAGACGCATGGATGGGCACGATCACTTTACTGCGCGGGCTAGAGGCCAGCACCAGCTCTACCATCAGCGCGGTTAACAATTCGCCTCGGATCACTTCGCCTTGCTCATCCACCAGGATCAACTGTTCACCGTTAGCCGAAACCTGGACCCCAAAGCTAGCCCGCAGTGCCTCGACGACATTGCTGAGCTGCGTCAATAGATGTTCTCGATGCTCAATGGTCGGGGCCGTAGAGTTCAAAGAAGCATTGAGGACCACCGCATCGGTGCCAAACTTAGCCAAAAGTACGGGCAATATTGCCCCGGCTACGCCATAGGCGTAGTCGATCACCACTTTAGAACGGCTGGAGCGGAGGGTTTCGACGTTCATATTTTTCTGGAAGCCCTCGGCGTAAAACTCCAACATCCGGGTTGGATAATTGACATCGCCGATATTTTCGATCTTGGCCCGTTGGAAATCTTCTTTAAAGTAGGCCGATTCAATTTTCTTTTCTTTGGCCTTTGAAATATTGATCCCCTGGGCATCAATAAATTCGATCAAGATGTAATCTGGGCGGTCCGGGTGAATCCGTACATGGATCCCCCCCTGTACCCCGTGGATCGGCGCGCAGGAACGCGCAATGGGTAAGGCAGTGGCTTCGAGGTTTTGAACGTTTACCCCCACAGACATCAACCCAGAGATCAGGGAACGGGTAACCATGCGGCAAATCGCCCGTTGATCGCGCGAGATCTGAACTTGAACACCGGGCTTCATCGTTGCGCCATAGGCTGCACCAATTTTAACGGCGAGTTCGGGGGTGATTTCGACGTTAGCAAGACCTGTAATCCCGCGCTGCGAAAATAAATTACGGGGGGCTTGGTTGCCCCAAATGAGATTGATATTCAAGATCGCTCCTGATTCGATTTTTTTACTTGGCCAAACTTTCACACCGGGAGAAATGCGGGCTTCATCGCCTACGGTACATAGGGGACCGAGGACAGAGGCTTCATCAACTTGGGCTTTACGTCCGATCCGGCAGCCCCTAGCTACTGTGCAAGCGGTTAGGACAACTTCATCGCCCAATACCGCACCATTCCAAACAATGGCTCTTTCTAAAACCGCATCGCAGCCAACCATGACGTTATCGCCGATGACAGTACCTGCCAAAATCTGCGTGCGGGCACCGATGCGGCAATTTTTGCCAATCATGACGGGGGCGGTGAGCTGAGCGGTGGGATCAATAAAAGAATGCTCACCAATCCATATTCCAGGCTTTACTTCGCTGTAGGCAAGATCCAGTTGTACCTTACGGTCTAGGCCGTCATATTGGGATTCTCGGTACGTGTCAAGATTACCCACATCACACCAGTAACCCTCGGCAACATAGCCAAACATGGGTTCTTGCATAGCTAATAATTTGGGAAACAGATCGTTGGAGAAATCTACTTCTTTGTTGGTAGGCAAGTACTTCAGAACCTCCGGTTCAAAGATGTAGGTGCCCGTATTCACGGTATCCGAGAAGACTTCACTGCTTGAGGGCTTTTCTAAAAAGCGCTCAATCCGTCCCTCATGATCCGTGATCACGACGCCAAATTCTCTGGGGTCCGGCACACGGGTGAGAATCAACGTCGCTTTAGATCCTTTGGCTTTGTGAAAGGCTAAAGCCGCCGTCAGATCAAAATCAGTCAAAGAGTCCCCGGAGATGACCACAAACGTTTCGGTCAGGAGTTGCTCGATATTTTTTACACAACCCGCCGTACCCAGGGGTTTATCTTCTTCTACGGCATAGGTCAGGCTGACCTGAAAGTCTTTGCCATCGCGGAAATACTCACGCATAACATCAGGCAGATAATACAGGGTTGCAATAACTTCGGTAATCCCGTGGCGCTTGAGTAAATTTAGGATGTGCTCTGAGATAGGCCGATTGAAAATGGGCACCATCGGCTTAGGAATGTCACAGGTGAGGGGGCGCAGGCGGGTGCCTGAACCTCCGGCCATCAGTACTGCGCGCATGAATGATCCTCAATAACTGCCAAAACATCGAGATCAACCCGATGTAACCTCCCTTACAGTGTATCTCCAAGTGCAATTCTGTCTGACTTTAGTTAATGATGATCCCAAAGTTATCCGGTAACGGAGGGGGCGTATTTTTTTGGATCTGATAAAGTCCTAGGGCCATGACTACCGTTAAGCCAGTAGTTGCTAGGGCTAGACGTATACCTTGGCGGGTACGGGTAAATTTTTGACTCCAGAGCAGGGTGATCCAAGCCGTACCCAGAATGCTTGCAGACCCTACGCAGAACGGACAAAAAGCCCGGATCTCAAAGATCAAAAGACCCATTAAATAAAAGCTAAAAATCACACCTGTAGTAGTCAAAGCCCAGAGTGCCCACCAACGCCAAGACAGCTTAGGCCACAGCGCGGTAATAAAAATTAATGCATACAATGCCAATCCAAATACTGCTAAAGGAATCCCCCAAACTAAAGCATAGGGACTACTCAAAACCAGATTACATCCCCCCTCTGCACCACAGGCCGCAGAAACCC
>JANNOF010000376.1:0-1703 GCA_031398925.1 Gloeobacteraceae cyanobacterium SOY_34_metabat_371 | reverse complement strand
GGGCGGTGTTGTCTAACCAACCCCCTTCCCTACAAACCTTTGCGCTCTATGGCAAGCGGTTTGGTGGCATTGAACCTCATTTCAAGGATTACAAGTCCGCAGCCTTTGGCGTGTTGCACTCAGGCTTACGCAATGCCCAAGCCCTTACCTGCTTATTTATGCTGCTTGATTGTGCAACTCTGATTGCTCTGATGTTGGGCATGATGCTGGTGCAATCGGGCGAGCGATCACGTCTTGACTGGCATGGAGAACGAGGCTTGAGTTTTCTGCAACTCGGTTTAAGGGAACTCACTCGCCTCTGCTATGAGCGATTGTCTCTGCCCAAACTCCTGGCGTTACCCAAACATAATCCGCTCCCTGCGTCTGCTTCTCATCGTAAACGTGATGCTTTAGATTGCCGGATTGAATTCTCCAAAGTTGTTAGATTCTCATGATGAGACTACTTTGAGTTTTCTGCACCACTAAGCCCGATTAGTGTGTCCGCGTAAATCTCTCAGGATTTGTCCTGTCTTCAAGTTCCAGAGTTTTACCGTCTGGTCTTCATGCCCACTCGCCAAAACAGGCTGGGTTGGATTTAGGCTCAACGAGAGAATCGCATTGGTATGCCCTTTCCAGGTTTTGGTACACTGCCCGGTTTCCACCTCCCACAGTTTTGCAGCGTGGTCATCGCCGCCGCTTGCTACAAGCCGGCCGTCGGGGCTAAAGGCAACTGACCAAACTCGATTGCTGTGACCCTGGAGCGTTCTAGTACACTGCCCGGTTTCTACATTCCAGAGTTTGATGGTCTGGTCATAGCTGCTGCTCACCAGTTTTTGCCCGTTGGGGCTAAAAGCGATCGCCGTCACCGTGCTGGTGTGAGATTGCAGCGTTTTGAGGCATTCACCTGTTTTAGCATTCCAGAGTTTAATCGTCTGGTCAAAACTGCCGCTGGCAAACAGTTGTCCATCAGAACTAAAGACAACGGATTTGATCCAGTTAGTGTGCCCCTGAAGTGTTTGATTGCACTCACCTGTTTGAACATTCCATAGCTTAATCGTTTTGTCTTCAGAACCGCTCACCAAGGTTTGTCCATCGGGGCTGAAGGCAATTGACCAGACCCTGCTTTCATGTCCGGTTAAAATCTGTACAGACTCATTGACAATGCCCAGCAAACTAGAGGCTGTGTCAACCTGTGGCTGACTGACTGGGGCGTTAACTTCCCAAATCCGAATGGTGGCATCCTGGCTGGAGGTGGCAATCCGCTGACCATCGGGGCTAAAGGCGATCGCATTCACCGAATAGGTGTGACCTTTAAAGGTTTTCAGGCATTCTCCCGTTTTCACCTCCCACAGCTTGACCAGATAATCATCGCTGGCACTGACCAAAAACTGACCGTCGGGGCTAAAGGCGAGTGCCCAAGTCCAGTGGGCATGACCGCTGCAAATTACCAGTTGTTTGCCCGTCGCAATCTGCCAAACGTGAATTTCGCCGCTGGTGTCGCTGGTGGCAAGCTGCTCTCCATCAGGGCTAAAAGTGACCGAGATTACGCCGCCAAAAGTTTCGGCAAACACAGATTTTGATAAGTCAGATCCGGCAAAGTTGACCTGACTCAGATCTGTGGCGGGGAGGTGAGCTTGCCAAATGCTGAGGTTAGAAAAGTCGGCTCCGGTCAAGTCTACCTGAAGCTGGCTCAAAAGATTGAGGACGTTACCGCCCAAATATCC
>JANNOF010000357.1:0-1611 GCA_031398925.1 Gloeobacteraceae cyanobacterium SOY_34_metabat_371 | reverse complement strand
AGAATCCAACACTGCATCAATGAGACGTTCGGTTAGTCCTGCCTCTAATTGCACATTCAGGCTATGAGCAGGTTGAGCGATCGCAGTTTTTAATTCTAAGGCATTCATTAGCCCTAAGTTTAATTGGGCATCTTGCAAAGCATCAGCAAAAGGGCGGTAGGATAAAGCCTCACCAAAAAAGTCTGCCCGTAAGGTTAATACTAAGGTAAAGTTGGGTACGCTAACGATCGCATTCAGGAGATGATCTAAGAAGATTTTGCGTTCTTCACCATTATCACAGAGTGCGTACAGTTCCTCGAATTGGTCAGCAATAATGACTAAATGAGACTTGGGTGATGCTAAAATGATAGATTCTAAAAAGTTTTGTAAAGTGCGTAGGCGTAGCCCGTCGTAGACATCGCTCTTTTGTAACTCCACTTCCAATTCTAATTGAGCTAACCGTGGATGAGGAAGAACATCTTTAGCATTCCCCCTTTCCTGATGAAGTGCGATGCCTGCGGTGGTCACTGAGCCAAGCCGAAGTGCGGACATAGCCATCGCTAAAGATTCTAACGGATGATTCCCTGGACGAAAAGAAACAATCTGCCAGTCATGGGTTTTATCTTGCCTTAATTGGGGAATCAACCCAGCAAACACCAATGAAGATTTACCGCTTCCCGAAGCTCCAACTACTACTACTAAATTCTTTTGCTTCACCGCAGCCACTAACTGTTGTATCACGGCTTCTCGCCCATAGAAATAAGGTGCATCTGCTTCCGAAAATGCCGCTAAACCTCGATAGGGACAGTGATAAATTGCGCCTAAACTCTGCCAAGTCGGAGGGATTTCTAACAAGTTCTGCACGATGACAGGTAGCCAACTTGCACAAGGAAATTCTTGTTCTAAACCTTGTAATTTCTTCCGTGCAGTATTTACAGATTGATAAAGAGATTTCCCGTTGGTAAATTCTTCTAAAAAATACTTTAAAAATTGATTTGCTACTTTATCCGGTACAGGTTCGCGCATGACAATGACCTGGGGAATATGCAGACTTTCTAACTCAGTCGCAATTCCTAAGCCATCACAGGAGTTAAATAAGGCTAACTGCAATCCTTGCTTGACTGCGGTTTGTAGTCCATAACATAACTCCTTCATTGTCAAACTATCAGTGCGGTTGAGGAAAATTCTTCCTTGTGCTGACTCGGTTTGACTATGACCAGAAAAAAATAGAATATCCCATCCCGTTTCATCCCACAAATGTTCATTGAGTTGGGATACTGAAGGTTCAATTAAAACTACTGTTTCTGCTTGATGGCAGTATTTTTTTAAGAGTTTTTCATCTTCAATAACATTAATGCCTTCACTGTTACCTAAGATAATTAAAATGCGGATATTTGGGCGAAATTTTCTAGAGTAACGTTGAGACGACAGACAACTAAAAGCAACTTCGGTGTGAGGATAATATTCAAATAAATCCCAGAGATGCCAAGGTAATTTCCGCAGTTGGGTTTCAGTGCTGCGAATAATGATGCGGATTTCATCTGTAGTGTTTAACTGAGCTAAACATTGTTCTTTAATTAAATTAAATGAATCTGCTTGTAACCAAGTTAGAAATTTCTGCTTGATGATATC
>JANNOF010000332.1:0-5816 GCA_031398925.1 Gloeobacteraceae cyanobacterium SOY_34_metabat_371 | reverse complement strand
TACGGCATTGCCCAAGCCATCGATCACACTTAAATGACTGGTATCCTGCGATTCACGATTATTGTTTTCCCAGGCGGTAAAGGCCGCAGTGACCGTATTAGGCATCAAGGCTCCGGGAATGATCTGCGCACTGGGTACGGGGGGGTCTTGGATTGAATCCACTAGAAGTTTGGCATAGCCCGGATTGAGCAAAGCAGTAACCGGGACCGGAACCGAAGCCGGATCGCCCAAAAACCGCGAGCGGTCCGCAAAGGCTCGCTTCATGGTTTCTGCCATCAGCAGCGAGCGTTGGCTGGGATCGAGGCTACGCAGATCTCTAAGGTTGAGCATATTGAGCATTTGGATCAGATGAACCCCGCCAGAACTGGGGAGGGGCATACTCACTACGGTGTAGTCGCGGTAAAAACCCACCAGCGGGTCGCGCCAGAGGGGGCGGTAATTTTTAAGGTCTTGGGCACTGACTAAGCCCTTTTCTTGTTTCATAAAATCAATCCAGAGGCGGCTCGTAGCCCCGGTATAAAAAGACTCACCGCTACTGCGGGCAATGGCCTTAAGGGTTTTGGCTAGATCTTTTTGCCTAAGGACACTTCCGGCTTTGGGTACTTGCCCCTTGGGATACCAGATCTGGGCGCTGGCTTTTTGTTTAACCAAGCGATCACGATGACGGGTCAGTTGACCATTGAGTCGAATACTAACCGCAAAGCCTTGATCTGCTAAGCGAATGGCGGGGGCCATAACTTGGGAAAGTTTGAGCTTGCCATAGGTGCGCTGGAGTTGCACAAGTCCCCGGACCTGCCCTGGAACTGCAACGGCTAAAATCCCTTCGCGGATCTTTTGGGGCTGGGGGGTTCCGGTGCGGTCCTGGTAGACGGCGGAACTTGCCCTAAGGGGTGCCACTTCTCTAAAGTCTAAGGCGCGGGCTTGTTTGCGTACGCTGTCATACACCACCGCAAATCCTCCACCGCCGATCCCTGAGCCTTCGGGTTCGACGACACCAATGGCAAAGGCGGTGGCAACGGCGGCATCAAAGGCATTCCCCCCCTGTTTGAGCATGGCGATCCCGGCCTGGGTAGCCAAGGGATGGCCCGAAGCTACCGCGCCTTCGGTGGCGCTGACAGGAAGTGCCAATACTAGGGCCATTAAAACAGGAAATATTTTCCGGGAACAGGAACTAGAGACTAAGGGCATAGATCTCCCCGTACTTGGTGCGGATATAGCCTAGGTACGCCTCAATGCCCAAGGGCTGCCCGGTGGCTTGGCGGATCAGCTCATCGGGGGTAAATTTACTGCCGTGCTGATAGACGTGGGTTTTAAGCCAAGTGTGTAACCGTCCAAATTGGCCGTGTTGAATGTCCGTATGGATCGCGGGCTCGGCGGCCAGGGCAGCTTGATAAAACTGCGCAGCCATAATATTGCCCAGGGTATAACCCTGAAACGCCCCACCGATCAATCCATCAAACCAGTGTACGTCCTGTAAAACCCCTTCTTTAGCCGTGCTGGGTACAAGGCCCAAACGCGCCCGCATCCCTTCATTCCACGCCTCTGGTAAGTCTTTGACGGCTAAACGCCCCTCTAAAAGGGCCAACTCCAGATCAAAACGTAGCATCACATGGAGGTTATAGGTCAACTCGTCGGCATCGGTGCGGATCAAGGACCGTTCGACTTTATTAATGGCCCGGTAAAACGTTTCGAGGGTAATAGACCCCAACTGATCAGGGAAATAACGTTGTAAACGCGGGTAAAAATGCTCCCAAAAACCCCGCGAGCGTCCGACTAGATTTTCCCAAAGGCGTGATTGACTCTCATGGACTCCAGCGGAAACGCCTTCGGCTAAGGGCAGGGCTTCAAAGCTTGGATCAATGCCCTGTTCATAAAGCGCATGACCCGCCTCATGGAGGGTACTAAATATGGCCTCGCGGGGATCATCCTCTCGGATGCGGGTCGTGATCCGCACATCTCCTAGCGAGAATTTAGTCATAAAAGGATGATGGGTTTTATCTTGCCGACCGCGCCCAAAGTCGTAACCAAAGGCTTTGATCGCCTCGAGGCCAAAGCTCAGTTGGGCTTCTTCAGGAAAATGCTGGCGCAAGCACTGATCCGCTAGGGGCGACTGGGCCAAAACCTGCTGCACCATCGGGATCAAGTGCGCTTCGAGTTGGCTAAAAAGTACGTGAATAGACCGGGCTTTCATACCTGGATCAGCAAAATCAATGAGCGGGTCAGCAATGTGATCATAGGGTGCAAAATAGCCTGCTAGTTGTTGACTAAGTTCCAATGTCCGTTCCAGTTTAGACCGGACCAAACTAAAGTCATTTTGGGCATAGGCTTTGATCCAAGCTTCGTAGGTATGGGCACTGTGTTCAGCCACCTGGGCCATAAAGCAAGCCGGAACCCGGCGCGCTTTGGTAAATTCTTTGCGGACTAACCGGATTAAACTGGCTTCCGTACTCCCGTAGGGCAGGGTCAGTCCATAGGGTTCTACTTCCTCTAGCCAATAGCCCACTTGATCTTGGGTAAAGTGCTCATGGGCCAACCGTTTGACCGTTGCGGACTGTCTGGCCCTGGCTTGCGCTCCCCCGGTTGGCATATAGGTGGACTGGTCCCAATGTAAAAGTTCACCCATCGCCTTGAGGTCTTGGACCGTGTTGAGATGAGCCTTGAGTTGTTCTAGGGCCGGAGGCGCTACGGATACAGTTAACGTGCAGGTCATAGGGTAAACCTGAGTTTTTTTTATCTTGACACAACCCATACCAAGTAATCACCCCGGACTTGGGCACTTGCCCCTTGGATCAGTGAAGAAGTCCGGCTGCCGGTGGGTTGCTCTAGCAACGAGCGAATTTCCTCAATTTGGCGAAAAGTCCCTTGTTGCCCTGATTCATAACCGATCCACTGCCGGATCACCCGGCGTTGCAGGGCTAAGGGTACATTTTTGAGCTGTTGACGGTCTAAACCCTGGGGAGTGCCTATTTTTTGAAAATATTCTTGACTAACCTGGGCCAAATAATCATCTTCAGCCGCCAAAATTTCAGCCGTTTGCGCCAAAAGGCGGCTAGTCTGCGGATTAAAATATTTCCCTAAATAGGGCAGTAGCGTTAAACGGACCCGGTTACGGGCGTAATTCAGATCAAAGTTTGTAGGGTCGATCCACACGGGTAGATCCCAGCGTTGGCAAAAAGCCCCTGTTTCCTCGCGGCTGACCGCCAATAAGGGCCGGATCAGGCGAATCTCTTCCCCTAAGACCCGGGTCCAATCCAAACTGCCCAGACCGGTCATGGCACTGCCCCGGAGCAAATTAAGGAGCAACGTCTCGCCCCGGTCCGTCGCCGTATGCCCGGTGACAACCTGGGTGGCATTTAAACGCTGGGCTAGGGATCCCAACCATTCATAGCGCCAGGTCCGGGCGGCGGCCTCATTACGCGGGGCCAGATCTGCCCGATGACTATAAAAGGGAAGCGCCCACTCGTGGGCTAGTTTTTGAATGCCCAAGGCTACTTGGGCTGAATCAGCCCGCCACCCGTGATCCAAATGGGCCACCGTCAATCGCCAGCCCCAACGGGATTGGAGGGCGGCTAAGATCTTGAGTAAACATACAGAATCTTGGCCCCCAGACACAGCTACGACCACAGTAGATTGGGCCGGCAAAATTCCCCGTTGGTGAATCGCCCGTTCTACCCGTCCATAGAGGGGATCAGATAGTGTATGATTATTCATTGTCTAATTCCTTTGGGTGTGACACTCCCTAAAGTGTCCCTTTACGGACGCGTTAGGGCTAGGTTTTTCGCTAAAATTCCAAAGGATCACGTTTGAGGGACCCATGACGGCTACTGAAGAAGCAATTTTTGACAAGGTGAGAAAGGTTGTTATTGACCAATTGTCTGTGGATGATGCCATGGTCAAATCAGAGGCCCGCTTTACTACAGATCTAGGGGCAGACTCTTTGGATCAAGTAGAACTGGTTATGGCTCTAGAGGAGCAATTTGAACTGGACATTCCCGATGATGACGCCGATAAGATCACCACGGTTGGGGATGCCGTTAAATACATCATCTCTAAAAAACAACTCAACTAAGGGTAGCGGGTGGGGTAGCCCAAGGCAAGTGATCGACTCGGTCCTTGCTCTGGAACCTAACCGTTACCCTACGTCCGTTTTCTAGGTTGTGGGCAAATGCCAATTCGACATAATTTGGCGGGGTAAAAGGCAAGCGCTCGCACCACTCCACGGCAATTAAAGCGTGGGCATATTCTTCGTGTAAACCAAGACTCCAGACCTCCTCAGGGCTGATGCGGTACAAATCCGCATGAACCAACGGGATCCGGCCCTGTTCATAAATCTGCACTAGGGCAAAGGTTGGGCTGGTGACGGGTTCATGGATGCCCAAGCCTAAGGCTAAGCCTTGTACAAAGGTTGTTTTACCTGCCCCTAAATCCCCCTTGAGCATTAAAAAAGCTCCAGGGCTAAAACTATGGGCCCAGATTTTTGCCCATGTTTGAAGTGCACTAGCATCAGCAAAAAAATATTCTTTCATGGTTACTTCAACGCTTTTTTTTTCGGTCCATTCCTGCTTCCACTTGAACAAATTGGGCATCTTGCAAGGATTGTCCGGTGGCTACTAGAAATACATCATCTAAACTAGGACGGGCTTGGGCGATCCCAAAAACGGGGAACCCCTGGTCTATGAGATAGCGTTCTAAGATCATGACCGCCTGGGGTTCCGGTTGAATGACTAAGTTCAGCGCATTGCCCTGAAATCGATTGATCACGACTTCTTGGACCCAACCTAAAGTCCGTAAGGCTTGAGCGGCCCGGAGCGCTTGGTCCTCGGGGGTAAATTCTTTTAAGCGGATCGTAATACGTTCGCCGCCAATTTGATCTTTGAGTTCGTTGGGGCTGCCTTCGGCAATCACCGTACCCTGAGAGAGGATCGCCACTTGATCGGCTAGGGCATCGATCTCTTCTAAATAATGACTGGTCAACAGTACAGCTACACCGTGGGTTTTGAGTTCGCGTAAAAATTCCCAAACCTTCAGGCGACTGTTAATATCTAGCCCCACCGTGGGTTCATCTAAAAGTAAAACCTGGGGGTTGTGTAAAAGACCACAGGCAATATCCAGACGTTTTTTCATCCCTCCAGAGTAGGTCCCAATCCGGTCTTGGGAACGCTCTTCTAAACCCAGCCAATCCAGGGCCTTACGGATCTGGGCTTGACCTTGGGCGCGGGGCAAATGGTATAGATCAGCGTGGAATTCTAGCAGTTCCCGTCCCGTCAGGATCTTGTCTTGGGCAACTTCTTGAGCGACATAACCAATGTAGGTCCGGGCGCGCCGGGGGTCTTGGGTCACGGATACACCACAGAGGGTAAGTTCTCCTTGATCCGGGCGCTCGAGGGTTGCCAAACACCGAATGGTGGTTGTTTTACCTGCTCCATTGGGTCCTAAAAGCCCAAAGATCTGCCCTGGCATGAGGGTTAAGGAAACATCGACCACCGCTGGTTGGGGTCCATAGCTTTTTTTCAGATTACGGATCACAACCGCTGGTTGCATGGCAGTCTCTTTAACGTACTTCTATCCTACGGGGCTAGCGTTGATCAAGATACTTATGAGTCTGGGGAATCACGCGCACATCTTTGAGATGGGCACGGACTTGAGCCTGGGCATCCAGTACCTGGGACGGCGTAGGGGCTAGGACCCCTGCTATGGGGGTAACCGGCTGTAAAACCGCTAATATTGCAGGATCAATTTCAGCTACTAACTGAGCCGCAGTTTCTAGATCTTCTGGTGTCGTTTGGGCCGTGATCACCCATTTGGTATAAATTTTG
>JANNOF010000321.1:0-1609 GCA_031398925.1 Gloeobacteraceae cyanobacterium SOY_34_metabat_371 | reverse complement strand
ATGGTCAAACTCACGCGAAACAGCTCTTCGAGGGAACCCACGACTTGGACATAACGGTTGTAGGGCGGTGGCACGGGATCGGCCCGATAGAGGATCACCCGCAGGGGGTGGGTGCGACGGGCAGGGCGGGGCCGATTAAGGGCTTGGAGTAGGGCACTGGTGCGCTCTTGGTAGATCAGGGCATCCAGCAGGGGATCGGTACAGGCTTCCACCAGCTCATAACCTTGGGGACCGTAGCGATGCACCCGGTAGGGTTGGCGCTCCGCCTGGGGTAAAGTGCGTTGCTTGACGGCGAGAAATCGCTCTAGCATCCGGGCCAAGCGCTCTAGGTGCCCGATGTTAGGGGTATAACCTCCAGCCAGTACTAGGGTCTGGGCGGTCTTCATCAAGGGATCATCGAAGGCCCGGTCATGGTAGCCAAACCAGCCTGCACTATGGGTTTGCCCATCGGCTCCCCGGACTGGGATCAAAGTGGGTAAGGGCGGGTCCAAGGAGGCTAAGTACTCCACGCCCCGCTTATGGGTCATCAGCAGTAGATCCTTATGCAGGACACTGAGCAGCGGCAGCAGATTATTCAATTGGGTGGTGCTGGCCCGGCCCATCGGCCCGGTTAGGACCTGGAAGATCTCAATATTAAGGTGGGCGTCATGGCGTTCAATCTGGATCTGTGGCAGGAACGCTTTGAGTAGCGTTTCGTTAGGGGTGGCATCTAGATTAAGCACGCGAGACCTAGCCAGGATCTCAATCAGATGGGTATGGGGACGGTACAGATGGATCTGGATCACCGGGTCTAATCGGGAACGCTCAAAAGTTAGATGGCTACCAGGGAGTTGGTACAGAACGGCTTGAAAGAGATCCTCTAATAGGGCATCGGTGGCGCGGAGGGGAATGGCCTCAAAGTCTAATTGCTGTTGGTCGCCATAGCTCTGTTCATGGAGTAGCTGTCCCTCGGTTCCTTTGCGATAGCGGGGCCGTTCCCAGGGGTAATGGGTAGCTGTAACGAGTTCCAGTTTCTCTAGATCCCACCGTAGGGGCTTAAGTGGGAGTTTTTCTAGGGTGGTGAGCCAGTCTTTAATTCGGTCATGTGCCATCCAAGCCGTGACCTGAGTGCCTTTACATACAAGTTCCTCTGGGGTAGCTTGGGTGAAGCGACTCCGGGCGGTTTCTATCTCGCCCAACACGCCCAATAGTTGCCTCAGGATCTGGGGATCATAGAGGTCATTCCAGATCCCGGAATCTAGTCCCCAGCGCAGGTTATGCAAAAGTTGGGGGAGATGTTGCCCGATTTCTAAAGCCTCATAGAGATGATGGGGCAATCCTTCATCAATAACGACCTGAGTAAAGTGTCCCAACTCATTGCTGGCATTGAGGACTGCATCGGCAGTCGCCAGCACCACCGGAGCTAAATGCGCCGCCTGCACGGAATCCAAGAAACCACACCGTCCCTCCTGGCCCCAGAAGCAATGACTACAGGCCAGAGCACTAGGACTATGGCGTTGTGTCCCCACCTGGGATACCGGATCATGGTGGGCACACACCAGAGATCCTGCCCCCATCTGCTCCCGGTCGGGTTGTTGGGGTTGGGGAACCTCCCGCCCGATGCGCAGGG
>JANNOF010000155.1:0-3268 GCA_031398925.1 Gloeobacteraceae cyanobacterium SOY_34_metabat_371 | reverse complement strand
GAAAGGCAAAAAATCGGCATTTTTTCGGCAAACTCTAAGGGAAATAGTCTTTACGTTGGAAGTGTTGTTATTCCGTCGGGATAATCATGAGTCAGCAAAAGCTACTGATTGGTTTGTTCGTGTTTTTAGCCCTGGGGAATCAAGCTCAAGCAAAAGAAACGGGAGTAATTGCATGTGTTGAATCGAGATCCTCTACTACAGTGGATCCAGACCAAGCTTATCTCCCCGAATGTGGTGTTGAAACACCACAAATCTCAGATATTTATTCATCTTCTCCTGTGCTTAGCTCTAGCCGATGCACTAACTCATTTGCAGGGATGGGATGTTATGCCATTGAATGGAAAGGTGGCAATATGAATGTCCCCTTTCAAAATTCAAACTACCCTTATTGTTTTCCGGCATTCAACTATGGTTTGCAAGCATCTTGTCTATCCTCGCAAGAAGCAAGCACTTATTTCTTTCCCAACGGTGATCCTACTGGAGGTTGGGCCTCTTCTTTCGCCTCATCTGCTGATGAATTAGCCATTGGTGCATCACAAATGATGAAGTACTGGCAAACCCCGACTTTTGCAGACCTCAATATCGCCCACCCCGGCTCAAGCTTTCCGACTCTGACTGGGGTGGTGATTAAGAAAATAAATTTTTTGATTAATAGCCCCTTCTATACGTCGATGTCAGAACTTTGTTTTTGGCCGACCAGTGGAGTATCTGTCAACCCTGAGAGTTATGACTTCTCATGCGCCTTCATCTCAGGCAGCTACTTTGATATCACCTCAGTAGATATCACCTACTGGGATAGCTTTTATGGGCGGCAAGATCTGACCTTGAGTGGTTCAGAATTTGCCCAGAAGTATGTCACCGGAAGCTACACCTATGATCCACCCGAAGGTGTAGATAAGCGGCTTATGGAACATTACATTAAAGCTTTGGTTAAAACAGTCAAAGGAAACGTGCGCGTTCGTACACCCGAGGGGCGTGTCATTCCTATTGAAGAGGCTCGTCGCGCTATTCAGTAGCCCAATCTAAAACGAGAGATTTTCCAAACTATTCCCCCCTCTTTATAATGGACCTCTTGCGTGAATAGTTTTGCAAGATCCGTCCGACCGCTTGCCTTCACTTTAGGACTTCCTTTTGCCGCAGGATCAAACCCGGCAAGGGGTCGCTAAAGCGCTTTGCATTACAGGGGGTGTCGGGGGCTGTAAGCTCCCTGACGAGGAGGGAGGCGGGTTTGGGAGGGGGAACCCTAGGTTCCCTCCTCCCAAGGGCTTTTACTCTGCTGTATTCGTGCAAGAGGTCCAATGAGACTTGCTGTAGGGCTGGATCAATCGTTCTCCTGCATTGGGTAAATGCTGGTTAGATCAAAGCCTTCTAAAATAAAGAGGACAATGTTGTGGGATCCTATGAGCCGTGTTCAACCCTATCAACCGCTCCTGTTGCGTCTTTTGCATGGAGTCAACGGATTTTTGATCCTCGCGGCTATTGTGACAGGCGCACTCGTTTACAATCGTTTCGATGGTCGATGGGGTAAATTGGATTTGACGGTAAGCCCGGTTATTATTGACATACATGGAACTATAGGTTTGATATTATTATTTATCTTTGCTGTTTTTGCTCTTTATAGTTTTTATTTTGGTAAACAACGATTGATACAAGACAATGTTGGCGATCAATTAAGACAGGTGAACAGGCCCCAATGGTGGAATGCATTGCAGCGGATCTTGAATACATTGATGCTGATCGCGGTGACGTTTTCGTTGCTGACGGGGCGTTTCATGAAAGAAGATTGGCTAAAAGATCGTGATTTGAATCATTTGGCCTATACCCTACATTTAAGCGGTTGGGTGGTACTTGTACTGGGCATTGTGCTCCATGTGTTGTTGGGTCTAAAGGTGGGAGGGATGCCCTTAATCCTCTCAATGTACAGCCCGGAATATAGGGGCACACGTGAAGCTTGGCCTTGGCAAAAGAAAACTGTTACACGGGAAACGGAACCGCTGAGACGAAAAAATGTCTTGTTACTTCTGGCTCAAGTATTGGTGGCTGGAGGGTTTATCACTGCTCTTTCGGCTCCCCTTTGGTCTAGTGGCGAAGAAGAAGACAAAGATGAAGAAGAGAAACGAGAGGATCGCTCAAGCTGATAGAGTCGTTGCGCCGCAACGCGCTTTTCGGACCTGGGAGAAGCGCAAAGCGCCCTAGATACCAAAGATTTGGTGGATACGCTGGCGGACTTGCGTCCCCAAATCTAGGGGAGGGTTCGTACTATCGGCAGGATCATCACTAAAAAGGCCCAATTGTTTGAGTTCATCAACCCGTGTTGCTAGGGTTTGACTGATCTGTTCCGCTAAGGCTCGATGCTGCGTCAACAACTGTTGTAAAGCCTTTTGATTGATCACAAACAAGACGGTGTCGCGTAAAGCCGTTAAAGTGGCTGTCCGATTGGTCCCGGTCAAGAGGGTAATCTCTCCACAAAAAGCCCCTTCTGGGAGTTGGGCCAAAAGTTGACCTGTCTCTGCACGTACCCCCACCTCTCCGACCAAAATGATATAAAACGAAGTCTCCGGATCCCCTTGACGGCAGATCACTTCGCCCGTGGTAAACGAAGCCCGATAACCCTGTTCGATCAAAACCCTAAGCTCGCTATCGGTGCAGTCTTGAAAAAAGCTTATGCGCTGCAACAAATCTAATGTTCCACGGAGTCATATCTTTGTGAGTATCGTTACTTATTAAGAGCAAAACCGAGGATGGCTCAGTTATCTTGCCAAAGCCCGGACTTTGGAAGCACAAGTTGAAGCTTACCAGCGATTAGAACGGCACCTGAGAATGTTTTGCGGAATTCCTCTTTTATCCTTTAATGACAGAGTTGCTGAGGTGTTTCAACAATTACAGCAATCCCATTTAAGAATGGGGACAATGGATTTAAAAATAGCTGCCACGGCTCTAGGACATCAGGCAACGTTATTAACCCGTAACTTTGCAGATTTTAAGTTGGTGCCTGGATTGATCATTGAGGATTGGACTATTTGAGCGTTGGGTTAATTGCTGAATCTCCTAAAATAAACAGCCTTGCTGGATCTCCTCATTGCGGCCCACTTCCTCCCAGCGGTGTTGGGCATTGAGTGGTAGATCATCTTCTTGAATGGGCTGGTAGATCTCAGGAATGCCGATCAGTTCCTGGATCTGGTCGATCCAATCTGCTTGCTTGTTCCTGTTTTTGAGGGCGATGATGAGTTGGGCTGGGATCTCCCGGAGGGCATAAACGGGAGTATCC
>JANNOF010000246.1:0-9226 GCA_031398925.1 Gloeobacteraceae cyanobacterium SOY_34_metabat_371 | reverse complement strand
CGATCACCGCCAAAGTCTTTGCCGAAATTTTGGATGAAACGCCCCGTGGACCCCTCTATGCCCTGAGTAATAGTGGGATCAGCCCGCTGATCGCCCTCCTGTATGGCCTGTTTCCGTTGGCTTTTTTAAATCTTTTGTCCTACAGCTTTTATCGTTTTGAGTGCGCCCTGCGTTCTGCCGCGGTCCTGGGAATCGTAGGGGCCGGGGGCTTGGGCTACCAGATATTGCTTAGCTTGCAATCCCTACGCTATGAGCAGCTATGGACTTTTTTCTATGCCTTATTGATCCTGAATGGTTCGGTGGATGCCACCAGTGCTTGGCTGCGCCACCAACTCGGCTGCCCCCAACGCCTGGATCTGCTGGCGGGTAAAGTACGCGCTAGTGCACCCACACGCCTACCCTACCTATGGGCTGTCTTGGGCCTGATCCCCTGTTGCTTTTGGTACCTTCACCCCGATTGGAGCAAGCTCTGGAGTCCCCGTACCCAAATTCTCTGGGCCGATCTGGGTAAAGCGGCTTTTCCACCCAGTTTTAGCCCTGATCTACTCCAGCAATTGATCCCCCTAGCAGGGCAAACCCTCGCCATGTCGGTGCTGGCCCTAGTGATTGCCGGTTTGGGTGGGCTTTTGTTCGCCTTTGCTGGATCGGCTACCCTTTGGCTACCCGGAGGCGTACTCACCCAGGGTCAAGCCACATGGGGCGCTACCCTCAGAAATGGGCTGGTCTTGATCACTGCCCGTGGACTTTTACTTTTATTCCGGGCAGTCCCGGCCCCTATTTGGGCCTTAATGTTCTTATTTATTCTTTTTCCTGGCGTGCTTCCTGGAGCCTTGGCCCTCGGCATGCATAATCTAGGAATCATGGGCCGTCTGATGGCAGAGGTCGTAGAAAATATCGATCCGCCGCCCCTACAGGCCCTCCAAGCCCAGGGGGTTCCGACTTCATTAGTCTTTCTCTATGGGGTGCTGCCCCTGACGTTGGGACGCTTTGTGGCCTATTTGCTATATCGCTGGGAAGTCTGTCTACGCGAGACGGTAATCGTTGGTTTTGTGGGGGCTGGGGGCCTAGGGCGTTTATTGACCGAACAACTCAGTAGCTTTGACTATCGGGGAATCGTGACCACAGTGCTTACTTTATTTGTGCTGACCCTAGGCGTTGATCTGACCAGTGCCCAGGCCCGTCGCCTACTTCGTTAATCAATGTAAACAGTTGTCATTTATTGTTACATTTAGCCTGATCCTATCTTTTAGATGGGGTGGTATGTTGAGTGCAATAGTTCAGGAATACTGACATGGCAATTGAAAAGGGTTCCCAGGTGCGCATTCTCCGTAAAGAGTCCTACTGGTTCAATGAAGTGGGATCGGTGGTTTCCATCGACAAAAACCAAAAGGTCATTTATCCCGTGACCGTGCGCTTTGAAAAAGTTAACTATTCCAATCTCAACACCAACAACTTTGGGGCTGCTGAGCTAGCTGAAGTCAGTTAGTGCCCGAACTCCCGGAGGTCGAAACGGTCCGTCAAAGTCTGATTCCCCATCTAGTGGGTGCCCAGATCCAGATCGTAACGGTTCACCGGGCTTCGGTTATTGCCTCCCCTGGGGTGACTGAATTTAAAGTGCACCTCCAGGGCAGGTCTTTTAGCCCCATAACCGTACGACGCGGCAAATATCTTTTGTGGGCGCTTGACCAGGGCTGGTTAGGGGTCCATTTACGCATGACCGGACGGTTGATCTGGGCGACGGTCCCCAGTGTCCACCAGGCCCATTTACGGGTAAATTTTGCGCTTAGCAATGGGACTTATTTGGAATTTCATGACCCCAGAGCCTTTGGGCGTTTATGGTATATTCCTCCGCAGATCCCTCCAGAACACGTGATCCGGGCTTTAGCCAAATTGGGACCAGAGCCTGAGGATGTGACCGTAGACCACCTCCAAAAATCCTGGGCCAGAAAATCAATCCCGGTCAAAGTAGCCCTTTTAGATCAAACGATCATTGCGGGCTTAGGCAATATTTATGCCGATGAATCCCTATTTACCGCCCGGATTCTCCCCACTACACCCGCCCGAAACTTGGATCCGGGGCAATTAACCCGACTGGTAACCAGTTTGCAGCAGGTGATCCGCAGTGCGATCCAAGGACGAGGCACAACCCTAAGGGATTACAGCGATGGTACCGGGAGTAAAGGGGGCTATCAGCAATGCCTAAGGGTCTATGGACGCTACGGGCAAGCTTGCTATATTTGTGGAACACTAATAATGCGTCTGCGTCTTGGGGGGAGGTCTAGCCACTACTGCCCGGTTTGTCAAAACCTAGACGCTGTTGAGGAACCCATCGCGGTAAAGGTGACCCCGCAATCATGACGAATACGACCTACAACCCCGATCTCACCACTGAGTCTACCCCCACAGATGCAGCTCCGTTGTGGCCCCGTTGTGCGGCATGGGGCTTAGACATTGCCCTAGAATGGGCCGTTCCCTATTTTTTAGCGGTGACAGGCTATGTTTCGATCACGGGTATTCGTAGCTTAATCAGTAACCAACCCTTTGATTTTGTAATGACCCTAAGTAATGCTTTATATCCAAAAGCACTTTGGGAAGCCTTTACCAACCTCACCAGCACCGATGCTACCCAACTGGATCAAAATTTAGCGCTGGCGACCCTGGGGAGTGCCCTAGATGAAGCGATCTATATTGTCCCTGTGACCTTACTACTCGTCATGGTATTTTTTATTGTCAATCGTCTTATGATCCCGGTTCTAAGTGGTAAAACCGTCGGTAAGCAACTGATGGGCCTTAAAATAATTAACCTCAAGGGTGAGACACCGGGCTTTGGTGCTTTATTTCTGCGCCATGTACCAGGGATGTTGATCAGTTCATTTTTCTTCTTAGGCTATGTTTTTGCACTGATCAGTAGCGAGCGTCGGGCCTGGCACGACTATGTGGGCGGAACCCGTGTGGTTTCCGATCTAAAGTACACCCCCGAATTTCAACGGGATGGTGCCTTTTCCTCGGCCCTTGTCCATCTAGAAGCCGTGGCCTTAATTATTTTCTTTTCCTATTTCCTCAAACTATTGGTGCTTTGGCTTAAACTCTTTGGTTTTCCCGTTCCAGATTTTTTATTGCCAGAACCCCCCGCTCCCCCTCCTCCCCTGGAATTTACTTTTATAGAACCCGCCCAGCCTACTCCGCCAACCAAGGCCAAACGTATTGCCTCAGCTAATTCTGTGGCAGGTGGGGTCCGGGATCCTAAAAAACCAGTTGCCGCCGGTAGCCCCGGTAAAACATCACCGACAAAACAAACTGCACCCAAAGCGCAAGCTGCCCCTGAACCCCCGGATGATCCCGCTCCCCCTCCTCCTAAACCCGCCCCCGCCCCTAAAGCCAGTGCTGCACCAAAGCCAGATCCTGAACCTGTGTTACCGCCCACTGTGACGACCCCAGATCCAGCGCCTGTAAGTGCTCCTGCCCTACCTCGGACCCGGCGTTCTCAGGATTTGGGCGAAGCATTGGCTTCGGCGCCTACGGCCCAACCCTCAACGCGGTCTACGCGCTCTAGTGGTTCCTTGGGCGGACCGTTGAGCGTAGGACCTGACGCGAAAGGGAGTGGGCCAGGGGGGCGGGGCAACAACCCGCTTTTTAACCCCGACCGTACTGCTCCGGGTCGTGGTATTGATGCACGCCGGGATGTGGATTTTGGCGACTACATGAATCGATTACAAGCTCGGGTTAAACGTAATTGGATCGCTCCGGGGGCAGACAATTCCCGCAGTACAAAATTAACCTTTACCGTGGACCGTAATGGGCGGGTTAAAGGTCTACGTGTGTCCCAAGGTTCGGGGAATACCTCTGTGGATCAAGCTGCGGTGAATGCCGTCAAACAGGCCCAACCCTTTGATCCCTTGCCCAGTGAATATGACGGCTCCGAGATCGATATTCAGTTCACCTTCGACATTAGTGTGTTCGGGGCCAGTAGTGACAGTCGGGGCTTCTAGGCAAATTCAGCCCTATAATGGGTGGAGCATCGCAGGCGGGTCTATGAAGTTTCTCGATAAGATCGGATCCTACGCCAAGGAAGTCCTGGATTCAGCCAAATACATTGGTCAGGGTATGGGCGTTGTGTTTGATCACATGCGTCGTCACAATGTAGTCGTTAACTACCCCTACGAAAAATTAATTCCTTCCGAACGTTTCCGGGGCCGGATCCACTTTGAGCAACCCAAGTGTATTTCCTGTGAAGTGTGTGTCAGAGTCTGCCCGATTAACCTGCCGGTGGTGGACTGGGAAATGAATAAAGTCACCAAGAAAAAAGAACTGAATTCCTACTCTATTGACTTTGGAGTATGTATTTTTTGTGGCAACTGCGTCGAGTATTGCCCCACGAGTTGCCTCTCTATGACTGAGGAATACGAGCTTTCGGTCTATGACCGCCATGAACTTAACTTTGATGATGTGGCTTTAGGCCGTTTACCCTCACGGGTCTTAGATGATCCTATGGTCAAGGCCCAGCGGGAGTTTGGCTATTTACCCAAAGGCGCGATCAATTCGGCTGAATACGGTGCTGGTGGACGACGAGCAGGGCAACTACCCGCTGAGATTCTAGAAAAAACTGAACCCAAGCAAGGAGCATGACGTTGGATCTCGGTGAAGGCGTACGGTTGGTTTCCTTTGGGATCCTAACGTTAATGGTATTGGGCGGGGCTTTAGGGGTTGTCTTAGCACCTAGTATGGTCCATTCAGCCTTTTTATTAGGGGGCGTTTTCATTGGGATGTCAGGGCTTTTTGTCCTGCTCAATGCTGATTTTGTAGCGGCGGCTCAGATCCTGATCTATGTCGGGGCGGTCAATGTCCTATTACTCTTTGCGATTATGTTAGTTAACCGCCGAGAAAGTACCTCGCCCTTAGAAAAGAAACGCACCCTGCGGACCATTGTTAGCGCGGTAGTGTCGGTGAGTGTTTTTGGGCTTTTGGCGAATGCAATGCTTGGGGCAAACTGGCAATTGAGTAGCGAACGACCTATTGAAAACTCAACCCTTCAGTTGGGAATTCAGTTTTTCAGTAACTTCCTGTTGCCCTTTGAATTAGTCTCGGTCCTACTTTTGGTTGCCTTGATCGGTGCAATTATTTTGGCCCGTCGGGAATTTGTGCCCGATCAAACGGAGTCTGGCGATGAGCCGTTGGTCTTGCCGGAGCGTCCCCGCGAAGGGTTAGATAAACAACTCCCTGCCTCGCGCCGTTAGGTTTTCCGCAAGGCCCGTTGCACAGCGGCTTCTTGATCCCTCCGGGTTAGCCAGTGGTGGTAAACACGGGTATGAATGGCTACGCCGTGGCCCATCATGGGGGAAACAATGGAGCTATCTAAACCATAGTGGATCGTACGCACGGCCCAAGCATGACGCAATAAGTAAGGGTTAAATGGGATCTGGTAGCGCCGAAACTGGGTATTGACCTTAGATCCGATATTTTTACGGGAGGTATCACACCGGATCTGGGGCAGAGAACCCGTGCGGAGGCCCAATAGCTCACTCCATTCGGGGTGAAAAGGCCATACTTCCCGCGCGCCGGTTTTAGTTTCAGCGCGTACCCAGAGGGTAGGTGCTCCGGCTTGGAAGGGTTCTAATTCACAAAAAAAGCATTCATGGGGCCGCAGTCCAAAAGCTGCCATCAAGCCATAGACCATACGCCACTGGGGATTGGGAATCCTTTGAAAACACTCCAGGATCAAAGCATCACTGGGCAGATCCCGGCGGGGCATAGCATGCAGGTTATAGCCGCCCCGGTAGGGTTGAATAAATTCAGGGTCTAACTCAAGAAATAAGCTCAATTGCCGAAAAGCAGTACAGGCTAACTGGCGGCCCCTACTGTGGGCCGGGATCTGGAGTAGCGTCTTTTCGATCCAAGCACGTAGACTGCCCTGGGGGTCAGCGTCTGCCGTAGTCTGGAGCTTGTTGAAATAGGGTACATAAACTGACTTGAGGGTGACCGCACTCTGCCCGCCCCGTTGGGCCATAAAGTGCTCCATAAAACACTGGATCTGCACGCTCAGGGGCTGATGATGAAGGGGCAAGTCTTGGGGCTTGAGGTAGGGCTGCCAATCAAAAACCTGACGGGCCAACTGACCCCCAATGGTTTTAGCTAGGGCTTCAGCTTGCTTCAAACCCTCAATATTGGCATAGGTGCCCAGGGCGATCCATTGTTGGTAAGCGCTCAGGTGCTTAGATCCGGGCTTGGGGGGCAAGGTTGCCCGCAGTAAAAGCCGTTGATCCTTACGGTAGATGCGCACCCCAATGCGCGCGATTTTTAAACGATTATTAACTTGATCGAGCCGTTGATCAAATTCGAGGGCCATAGGCTTATTGTGTCATGAAGGATTCCACCTTCTTAGGCTAGGGATCGATAATTTCTTGATCTACTACCTCGGCGCGCTCGGTAAAGGCACATTGTGCAGAAGCGCTAAAACTTCCTTCCTGATCCATTACTAGGGTCCGAGGAAATACCATAGCAATGCCCGAAGATACGGGTTTACTCAAAGTATCTAAAGTTTGCCAACTAACGCGAACGTTACTTACTGTTCGATTACCTGTATTTTGAACGAGTCCCGAGATCACATTATTCTTACATTCAAGTTTAGTTAGCCGGTAATCTGGCTTTGCCGGGGGCCTATCAATCAAATTATTGGAGCTGGGTAGATCAGATGTTTGGGCTACAGGGGAAGAAGCTAAATTGGTTGCATAGGCTTTGAACAAAAGTTGCCCACTATTGCGGTCATAAACATTAGGTAAACGCACCGCAACACCACAATTAGCAACCGTTTGAAAGGCTCCTGATTGCCCTGGGGCAAGATCTACGGGTTCGACAGGGGTTGTGCCTGTTTGCGTCTTACGTCCGGTAGCATCCACAATTTCCCAACTTAAATCAGGAATGCGGATCGCTTCAGTAGAAGCATTAGTCAGGATCCCAGACAGAATTCCTCTTTGGCATCGTATCATCGTGTACGTAAATTTGATGGTGGTAGTAGGACTAGAGGTACGCGGTACCCCACGGGGTGCATTTTGCAACTTTAGCGCTTCGGAACGGGTCAGTGTACCCTGTTTAACTTGACGTTCCAGATCAGCAGAAAGGGGAGCCGCTAGGACTCCCCATCCCGCCAGGGGCAAAAGACAGATCCAGAGCAAACGCATCTGTCAAAAACCCGTTATTTTTTAACTTTCAACTTTTGTTTGCGTAACCGGATCGACAAGGGCGTAACTTCGACGAGTTCATCATCACTGATATACTCCAAAGCCCGCTCGAGGCTCATGATCACCGGGGTTTTGAGATGGACAAGTTCGTCTCCACCCGCAGAACGCATGTTGGTCAACTTACGGACTTTGCAGACGTTGATCTCAAGGTCCATGTTGCGGTTATGCTCTCCGATGATCATCCCGGAGTAAACCTTGGTGCCAGGCGTGATAAAAAAGAAGCCCCGGTCCTCAGCACCTTGGAGCGCATAATAGGTTGCTTCTCCGGTTTCAAAGGAAACCAAAACCCCAGAACGCAAGCCACCGATCTCACCGGCAAAGGGTTGGTAATCACTAAAGGAGTGATTCATGACCCCTTCACCCTTGGTGTAGCGGATGAACTCAGTACGGAAGCCAATCAGCCCCCGCGCCGGGATCACAAACTCCAGTTGCGTACGCCCGTTGCCAAAGCTCTCCATGTTCTGCATTTCAGCCCGGCGCCGACCGAGGTTCTCAATACAAGTGCCCGACGCAAAATCAGGCACATCGAGGATCAAAAACTCAATTGGCTCGTAGATCTTGCCATCAACTTGGCGGAAGATAACCTTGGGCTTAGAGACTTGAAACTCATACCCTTCGCGGCGCATGGTTTCAATTAAGATCCCTAGGTGAAGTTCACCGCGCCCAGAGACCAAGAACTGATCCGCTGATTCGGTTTCTTCGATGCGTAGGGAAATATTGGTCTCAAGTTCCCGGAACAGACGATCCCGCAGTTGCCGTGAAGTGACGTACTTGCCTTCTTGACCCGCAAAGGGCGAATCATTGACCGAAAAGGTCATTTGCAACGTCGGTTCATCCACCCGAATCAAAGGCAGGGCTTGGGGATTTTCAGCACTAGCAAGGGTTTCGCCAATGTTGACATCACTAAAGCCAGAGATCGCCACAATATTGCCCGCTTCGGCGGTGGTCAATTCGATCCGTCCTAGTCCTTCAAAGCCCAAAAGCTTAGCAACGCGGCCCTTTTCAATGCTGCCGTCCTCTTTGATCCAGGCCACGGTTTCATTAGAACGCACGGTACCGTTGTGAATACGACCAATGGCCAAGCGTCCCAAATACTCAGAGTAATCAAGGGTTGTGACTTGCAATTGAAACGGCTTATTGGTATCCGCCAACGGAGGAGCTACATAACGCAAGATCCCATCGAACAAGGGTTGCATATCGACAGGTTCATCGCCCACTTTATTGAGCGCATATCCCGAAAGTCCTGATCCGTAGAAAATAGGGAAATCCGCTTGATCATCGTCAGCCCCTAATTCAACAAACAGATCAAACACCTTGTCTACCGCAATGTTTATATCACCACGTAGACGGTCGATTTTATTGATAAAGACCATTGGCTTGAGGCCCTTTTCAAGGGCTTTTTTGAGCACAAAGCGGGTTTGGGGCATAGGCCCTTCGTTGGCATCGACGATCAGCAAACAGCCATCGACCATGCCCAAAACACGTTCTACTTCGCCCCCAAAGTCCGCGTGACCGGGGGTATCGACAATATTGATGTGGCAGCCTTTGTAGCGCACAGCAGCATTTTTAGAAAAAATAGTGATCCCGCGCTCGCGTTCAAGCTCATTGGAATCCATGACACAGGTAGCTACCTGCTCATTATCTCGAAAGATCCCTGATTGCTTGAGGAGGGAATCGACAAGAGTTGTTTTGCCATGATCAACGTGGGCGATGATCGCGATATTACGGATGGACTGATTGACCGACATGGTGACCCGCCAGGGCTGGTTCGTTTACAAATCTTTAAAACCCTATCCACACTAGCATTTTTTAAGATGTTGAGCTAGAGGGCAATGTCTAGGGCTGATCTACTAAAAA
Source organism: Gloeobacteraceae cyanobacterium SOY_34_metabat_371 (assembly GCA_031398925.1). GTDB lineage: Bacteria > Cyanobacteriota > Cyanobacteriia > Gloeobacterales > Anthocerotibacteraceae > JANNOF01. The sequence goes on along the minus strand of JANNOF010000246.1, from coordinate 134 downwards.
TTTGGCATATCTGGTTAGTATAGGAGAAATTCAGCCCCACGCCTTCCTAAAGGAACAACCCTCATGGCCTCTAGCCTCCTCGTTTTGCTCGATGATATTGCCAGCATCTTGGATGATGTTGCGGTATTAACTAA
>JANNOF010000225.1:0-1778 GCA_031398925.1 Gloeobacteraceae cyanobacterium SOY_34_metabat_371 | reverse complement strand
TTGACCACTGAAGCTGTACAACTGGGTTCTGCCAAAGGCTCGGCGGTTTTCGGTCGTCCGCTCGATTTGACCATGCAAGTCAGGCTAGACACTCCGTTTGATGAAGCTGCAAACTGTTTTAGTGTTGATGTTTTTCAAGCCGACAACAAGTTTGATGCGGGACGTGTCCGCCTCGATGTCACGCCTGCGGCCAACGGCTTGGATGCGACTGTCCATGTGCGATCTGTCAGCGCTGTCAATGAGCCCTGGGCCAAAGTCATTTTGCGCAGTAATTGTGGTGTCAAAGTATCAAGACAGTATGATTTTTTAACCGACTTTGCCGCTGATACGCCCCTCTACAACACGCTGGCAGAAAGCGCACCCTCGCAGCCAGCTACAAACATTGCAACGACGACGACAACATCGCCATCAACGCTTACGGCCAATAGCCAACGCTCTTCAAGCGCAACAAATGCGACAAACGCAACCGAGCAAGCACCTGTTTCCAATTGGGACGTCAAGCGATCGCAAGCGAAAGTCAAAACGCTGCAACAAAAGTCAAACTCTGAAACTGGCTTAACTGCATCAGCGCCGAAAAAAGTGAAACCCGTGGCGCAAGCCGTGGTTGAAACAAAAAAGACGACTGGCATCGTTGCGGAAGCAGCTGGGCAACCACGACTGAAGATGGAAACGTTTGAGTTGACTGATGAGCATCAAGTCCTTCTCAAGCTATCATCGGCACTCATTGCACCCGCAGGGATGCGAACACCTGAGGAAATTCAATCCTTGGCGCAGGCCACTGCTGTGTGGCGTGCCATCAACGGTATGCCTGCAGAGGTTAAAGCAGCGACAGCCGCAGCTGCTACCGCACCTACATCTGCCCTTGTAAACCAGAAGCTGGCAGGTAAAAGTCCGTTTTCCAACCTTGTCGTTTATGGACTCATAGGTTTTCTGGCGATAACACTGGGCTGCATCGCCTGGTTGTGGCTACGTGTTCGCAACGCTTCGCGTGCTGGCTATGGCTGGCTGAATGATTCAGTGACTGCGGATGCGCCTGTTGGCCGGGAGCGGATTCAATCTCAACTGTTGCCAGCCGGTGTTCAAGCATCTGCGCCAGCGATTCAAGAGCCATCTGAGCCGACTTTTGAAGAAGAAATAGTAGAAGTAGTAGCAGTCGAAGAAAAAGCAAAAGAAAAAGAAGTGGTGGCTGAACAAGTCATTGAACAAAAAGCAGACGTGGTAAAAGAAGCAGAAATTGAATTTGAATTCGAAGAAGAATCAAAAACAGCTGTCGTAGCGTCTACTGACAATCAAATCGTGAGTGCACTACCGCTGCACTTTGACGATCCACGGTTTGACGAGCGTGTGCTGCGACCACAAAAAAGACCTCACGACTTGGCTCATCATGACAAACCAATCACCTCGCCAACGGAGTTGATGGAGTTGGTGTTGGCAGATACACCGCCAAAGTTGCGTGCCGTAACGGCTCCGGCGACAGCGACGCCTAAACCAACCGCAGCTAAAGACGATTCCAAAGGCAATTTGATAGATTTTGACGTATTTGCAGAACCAACACCTGCAGACAAGCCTTCACGCTCTGCGCGTTAAAGGCTTATTCTCCTAGTTCAATAACTCAGGCAAACACGCCAGCCGTGTCTTGCATACGGCTAGACACTTCACCCAAATGGTGCAATGTGTCGCCAAACGTCATCTCCAGCTGCGTCAAGTGCTTGAAGTAGTGGCTGACCATGTACTCGTCCGTCACCCCTATGCCGCCGTGCAACTGCACCGCCTGCTGC
>JANNOF010000191.1:0-12491 GCA_031398925.1 Gloeobacteraceae cyanobacterium SOY_34_metabat_371 | reverse complement strand
CGTATGGTGATATTATTCATTAGGGCGAATGTTAAACTTGATCTAGATAATCAGGAGCATGATCGTTGTGGTTTCTAATCTGATAAACACTACTTTATACTATCTCCTTTATGAAATCCTTGCTGGGCTGATACTTCACAGTAAGATCTTAAAAAATTAGATGATAATCAGTTTATCACGATTGATCTTTCAGAATGACTTAGATTAACCAACAACTTGAAGTCTTGAAAATCACACTCATTTAGAGGATCTGCACCATGAACATCGCCCAAATCAGCACCGATGGCACCCATCAGATTGTGATCTTACCTGAAGACTTCAAAATGGCAGGCACTGAGGTTTACATTAAAAAAGTTGGGAATGCGATTATTCTGATTGCCAAAGATAATCCCTGGCAATCACTCTTTGAAAGCTTAGAGCAGTTTTCTGAAGATTTTATGACCACTATAGATCAGCCCCCCTTGACGCTCGAAGTGATCCCTTAAAGTGCGTAGGGAAAACTACCGTACTCCTGGCCCCAAGAAGCGAGATTTTTGCGCACCTGATCTAAGCCCAAGCCCCTACGGGCACTGATCATTAGACCCTGGGGATAGAGGTCTTTAGCTTTTTGTACTTCGGCTGGGGGCGCGCTGTCGATTTTATTAAAGATCAATACCTGAGGACCGCAGGCTACGGGCATTTTAGCCAGGATCTCTTGGACCACGGTGATGTGATTGGGCCAAGAAGGGTTACCAAGATCCACTATGTGCAATAAAAGATCCGCCTGGGTAACTTCTTCGAGGGTAGCCCGAAAAGCATTGACCAAAGGCGGGGGTAAATGATGCACAAAACCCACCGTATCGGTCAACAGTACCCGCTCGCCCGTAGTAAAGGTCAAACGGCGCGTAGTAGAATCTAGGGTCGCAAAAAGTTGATCCGCCACATAGGCATCGGCTCCCGTCAAGGCATTGAGTAGGGTTGACTTACCGGCGTTGGTGTAGCCCACAATGGCAAAAACCGGGATCTCCTTGTGTTGCCTGCGTTGCCGCAAGCGGTCCCGATGGGCCTGAAGGGCATCGACTTGGCGTTGTAAATGGCTGAGCCGGGAGCGGATCAAACGGCGGTCGGTTTCTAGTTTGGTTTCCCCTGGACCCCGCGTGCCAATCCCGCCGCCGAGCCGCGAGAGCGCCGTACCCTTTCCCGCTAAGCGGGGGAGTAGATATTGAAGCTGAGCCAATTCAACTTGGAGTTTTCCTTCGTGGGAAAGAGCGCGGCGGGCAAAAATATCTAAGATCAATTCGGTGCGGTCTACAACCCTGACCCCGATGATCTGCTCTAAGTTTCGAGCTTGGGAAGGGGATAAATCTCCCCCCACAACGACTAAGTTAGCCCCTGTTTCTTGAACGCTCAGGGCGATCTCTTGGATCTTGCCCTCTCCGGCGTAGGTGCGGGGATGGGGATGAAGCCGTTTTTGCCAGTGGGTTTGGAGGACTTCTCCCCCAGCAGAACGGATCAATTCCTGGAGTTCTTCGATTTCGAGGCCCTGTTCTAAACGCGCTAGATCCGGTGGAAATACCCCCACTAACACCACCCGCTCGCGTCCGCTATCAACCTTACGGGCTGACCAATGGCGACGAAACTCTTCCTCAAGGCCCTCTAAAAATTGCTCAAAATTTTGACTAATGATCTGCGCCATGCGCAAGGGGGCACTGATCACCCAACGGCTTTCAGGGTCAGGCACCAAGTTAGCTAAATAGGCTTTGCCAATAAAACCCGTCGGGGCTGCACTCTGACGGCGTTTACCTTCGGTTGTGACCTCAAAGGTGACTAGGGCATCTAGCCGTTGCAGTGCCAAGGCGGTAAGGGCTGCTTTACTGGGGCTTTCACCATCTAACTGCGTACTCAAGCACCGCAAACCCGATAAGCGCTCGGCCCCTTGACGCGGTAACTCGTGGGCCGGGATCTGAGTTTGGTGCGGGTTGCCAATGGCAACTCTAAGGACTTGGCCCCGACGGTTAAGATACACACACAAGGGTTGCTCAATCTCGGCGGTAATGGCGCCTAGGCGTTCGGCAAACTCTGGGGTACAAAAATACTGGACAGGCTGCGTGCGACGATACAGATCCAATAATTGTCTGGTCTGCGCAGGTTTAAGACCTTGGGTTGCGCCGTAGATTTTTTCGATGGAGATCACCAATGGGCTTATTCAGAATTTTAGCTAATTTTTTTATTTTGATCCAAAACCACACAGCGTTGCATTGATTAAAGCTGGGGCGATTGGGGCCGCCCCATGCCTCAGGATCTACAGTTCGCGCAGTTCTCGGCTAGTGGGATAAGACTGGGAATAGGAGATCGAAGAGTTATCTAACCGCGTATAGGGGGCAACGGGTTCACCTTTACTGTAGACATCGGTCTTAATGATGTTGGATTTCAATTCATTGAGGTCGATGTATTTATCCGCAGCATTACGCAGTTCCCGCGCTACCATCCCTTCGGTGGCAACAACAGAAATGCGGGTGTTTTTAGAGCGTAACAGTTCTACTGCCCGTTCAAAATCCCCATCTCCGCTAAACAGGATCGCATGATCGTACATTTCAACGGTGTTGAACATATCAATGACGATCTCAACATCTAGGTTAGCTTTTTGACTGGTGCGTCCTGATTCAAGATCCGTGAATTGTTTGGTGAGTTTGGTACGCACGGTATAGCCGATATTAATCAATGCATCCAGAAAAGCTCGTTTGTCGCCCACATGTTCAATTCCTTGATACCAGAAAGCATTGACCAACACTTCGTCTTGGTTACGGAAATATTCCAAGATCTTACGTGGGTCGAAAAACCAGCCATTTTTTTGCTGGGCGTAGTACATGTTGTTGCCATCGATAAAGATCGAGACACGAGCAGCATTGCGCATATTGGGATTCCTCATTAAATCGACATGGGTTGTTTATTGGACAAAGTGAGAGCGGACTTTTTATCTAGATAGCAACGGGCTACCTGACAGGCAATAGCGCGAACACGCCGGATATATAGAGCACGTTGGGTAACACTAACTACCCCTCTGGCTTCTAGGAGGTTAAAAGCATGGGAAGCCTTCAGAACATAATCGAGTGCCGGATAGACTAAGCCGAGCGCTACAATACGTTTTGCTTCAGCTTCATAACTGTCGAACAATTGTTGAAGCAGGTTAACATCTGATTCTTCAAAGTTATAACGGCTATGTTCCACTTCCCCTTGATAATGAACCTCATGGTAAGAGACCCCCGGTCCCCAAATTATTTCATGGATTGCATCAACTCCTTGTAAAAATAAAGACAACCGCTCTAAACCATAGGTCACTTCCACTGAAACGGGCCTACAATCAAGTCCGCCGCACTGTTGGAAATAGGTAAACTGTGTGACCTCCATCCCGTCAAGCCATACTTCCCACCCCACACCCCAAGCACCTAAAGTTGGAGATTCCCAGTTGTCTTCCACAAAGCGGATATCATGCTGGGCAATGGATATTCCCAAGGCTTCCAAAGAACCTAAATATAGTTCTTGGATGTTAGTAGGAGAAGGCTTGATCAAAACTTGAAACTGGTAGTAATGCTGCCAACGGTTAGGATTTTCACCGTAGCGTCCATCGGCGGGGCGGCGACAGGGCTCCACGTAGGCAACAGACCAGGGATCAGGGCCTAAGGCCCGTAAAAAGGTATGGGGATTCATGGTTCCGGCCCCTTTTTCTAAATCATAGGGAAGCGCCACAATACACCCTTGCTCGGTCCAATAGGCACTCAATGTAGCAATCACTTGTTGGAAGGTGAGCATAGGGTCTGAGTAATTGATCGTTCTAGGTATACCATACAACAAACTTGAAGTGATGTGGAATACATTTTCTTCTTTTTTCCTTTACAATAACCGCAATTGCCCTGCTGTCCTTGGTTCTAGGGGCAGGTCTTCTTCCATAAGGCCGTGGGCGGCTTGGATCAGATCCGCACGTAGATCTTTGAGTTGCGCTTGACTTTCAATATATTTATCCAAGGCGGACATCGGATCTAAACCAGCCGCTTCACCTAAGGCCGGAACACGGGGCTGGGCCAACTGACTAGCGGTTTGAGGAATCAGTTGATAGGAGAAGGCGGGTTCTAATAACTGTCGCACAGGGGCTAGATCTAAAGCATCCTGTTGATGACTATGGATCTGGTATATCACCCGTACAACAGCTTCTTGAACAGCGGTTTTTTGAATGGCTCGGAGTAAGGTTTGTTGGGGGTGCTCAGACTGGGTACAATCTACCCGAATCGTACGAAAAGCCCGAGCAGGTAAAGTAATGAAACGAAATTCGGCTCCCCCAGGGAGTAGATCAACGCGCATAAACCCCTTATCTTCTTTTTCTTCACTAAAATCAACGCGCTCAATGGATCCGGGATAAACCACCGGCGGTTCGGTGGCTAAGATCTGATGACGATGGACGTGACCGAGGGCCACGTAAGCAAATTCTTTGCGGGCTAACAGATCAATGGGGACCGTAAATCCACGCCCGACGGCGAGATTGCGCTCAACCCCAAAGGCCGCCGTTTCGACCATGACATGGGCCATCAAGACAGTGGGAATAACCGGGTCTAATTTGCGAATTTCCCCTTCGAGGGCGATGCGTAGACGGTCTACTAAAAGACGGTCTACTTCCTCTAGGGTTAGGCCCTTAGTGACTTCTTTAGTTAAAAAAGTAGAGCGATGCAACCAAGGCAATGTGATCACCTGCACAGGACCCCCTGGGGTCGTGATCCGGTGGGTCGTAAGGTGAGAACCCACGGTAAAGCCGGGGACTTCGAGGGCGGCATAAATATTGAGACTAGCGCCACCGCCCCCCCGGTTGTACAGATCATGATTGCCGACTAGGAAGACAGCGGGGATGTGGGCTTGGGCTAAGCGTTTAAATTGACGGGCAAATTCTTCTTGATGGGCAGGCTCAGGCGTAGCATTAGGAAAGGCATCGCCCCCAAAAAGCACTAAATCCACGGGTTCATGGAGGGCGTGATCGATACAGCGTTCTAGGGCTAAAACAAAATCTTCATAGCGCGTATTGCGGCCGGTTTGCGGATTGATCCGCCCATGATGTAAGCTGCCCCCTAAATGAATATCCGCAAGATGCAATACTCGGATCATAAGGATCTACCTTGATTTCTCTGTATTTACATTAGCTTAGATTAAGTTCATGGTTGCTGGGGAATCTGCGGATCTTCTAATCAGTTACGCCTAATTCCCATATTTCCATAATGCACTATAGAGACTATAGCAACCCGTGTTAATTTATATCCTATTCCCTCATCGTAAAGAGCACTAGGATCCATGTGGAATATCCCCCACAAAAATAGTTCCGATTGTCAGCAAATGATTACTTGGGCACAGGATCTTCTAACCCAAGAAGATTGGTGCGTTCTAGATACTGAAACCACCGGCTTGAGTGCCCAGGATGAAGTGATCGAACTCGCGATGCTGGATCCAAGGGGTAAAATTTTGTTTCACTCCCGCTTTAAGCCAACCCAGGAGATTGCTTGGGGGGCAGCCCGGACCCATGGGATCTTTAGGGAACATTTGATCGCTGCCCCGTCCTATGTAGATGTTTTCTCAGAAATTCAACAGGCTTTAGGTTCTCGGCGGGTCTTGGCCTACAATGCACCCTTTGACCAACGTTTATTGGGTCAAACCCATCGCCGGTATGGACTCACAGAACTAGATCCCCAGATTTGGATCGATGTGATGATCCCCTATAGTCAGTTTTGCGGAGAATGGAACCCCCAGCGCGGTGGCTACCGTTGGCAAAAACTCCCTGGAGGCAACCATACCGCCGTAGCCGATTGTCAGGCGGTACTGGCGATCTTGGAAAAAATGTCTAGCTGTTAAAACTGATCTTTTAATTGGCGCAATTGGGTAAAAGCCAGGGAACGGACGGTGCCAAAACGTTTTTGTAGGGCAGGTTCATCGATCCGTAAAAAGGGATTGGTTTGTTGCTCTAGGGCTAGGGATGTAGGGATCGTGGGCTGCCCTAAACGGCGTTGATGCTGGACTTGGGCGTAGCGTTCTTGGAGTTGATCATTATCAGGATCAACGGTTAAGGCAAAACTTAGATTGCTAAGGGTATACTCGTGGGCACACCAAACCCGTGTCTGCGCCGGTAATAGGCGGATGTGATCCAAAGAATTCAGTAATTGGGTGGCGGTACCTTCCTTGAGTCGACCACAACCCCCACCAAAGAGTGTATCGCCACAAAAAAGATCACCGGGAAAATGATAGGCAATATGCCCCTGGGTATGACCGGGAACAAATAAAATATTGGCGCTTAAGCCTGCAAATTCCACCTGGTCTCCAGCCCGTAGCGCAACGGTCTGTCCAGGGATCCGCCCTTGGTCGTGGGCGCTGGCATACACCATAGCTTCAGGAAAATAGGTTAAAAGATCCACAATACCCCCCACATGATCCCAATGGTGGTGGGTGATGAAGATAGCGGTTAATCGCGCTCCCCGCGCGTTCAAAAACCCCAAGACCGGTGCAGCCACTGCCGGGTCTACCACGACCACTGTATTCAGTAGTGGATCATGGATCAAAAAAATGTAGTTATCGTTGAGAACAGGGAGCAAATGGGTTTGGAAGGCCACTATTTTTGTAACGTCGGCTGATTGGGACGGGTTTGATTAGCCCGCAGTCGATCAATACGTTGGGACATTAAGGACCATTCATCGTCGGTCACCCACGGGGGCCGTTCTGCTTGGATTTCAATAAATAAACGCCCATCTTTAAAGGACAGATCCCCAACCCGGCCTTCAATACCGATCACGTTCAGCATCCGTTGGATCGTGGTATCGAGTTCTTGCATGACCTGCGTATCGGGCTGGCGATAAATATGCCAAAATCGCGTACGGATCAGGGTGCGGAGTAGGGAATGGAGTAGGGCATTCATGAAAAAAATCTAACACAAAACCTATCTTTGCAGCGAAGTCCCTTGATTTTGCTATCCGTAGCCTGCTTCTGAACCACCTATGATTTCAGGGTATGATCCGGGTGCTGATCATTGGGGTGTTGGTATGCGCATTTGGCTAGGTCTACTCTTAGTAATTCCTTTGGCTTGGGGAACCGTAGCCGCCAAACCATCCCTCCCGCCCAATCTCGGATCAGGGCTTGGGGAATTGATCCAACTCCAACGCACCGACCGTAAGGCCCTCACTACTTCCGGGCGCTATGGCCAAGCACTTGTCGATCCCCAGGGTCGGGTTTTGGTCAATGTCCATCTCAATGGCCGGGTGCCCTTAGCCAAACTCAAAACCCGTCTAGAACGGCTGGGAATGCAGGTTGTAGCCCAGTTATCCAACTACCGTTACGGCGTGATCAGCCTGTATATGCCCCTCGATCAAGGGATTTATCTGGCCCAACTACGCGGGGTTAAGGCGGTTCATCTCGTCCCCAAACCCCGCCTCCAGGTGGGCGATACCACGTCCCAAGGCAGTGGAATTCATAAAACCGATGCTTTAAACGCGCTCGGTTTTACCGGGACAGGGATTACCGTCGGTGCCCTTTCCGATACCTACGACCGGGCCACGGGGGATGCCACCAGCGCTTTAGATGACGTACGCTCCGGTGATCTTCCGGGGATAGAAAACCCCTTAGGAAATCTCGAACCCGTCGTTGTCCTCCAGGAATTTGCCTCAGGAACGGATGAAGGCCGGGGCATGATGCAGATCATCCATGACCTAGCACCGGGCGCAAAGCTTTGTTTCGCCACGGCTTTTAGTGGCGATGTTGGTTTTGCCAATAATATCCGGGCGCTCCAGTCTGATGGGCGGTGTCAGGCTGATGTGATCGTTGATGATGTGATCTATCTCAATGAACCGATGTTCTCCGATGGGTTGATTGCCCAAGCGGTGGATGATGTCGCTGCCCTAGGGAGTCATTATTTTTCGGCGGCGGGTAATGCTGGGGGCTGGGGCTACCAAAGTGAATTTCGTGAAGTATCGCGTACGGACGTGGAGCAGCTTATTAGTACCAGTCAAGAAAACTTGGATCTTTCTACGGTTCCGCCCGAGCTGATCGCTGGAGGATTCCATGACTTTGATCCAGGGAGTGGGGTGGCGGTTTCCCAAAACTTTACCCTAGGCCAAGGCGCTAATTCGATCAGCTTTCAATGGGATGACCCCTACGATGGGGGAGCGATTACAACGGATTATAATTTCCTTTTTTTTGATGCCAATGGGGTTTATCAGGCGAGCCGTAGTGGGACCGAAAATAATTTCGCTACCGATCAACCCCTCGAACTTTTAACCGTTGGGGCCGGGAGCTTTCAGGTTGCCATCACTAAGGCTGCGGGTGGAACCGCTAAAAATCTACGCTATGTTGTCTTTCCCTCGATTAGTTTTGAGGCTGAGTTTTTAGAATATAATGCCCCCGCTAGTTTTGGGCACAGTGCTGCTAAGGGATCAGGTTCGACTGCGGCCTATTTTTATCAAAATCTTAATGTCCCCGAGAGCTTTACTTCCCCTGGACCCGTGACCATTGCCTTTGATCGCAATGGCACCCGTTTAGCGACCGTAGAAACCAGACTTAAGCCTGATTTTGCTGCCGTAGACCAGGTAAATACCACTTTTTTCCCCCCTGGTTCCCTAGCGTTGACGGATGTGGAGGATGATGGCTTTCCTAATTTCGCAGGAACCAGTGCGGCGGCACCCCACGCCGCCGGGGTGGCGGCGGTCCTTTTGGATGCGGCAGGGGGGGCCTTAACCCCCGAAGCCCTGCGGATCAAGCTCCAAGAAACGGCCCTGCCCCATGATCTAGACCCTAGTTTTAGTCAAGCCACAGCTACGGTGGCAGGGGCTACGGTCAGCCTCACGGCGACGGGCGACGGGGGTAATGGCAGTTCAGCGGATCCTAACTTTTTTGGCCTAACTTTTTTGGGTTCCGGGAGCCTCAATAGTATTGGGGTTGACTTGGCTCCTGCGGGGTTGACGTTTGATCAATCTACCAGTGGTACCCCCTTTACCATTGGAACCACCAGCGGTATCGAACCCGCCCAGATCAGTGCTGTGATCACGGGAGCTGTATTAACGCTTAATTTTGATCCTGGGGCCTTTAGTAGCGGGGCGCGTGTTAATTTTGGCATTGACCGGGATCTCGTCGCTGGGGGCGGGGGCAATAGCGCCGACGAACTGGCGGGTGCCACCCTGAACGCCCAAACCAGTGCCGGATCAGGCAGTGGGGTCTTTAGCAATAACATCGATCAAGGCTACGAACCCCTGGCCGGATTTGGTTTGATCGATGCCCAAGCTACTTTTGCGACCTTACCAACCGGGCTACGGCCCCTCGCGGTTCCTGGATTACAGAGCATAGCGGTGGGTGAAACGATAGCCTATACGCTCCAGATCCGCCCGGTGAATACCACAGTCCAAGTCAGCAATTTTTCGATCCTGGGCTTACCTGCCGGGGCTACGGCAAGTTTTGATCCCCCTACCACCGGTAGTGCAACTACCCTGACGGTGGTTACGGCCCCCCAGACCCCCATCGGGCGCTATACCCTGGTGGTCAATGGCACCAGTAGCCTTACCGTGCCCCCGACGCTATTGACCCTAGAAGTCCTTAGTCCTACGGTTACGGATCTGAGTACAGGGGTGACACTCCAGGCCGGGGGCTTGACCGAAGTCCGTACCTTGCGCCAACAGATCACCGTCACCAATACCGGGGCTACGGCGCTGGCGGGCCCGCTTTACGTCGCCTTAGACTCTTTAACCCCAGGAGCCACAGTCGCGCCCACGGTGGGCAACAACACGATCCAAGTTTTAGAGAACGGGGGCCTGTTGTCCAGTGGCGCCAGTACTAGCCCAGTGACGATAGATTTTGACAATCCAACCCCTAATGCCTTGAGCTACACCCCCCAGCTAGTGGATGCCAGTCTCAATGCCGTCAATGGCTCCGTTAGCGCCACAGGCTTTACCCAAGTTACCGCTCGCCGTCAACAAGTACGGGTGATCAATACCAGTACCAGTACCTTGACCGGCCCCCTGTTTATCAATATCCAAGGGCTTACTACGGGGGCTTTGGTAAGCAATGCTACGGCAGTTTCGGGTACGGGTACCCCCTTAGTCGGCTTGACCCTACCTACCCTAGGGCCTGGATCGGAGACGACAGTACTTCTAGAGTTTCAAAATCCCACCGCTGCCCCGCTGACCTATAGCTTGAGCTTAGTCGGGGCTACGCCCTAGCGGACCTTTTCGGGAATGGCTTGTTCGAGTAAACCATCCCGGAGTTTGATCAACCGCTTCGCGCGGTCCCCGACTTCGGTGTCATGGGTGATCACAATCAGGGTCAAGCCTTCTCGGTGCAGTTCTTCAAAAAGATTGAGCACCTCTTGACCCGTCTTGGTATCTAACGCCCCGGTGGGCTCATCCGCCAGTAAAATACTCGGACGGTTCATCAGGGCGCGGGCAATGGCGACCCGTTGCTGCTGACCCCCGGAGAGTTGACTGGGTAAATTGTGCAAGCGGTCCGCAAGTCCTACCCGCTCTAGCATCTCCGTGGCCCGGATCTTACGGTCTTTAGCGTTCATCCCGGCATAAAGCGCCGGTAGCGCCACGTTTTCTAGGGCGTCAGAACGGGCTAGTAAATTAAATTGCTGAAAGATAAAACCGATCTCGCGGTTACGCACCTGAGCGAGGGCTTTTTTTTCCATGGAAGCGACATTTTGCCCATTGAGAACATACGCGCCACTGGTGGGGCGGTCAAGACAACCAATGATATTCATCAGGGTAGATTTACCAGAACCCGATGGCCCCATGATCGCTGCATACTCGCCCCGTTTAATCTCCAGATCGATCCCCTTGAGGACTTCGACATCGGCTCCGGCAAGGCGATAGGACTTGCGAATTTGCTCTAGGCTGATAACCATATTTACTCCGTGCGCAGGGCAATAATGGGATCAAGACGGGCCGCTTGACGGGCCGGGAACACGCCAAAAAATAAGCCTACGGCCCCGGAAACCCCAGCGGCGAGGACAATAGACCAACTGGTAACTTCTGGTTTGAGGGGTGAAATCGCGCCAATGGCTTGGGCCAGCACTATGCCCATGGCTGTGCCGATCAAACCACCCACAATGGAGATCAAGACCGCTTCGATAATAAATTGCAGCAAAATTACCTCTTCAGACGCGCCCAGGGCTTTACGTAGGCCGATCTCACGGGTACGCTCCGTCACGGAGACCAACATGATATTCATGATATTGATCCCCCCCACCACCAAAGAGATCGTGGCAGTGAGGGCCAAGACCACGGTCAAACCCGCCGTAATGGTATTAAAAATATCCAGGGTCTGCTGGGCATTGCCCACAAAAAAGTCATCCTGGGCGATCACTTGATGGCGTTGGCGCATCAAGTTCGTCGCCTGAAAGGTCAGTTCATCCACACTGGCGTCGGGCTTAGCTTCTAGAAAAACCAGTCCTAGGCGCATTCCAAAAGGAGAATTGCTGGCAATAAACCGCTCTTGCACCGTCGAGAGGGGCATCATCAATCCCCGTTCTACAAAGCCCAAATAGCCTTTAAAGGCCACTTGTTTGGTCACCCCGATCACGGTCATATTCTGACCATTGATCAAAATTTGTTGACCTATGGGATCATCGGCCCCAAACAGTTCATTGCTGAGTTCTTGCCCGACAACGACGACACGGGCGCGGTTGGTCACCTCATCTTCAGTAAAAAAGCGTCCCTTGAGCACCGGAAAACCCAACATTTTAACCAGGGCCGGGGTGATCCCGTAGATCCGTCCATCGGCATTTTTGCTCTTCCACACCACCCGGCCATCATTGGCAATGAAGGGAGCCATATTTTGCACCGTCGGGATCTGGGTCCGGAGGGCTTCGGCATCCGCCATCGTTAGGGGACGGCCCCCCCGGCGGCCCTCGTCTTCACCGATCACGACGATATTGGTGCCCAACGAGCGAAACTGCTCCTTGACATAGTTTTGGGCCCCAATGCCGAGGGCGATCATCAAGATCACCGAACCAATGCCAATGATCAGGCCCAACATGGTCAAAAAAGTCCGCAGACGATTGGCCCACAGGGTGACGGCGGCAACCCGTAAATTTTCTAGCGCATCCATGCTTAGTCGCTCCTCAAGGCCACAATAGGATCCAAACGGGCCGCTTGACGCGCCGGAAATACCCCAAAAAAGAGTCCCACCCCGCCGGATACTCCTACGGCGATAGCGATAGCCCAAGGGGTGACAATGGGTTTGAGCGGAGCTACAGCACCGATCCCCGTGGCCAATAGCCAGCCCAACACAACCCCAATACTGCCGCCCACCAACGAGATCAAGACCGCTTCAATGACAAATTGCATCAAGATCACTTCTTCTGAGGCCCCCAGGGCTTTGCGTAGGCCAATTTCACGGGTCCGCTCCGTGACGGAGACAAGCATAATATTCATGATCCCGATGCCACTGACGATTAAAGAAATCGCCGCCGTAAAGCCCAAAAGTACGGTGATCCCTGAGGCAAC
>JANNOF010000189.1:0-1559 GCA_031398925.1 Gloeobacteraceae cyanobacterium SOY_34_metabat_371 | reverse complement strand
TCAGCAGTTCGTCGACAAGCTGTTGACGGCGGACACCAATGCGCTCTACCTCGAACAGCTCGAACGCAACGCGAATGCCGAAAACGACAGCGGTTCCGGATTGGGATTTCTGACCATGATCAATGATTACGCTGCTGATTTGGGATGGAAGTTTGAAACAGTGCAAAAAGACCCAATGGTAGTTACAGTCACAACTATGGTGCAATTAACGTTGCAGGACAAAGGAGCGATTTGAGCATGGAGATTAAAGGGGAAGACTATGCGGTTTGGTATGAGGCAGAAACGGCTACCATCCTGTGTAAAGGTTCGTTGCGTCTCAGTAGCATGGAAGACTACGCACCAATTATCCAACTCCTCAGCGATGTAACAGACCAGGAACCTGCGGTGATGACGCTGGATCTACGCGGTCTAGAATTTTTGAACAGTTCAGGCATCAATGTTTTATCAAAGTTTGTGATTAGGGTTCGCCAGAAAGGAAGCATCCAAATTGCGGTGCGCGGTTCCCAGGAAACTCCTTGGCAGGTGAAATCCCTCAAAAATCTTCAGCGCCTGATGCCTAGTTTGGTCTTGCAGTTTGATTAGCGATCGCTACTGCGAGGTTATTTAGTCTCTGATTGTCGGCGTGGACGCCGTCTGCCCATTCGTTCCGCTCGATCGCGCTCATAGGAAATCAGCCTGCCATAGACATCGTGCTTGCTGAGATTCATGGACATGAACACATGTTGGCGCGTATTGCCAAACCCCTTGCGGGTAAAGAAGTTGATGGCTGGCGCATTGGCAGGATCAGTATCCACCAGCATAAACCGCACACCATCTTCAATCATACGTTCCACAATCTTGTCTACTAGGCGATCGGCAACTCCCCGACGCTGAAAGCGGGGTGTGACTCCTAGCCAAATGATGTATCCATAAATCCAAGACGTTTTGCTGATAATAGTGCCTAACACAAACCCTGCCAACTCACCTGCACTCTCTGCTACGAGGCAATATTCGGGATCCGTGTTATATAAGCCAATGACTTCCCATTCATCCCATGTGCGGTACAGGTATGGATAAAGATCGCTGGTAAATAGGGATTCCCCCAAATGGTACACCGGAGCAATATCGTCAATCTCCATATCCCGAATATCAATCGTCTCATCCCCGTCTAGGGAAGAAGCCGTCGTCATAAGTTCCTTGCCTTGGGTTATCGTTATAACTCTATCGCTCTGATCGCCATCTTGCCTAATCTGAAATTCAGAGAGGATTTATTAATCTGTTGCGAAAACACGTCGATCGGCTAAAACCCTTTTATTCTGGTACTAGTACGAATTACAAAGCCATTGGATGATTTATGACTGCTCTTACTCCTTCCACGCGTCGCCGTTTGCTGCAACTGAGGCAACTGCCAAGTGTTTGGGAAGGTGCTCGCCTCAGTATGCCATCGCGCAGCCAAATTGTTGACCTTGATGCAGAGGCTCAAACAGGAGATTGCGTATTGTGGGTAGATGGCTCAGAAGGGATGGTGCGGGCAGTGGAAGTTGTATCGCCACTCAGCGGTCAGGAAGCCGTTCCGGCTT
>JANNOF010000159.1:0-5464 GCA_031398925.1 Gloeobacteraceae cyanobacterium SOY_34_metabat_371 | reverse complement strand
GGGATGGCGACGCCCCGGATCTGGGCCGCTGTGATCGAACATGGGCAGCAACGGGATGGCACGGTGGTATTACCCCAAGTCCTGCATCCCTTTATGGGCACAGACCGGATTGGTTGATCCCTAGGCTTCTAATTTGCAAACCTAGAGCGGTTTTATAGATCAGAAAAGATCCGGCTAACAATCGGGTGACAGATCCTACCGTGGGCGACGTTGAGTCCCTTAGCCAAAGCTGGATTTTGGGCTAAGGCGTCAACCCCTTGTTTGGCTAACTGGATCACGTAGGGGAGGGTGACATTGGTAAGGGCTTGGGTAGCCGTCCAAGGCACGGCTCCCGGCATGTTAGGCACGCCATAGTGGAGGACTCCTTCTTCGCTATAAACCGGATCCGAATGCGACGTAGTATGTAAGGTTTCGATGCAGCCCCCTTGATCCACGGCCACATCGACAATGACCGATCCGGGGCGCATTCTAGCGACTTGCTGACGGGTAACCAGGGTAGGGGCCCGGTCTCCCGTAACCAATACCGCCCCGATCAACAGATCGGTTTCGGGGGTTAGCTCATCAATGGTTTTGGCACTGCTGTATAGATACTCCACCCGCGAGCCAAAAAGAGTTTCTAAAAAATTGAGGCGGTCAATATTAATATCTAGGATCTGGACTCTTGCGCCCATACCAATCGCCATTCTGGCGGCTTCGGTGCCGACGGTACCCCCACCCAAGATCACCACATGACCCGGTCGGACTCCGGGTAAGCCGCCCAACAAGACCCCCCTTCCCCCCTGTTGTTTTTCTAGATAATGGGCCCCAAATTGTACCGATAACCGTCCGGCAATGATGCTCATGGGGGTGAGTAGGGGTAACCTGCCGTCGGGTAGTTCGACGGTTTCGTAGGCGATGCAGATAGCTTGAGATTTAACGAGGGCCTCGGTCAAAACCCGATTGGCGGCTAGGTGCAAATAGGTAAACAGCAATTGCCCTTTATGGAGATAGCCATATTCTTCGGCGAGGGGTTCTTTGACCTTGACGACCATTTCTTGGGCCCAGATCTGTTCAGCAGTCCCGCTCTTAGCCCCCAAAGCGATGTATTGTTCATCGGTAAACCCTGATCCGATCCCCGCCTGTTGTTCGATCCAGACCTCATGACCTTGGCGGACCAAGATCTGGGTAGCGGCGGGCGTGAGACCAACCCGAAACTCTTGATCTTTGATTTCTTTGGGAACCCCAATTTTCATACTGATGCCTTGCGCTAGCTTCAGCCTGATTTTAGTGGCATTTGGGCCTACGGATCCCATGTTTAGGATCAAGTGAGCGGTTATGAAAAGCGCCCTGTCTAAACCATAGACCTCAAGAATGCTATAGTTCCCAGGCGGATCTTTATATAAGGCCAGCCGAATGCGTCTTCATGACCGGGCTACGGATGCCCTACGCCCTGTAACTTTTGAACGCGGGTACACCCATTTTGCCAACGGCTCGGTACTCGCTCGTTTTGGTGAAACCGTAGTTTTATGCACTGCGTCCATAGAAGAAACCGTCCCCGTATTTCTCAAGGGTCAAGGTCAAGGTTGGATCACGGCGGAATATAGTCTCTTACCCGGATCTACCCCCGGTGGACGCGCCAAGCGTGAAACCCTCCGCCCCAGTGGACGTACCCAAGAGATCCAACGGTTGATCGGCAGGTCCTTGCGGATGGCCCTTGATCTCAAAGCCCTTGGTCCTCGGACCATTACCCTGGATGCTGATGTACTTCAGGCGGATGGTGGAACCCGCACCTGTGCCATCACCGGATGTTGGCTAGCACTCTGGGATGCATTGGCAGGATTACAAAAACAGGGCTTGATCACTGAGAATCCTTTGTTAACCCAGGTTGCGGCTGTTTCTGTGGGTATCGTCCAGGGCGAACTCTGCTTAGACCTTTGTTACAGCGAAGATAGCAGTGCCCAAGTGGATATGAACGTCGTGATCAATGGCACGGGGGATCTCTTGGAAGTGCAGGCTACGGCTGAAAAAATGGCCCTCTCTAAAAGTCAATTTCAGGATCTTTTAGACCTTGGGATCCGCGGAGCTACAGAACTTCTAGCGCTCCAGCGTCACGCCCTTGAGCTGTGAAGATTTCAAAAGGGTGCTTTTATTACTTAGAGAAATTGGGTAATCGCGTACGGCAACCACGGTTAATAAACCCATCTAATCCCCAAACCGCACATTCAATCGAATTTACAGCATTGTCATTTTTAGCAATGGTGTAATCACAGGAAACATAGCCATTGTTATCGGTATCATAGGCTTGACAACTTACCCCTTGGACTTCTTGCTTTAAAACCTGGGCCACATAGTCCCGTAATTCTCCCTCAGCATAGGCCCGACCAAAGAAAAATTGACCGATCCCTTTGCCTGCGGTGATCAACAGAATACTAGCAATCAACAACACAAGTACCACACCCCCCGTAATAAACCAGGGTAGATTAGAACGAAGCTTGGACATGATGGATTCCCCTTGATCGCCCTGTTATTTTAACGCGCATAAATAGCGCTAGCGTCTATCAGAAGTCTAATGCTATTCGTCCCAATTCCCCATAGCTACCACAGATCCAGGGATTCAATGAAAGACCGTTCCTTCTGTTGCTGAAGTAGCGCCATAAATTTTTATATTTTTATATCCCTAGAGACTTGCGGGAACAAGCTAAGCTATCTAGGAGTCCAAGCGACTAGTCCGGGTACTGTTATGACCCTAGCGATTCAAACCCGTAATCTAACCAAACAATTTGATCGTCATGTGGCGGTACATCAGGTTGATCTGGAGATTGCCACGGGGGATGTCTACGGGCTGATTGGTCCTAATGGTGCGGGAAAGACGACCCTGATTCGGATGCTGGCTGCGGCTGAAGAGCCGACCTTGGGTGAGATTTATATCCACGGCGAAAAACTCAGTAATGATTATCCCAACAGTGATCTAAAGCGCGCTCTGGGCTACTTGCCCGACGACTATCCCCTATATGACGACTTAAATGTCTGGGATTATTTAGATTATTTTGCCCGTCTTTATTCCCTCGTCGAGCCACACCGCAGTCAACGGCTCCGGGAAGTATTGGATCTAGTGGACCTGAATCACAAGCGCCATAGTCCCATTGCCACCCTCTCACGGGGGATGCGCCAACGGCTGAGTTTAGCCCGGACCATCATTCATAGTCCCTTGGTGCTCTTGCTGGATGAACCTGTCTCTGGTTTAGATCCCCTTGCGCGCCAGCAATTTCGCACGATCATCAAAAATTTGCAAAGCACGGGAATGACCGTCTTGATCTCCTCCCATGTCCTCAGTGATTTAGCCGAACTCTGTACCTCCGTGGGGATCATGGAATTGGGCTATCTCGTAGAGAGTTCACCCCTAGCGGATTTATACCGCAAGCTCAGTCGTCCCCGGATTACCCTAGGCACCGTGGGTTCCTTGGCACCCCTCAAAGCCCTTTTACAGGATCATCCGCAGATTGAAGCCCTAACGGATCTGAGTACAAACCGTGTCATGGCCTATTTTACGGGGAATGCTCAAGATCAAGCGGATCTGTTACGGACCCTGGTCACAGGAGGCGTTCCGGTTCATGAGTTTCATTGCGTGCAAGAAGACCTAGAGACAATTTTTTTAAGGCTGGGCCACCAGCAATCTTCCTAATCCATCCACTGGAGTTTGTGATGTTTACCACTGTTTTAGATCACCTAGGTACCTGGAATCCCCAACTCTTGCGGGAACTTAAGGGCCGTCTCACGACCCGTAATGTAGGGATCACGGCGGTTTTAGCACTTTTAGGACAGCTTTTTTTAATAGCAATGTACTACCTACAACTTCCGGCCTATGACCACACGGGCAAAGTCATGGTCAATAGTCGCTTTTGTACCGGGCCGGCCCAATACGGCTGGGCAGAATGTCTAACGGGTGCTCAAGATAAAATTTTGATCAACTGGCCCCTATGGTGGTTAGAGTTATTTAGCCTACTGAGTCTATGTGGCGTATTTTTATTGATCGTTGTCGGCAGCTATATGTTGATTACGGATCTGGCCCGTGAGCAGCAACGGGGGACGCTAAATTTTATTCGCCTCAGTCCACAAACAGCCCAAAGTATTCTCATGGGCAAGCTTTTAGGCGTACCGGCTTTGTTATATGTAGCTTTGGGGCTGGCGTTGCCCTTGCACCTAGGGAGTGCGCTACAGGCTGGGGTACCTAGTGCGCTGCTGTTTAGCTTTTATGGGGTGGTAACGCTAGGGACACTGTTTTACTTTAGTAGTGCCCTACTTTATGGCTTAGCCGGATCGGTTTTAGGGAGCTTTCAATCGTGGGTGGGCAGTGGGATCATTTTGCTGTTTCTCGTTACAACCACGATTGTACCGACCACTAATGCGGCGCTGGATGCCATTACCCTGTTACAACCCGCCCGGATGCTACATTTTCTTGGCGCTGCCACTGGGCTGGACACGGCTATCGAACTGAGCCATTTGCAACTCGATAAAATGTACTGGCTGGGACTCAATGCTGGTGCCCAACCCCTGGCTTTTGCGGGGTTGATGGGCGTAAATTTTGTCCTTTGGACGTTCTGGATCTGGCAAGCCCTCATTCGGTATTTCCACAGCACCGGAACGTTAATCAGCAAGCGCCAGAGCTACTGGATCACCGCTACGTGGACTTTTTTAGCCTTTTCTTTGAGCGTGGGTAATTCCAATCAGATAAGTGCTCAAGAGCAAATCCAGATGGCTATATTTTTGGGTGCTTTTATACTCCTGGGGATCATGGCCGCCCTACTGCCCCAACGCCAATCCCTCCAAGATTGGTCACGCTACCGTAAAACAGGGATCGGCACCTTAAGCCACGATTTGATCAACCATGAAAAAAGTCCCGCAATCTTAGCCATGGCGATTAATTTAAGCCTCTGGGTAGTCCCCATGACTGCTTGGATCGTGTTCTCATCGGTCAGACTCCCCATCCTAGGGGGACTTGCCCTAACCGCCAGCATGATCCTGTTGTGTACCTGTGTAGCCCAAACGATCTTGATCTTTAAACTACCCAAAGCGGGTGTGTGGGCCTTGTGCAGCGTAGGCAGTCTGGTCACGGCCCTGCCCGTTGTACTCATGATGTTAAACCTCAGACCCGATACGGCGGCCTGGGCCTGGATCTTTACGGTCTTTGCTTGGGCGGTCGAGGATATGTCGGTGTTTCACTTGGGGCTAGGGCTTATGGTCCAAGCCATGGGTATGGGCTTGGTGATTACAACCTTCACCCATCAGATCAAAAAAGCGGGGACTTCAGCTTCTAAAGCGCTTTTTGAAAAAGCTAAAACCCCACTCTTGAATTCCCCCCATAGCTAAGGGGTGGACCGCCTCCCTGGTGAATCCGACGCGTCATTTCTGCACCTGCAGCCGGTGTTGTCCGTGGTGACCAATATTGACGCAGATCACATGGAAACCTACGACCACTCGATGGACA
>JANNOF010000127.1:0-5537 GCA_031398925.1 Gloeobacteraceae cyanobacterium SOY_34_metabat_371 | reverse complement strand
TGTCCATTAGTCATCCCCCCCTCAATGCCCCCCGCATGGGTGGAGCTGGGGAGAATTTCGCCCCCGCTCCCCGCAAGAAACTCGTCTTGCACTTCAGCACCGATCAAATGGGCTGCATTCACCCCTTCACCGATTTCCACTGCCTTGACCGTATGCACCGACATCACGGCACCGGCGAGCAAGCCATCGAGCCTGCGGTCATAGTGGACATGGGACCCTAAACCCACCGGGATCTGCCCATAGACGACGACTTCGACCGTGCCACCTAGGGTGTAGCCTTCTTTAGCCGCAGTTACAATTCGCTGCCGTAGCAGATCGTATTGCTCAGGGGCCGTCCGTAGGTCATTGGTTTCAATTAGATCAAAAAATTCTTGCCAATCCTTAGTACTGGGCAAGAGGGGGCGGAGATTTGCGCCACAACCACCAATCGCGATCACATGGGAATGGACGTGAATATCAAATTGGCGTAAAAGCTGTTTGGCAATAGCCCCCGCCGCGACGCGAGCGGTGGTTTCACGGGCACTAGAGCGTTCTAAAATATTGCGCACATCCGCTTGGGCGTACTTGACCGCACCGGGATAATCCGCATGACCAGGACGTAGGCGCGTGATCCGTTTGGACTCAAGCTGGGCCAGTACTTCGGGGTCTTCTAGATCCACGGGGGTGACCGACATGGACACTTGCCAATTTTTAAAATCGCGGTTTTCAAGGGTCATGGCAATGGGGGAACCCATGCTTTTGCCCAGACGCACGCCGCCCCGAAAGGTGACTTCGTCTTTTTCGATGGTCATACGCCCACCGCGTCCAAAGCCTATCTGACGCCGAGCCAGATCGTGATTAATTACCTCAAGAGGCAAAGGCAAATCCGCTGGAATACCTTCGACGATCACCGTCAGCCCAGGTCCGTGGGATTCACCAGCAGTTAAAAAACGCAGCATTGCTTAGCCGCCTAAGGGAGTTTCCCGTTTGTACTGTAGCCAAGCGGCGACAAAAAGGCCCAACAGGGTGACTACGATCAGACCAACTACAATGCCTAGCAAAATGGGTTCAACCACAGTTTCTAATCTCTAAGGGCCTTTAAATTGTAATCCAGGATCTGACCACCAATGCACCTGACCCAAGGGATTCAGGGATTCAGCATACAATGGCAAGCATAGGGCCTGAGGATCAAAGACTAGCCAGTTTTCCTAGTTTAATATTCCGGCGACCCATTTTGGAGCAGTCATGACCCTCAACAGTGCAGTCAGTAAATGGTTACCCCAGATCATTCTGGCCAGTGGGATTGTCTTAGTGATCATTAGTACCAACCCCCTGCGTTTTGTCGATAATGGTCAAAATTTGGTTGTTTTCTCGTGGTTTGGTGGTGTACAGCCTACCCCTTTAGAACCGGGGTTTCACGTGATCCTCCCCTTAGTTACGTCTACCATTCCTTTTGATGTCAAAAACCAAGCGCTGACCTGGAAAGCCGAAGATCCCGAGGCGTACGGGCCGCGTCTAGTGGCGCTTTCGCGGGATGGCCAAGAGATCAGCTCTGAAGTTACGCTGCAGTTTCGCATTGCCGATCCGGCTAAGGTTTATAGCACCCTAGGCACGGATTACAAAGACCGCATTGCTCCTATTGTGCGCTCGGTCATTGCCTCAGAAACGGCGGGTTTTTCAGCCCAGGATATTTATTCCGTCAAGCGTCAAGCGCTACAAACCAAGATCCGCGAACGCATTGCTACCTATTTGCAGGCCTATGGGGTCTTGGCGCTAGATTTTTTACTCCGGGATGTGGATTTCTCTCCCGAATTCGTCAAATCCATTGAAGCCAAAACCATTGCCGAAAACCAGCTTCAGAAGAAAGCGTTTGAAATTGACCAAGCACGGGAAGACTCAAAGACCCTGATCGCCGTAGCCCAAGCAGAGGCGGGTAAACTCGGTGCCAAGGCCGATGCGTTGACCCAAAATCCTGAATATCTCAAAGTCGTCAAGTCCGGTGTCCTCGGCGATACCCTCGATACCCTCATCACTAAGTAAAAGGAGCATTTTATGGCTGAATTACGCATGAATGATCTGGTTTCCCTGGCGCCTTTGGCCATTGGCGGGGTGATTTTAGCCCTGGTGGTGTGGCACCCCTTTATCTATGTCACTGAGCCTGGTAATGCCACGGTCGTGTTTAACTCTTTTTCGGGACTGCAGGAAAATCGGGTCGAGAAGCCCGGATTTTCGTTTATTACCCCTGGTACGGATCGCCCCATTACCTATAACGTCCGTACAAAGGTTTGGCAATTCACCGATGAACCCGATGCGGTCAACCAAGCCGGGAGCGCCATTGCCGTCAATACCGCCGATGGACAAGCCTTTACCGTTGATATTTACGTAGCGCTCAAACCCAATCAAGAAGTCCTGGACGATCTGCACAAGCAAATTGGCGAAAATTATATGACAACGGTTGTTGTTCCCATCGTCCGTTCTAAAGTCCGGGATATTGCCGCCGCCTATGACTCTGAGGATTTTTATCAGCAGGAGCGGCGGGCTGAAGTGGAGCGCAAGGCTGCCGAATTGATCACCAAAGAATTGCCCACTGCGCTCCTCGCGGGTCAAAAAGTACCCATGATCTTGGTTGAAGGGATCTTCTTGGGAACGCCTAAATTTCCCCCTGCCCTAAAAGACTCGATCGAACAAAAGCAAGTGGCCTCGATCACCGCGCAAACCGCCGGGGTCCGGGCCAAGATCCAAACCAAGGAAACCGAGCGCCTTTTGATCTTGGCGCGGGCCAACCAGACCGCCATTGAACTAAAAGGTAGAGCTGCCGCCAAAAATGCCCAACTGGCCGACCTACTCTTTTATGAAAGACTCGAAGAACGCATTGATGCGGCACGCAAGGCCGGTCAAGACTCCCCGCTTAAGGTCATGCGGGTTGAGGGGAATTCCACCGTCTTCCTCAATGTAGACCCCCCTAAGGCCGCCGCCGCCACCAGTCCCTAGTCGTCTTCAAAGACTTCTTCGCATTGACTGTATAAAAGCAGTTGAACGGTAGTGGCCCGCTCCTGCCTACGCCCCAAACTGAGTTGCTCGATGATCCGTTGGATCAGCGCACTTTGGGGAGGGTTGGTTTCTACACAATCCCTAAGCTGTAATTCCAGATCTCTCGGGTCTAGCTCAGGATCAAAGGCCAAAAGCCACCGCCCCGGCGTATGGGGGATCAGGGCTAAGGGGGTTATGTCTGCCAAGCTGGGGTCGCAGATCGAGATTGCCCACCGCTCGGGGCTGATCACCACGGGTAACAATCCTACTTCTGGATCTAGGGAACTCTCTGAAAATTGACTTCCTGTGCAGAGTTTGACAATTGCCGTGGCTAAATGCTCGTCTACTGCCTTGAGTTGCTGCACGATCCCCGAAGGTAAGGTGATATAAAAATTCTGAGTCGGCCCTTCAAATTTGCGGGGGCGACCGACTTTACTGCGCTTTTTGGACTTTGCCACGGTAGGGTCTTCCTTTCTGCTACGTCGCGGGGTGCGGACATTACCTTAAGTTTGAACTAGATAATTATGATCAGAAAATTACCAAGGCTGATTTAAGCCTAGGTTAAGGGAGATTATCTCTTGTGCCCGGTGTATACTGCGTTACTTATTAAAAAAAATAGCGCCTAGAGGTTATTTATCTAGGAAAAATGATTATGATAAAGATCCCTCAAGAAAAAAACCTTTTTATGGTAGGAACAATCCTCAATGAGGGGACTCTAAATAGTAAGACCCAGGAGCGTTCTATGCGTGAATTAACGCCTGATTTTGACCCTGAGCATCCCGTGGAAGTACTCTACGGCCCTTGGCGCGGTAAGCAAGGGGTAATTAAAGAAAATTTGACGGCTGGAGAATGGCTGATCCGCCTCTTGCAGGAAGATCAGTACGGTGAGGTACTCCTAGCCTTGGATGGATGTCAGTTTCGTCCTCTAGCCTAAGAATATCTTGCTTTTGATAGACACTTTACTGTAATATTACGAATTTGGAATCTAGGTGACGCCATGCATGCCCAGGAAGTGATCCGCGCCATTGAAGCGGAATTTATCAAAACCGACCTACCCCCCATTAATATCGGGGATACCGTACGGGTCAGTGTAAAAATTGTTGAAGGGGGCAAAGAACGGATCCAAGCCTTTGAAGGCACTGTGATCTGTAAGCGCAACAGCGGGATTAATAAAACCATTACGGTGCGTCGCTTTTTCCAAGGGGTAGGGGTAGAACGGGTATTTCTTGTCCATTCTCCTCGGATTGAAGCGATCAAAGTGACCCGCCGCGGTGCTGTCCGTCGGGCAAAACTCTTCTACTTGCGTGGTCGGGTTGGCAAGGCTACCCGCGTCAAAGAAAAAGTCTGATCATCTGTTAGGATGGGCTTCATGGCCCTTTGCGCCGTTAGTTCAGTTGGTAGAACGCAGGTCTCCAAAACCTGATGTCTGGGGTTCGAGTCCTCAACGGCGCGTACAACTTTTAGCCCTCAGATCTAGATCCGGGGGCTTTTGTGTTGAATCTTGTACACGAATAATGCGGCACGATAATGCACTGTACCAACGAGAACGGAAGGGCGGGTAATTTAAGCCGACCATACCCGCAGCATCAACCAAAATTTCATCACTGGCGCTAGGTTTTGCCCTTAAACATACGACCCGCTAAGGTCACCACAGCCACCGTGATCGCACCCACAATAAGGCCCACAACGCCATCAATCAAGGTCGGAACAATCGCTTCTAAGGCCGGACCAACGGTACCAATTTTCCCTAGATCATAGGCCAGTTCCTTAATCCCTTTATAGAGCACCTCTATACCGTGGGTAATGATCCCCCCACCAACCAAAAACATCGCAGCGGTACCAATGATGGATAACCCTTTCATGAGATAGGGGGCACCCAACAAAAGATATTTGCCTATGGTGCTTTGAAATTGATCAGCTTTTTTACTGAGGTAAAGCCCTGCATCATCAAGTTTGACGATCCCTGCCACCAAGCCATAGACACCAACGGTCATGATCAGACTGATCCCTATGAGCACGCCCACTTGGACTTGAAAAGATTCTTGGGCAACAGTGCCCAGGGTGATCACTACGATCTCTGCCGAGAGAATAAAGTCTGTACGGATCGCCCCGGCAATTTTTTCCTTTTCGACGGCGACGATATCGATCGTAGGATCTGCCAGAGCCTCTACCACTTCGGCATGATGGGCGTCTTCTTCTTCTTTGCTATGTAGAAACTTGTGGGCCAATTTCTCAAAGCCTTCGTAGCAAAGAAAAGTACCACCGATCATCAGTAGCGGCGGCAAAGCCCAAGGTGCCAAGACACTAAGGGCTAGCGCTGTGGGCACCAAGATCACCTTATTGATAAAAGATCCTTGGGCTACGCTCCAGACCACGGGCAATTCACGATTGGGCTGGACCCCTGTCACCTGTTGGGCATTGAGGGCCAGATCATCCCCTAAAACCCCTGCTGTTTTTTTGGCAGCAACCCTTCATCGGTGGCCATCATGCGTGAATAGCCAACGACGTCGGCTGCCAGGATCGCTGCA
>JANNOF010000126.1:0-1949 GCA_031398925.1 Gloeobacteraceae cyanobacterium SOY_34_metabat_371 | reverse complement strand
GTGGCATTTTCGCTGGTGTGCAGCATACTGGCGAGCTGTGATTCGGCGTCAGCGCGGGTGGCAAACGCGATAGTGTCGGTCAGGTAGCCGAAAAAGCCGGTAATCAGGTCTTGGCGCCGCTCGGTCATGGGGTAGGTGAGCGATGTCCATGTGAACGCGCGCATTAATTCGGGCGCTATGTTCAAAATCAGCACGTGGATGTGCAGCGCGTTACGGGCTTGCGCTGCCGCGCGCGCCTGAGCAGCGCGGGCTTGTGCCGCCGCATCGGTCGCAGCGCCAGCGTCGGGTGGGATATTACGCTCAAGGTCGCTTTTGAAACGGGCAATCGCATCGAGCGCGCGGTTGGGCGCGTCTGCCACCGAACCTCTGCGATTGCCCGTTTCGTATTCGATCAGCCTCTCCGCCGCGAACTGCTGCATGACGCGGCGGTCGCGCAGATTGCCCTGTTCGATCAACTGGTTGCGCTCACCAATCACGGTTGTGGTGGTCGCATCGATGCTGTGCGTGATTGTGCCGAGCAGGTCGGTAAAGCGTGTCTGGTCGCCTGGGTCGGCGCTGGTTTCCGCTTGCGCGTGTAAATCGCCCAACAACTGGAGCAAACCAGGCGGCGTTGCGGATGCTGTGAGCAGCGCATTGATCGCCGGAATCGTGCGTAAATGATCGATGACGCGGTGAAACTGCGGCAGATACCAGACAAACGGGACGTTTGGGCGCGAATGCGCGATGATGTAATGGTCTTGCCGGTGCGTGCCGATGTCTTGCAGTTCTGCAAAGCGCGGGTGCGCCTGCAGCAGGTCAAATAGCGTGCCGCGTGTCGCGTCGCCGGCGTCATTTTCGTTCCAAATCAGCGTGTAATTTTCGGGGATCCAGCGCTCTGGCATGGGCAGTCGTTCTTCGGTCAAACGCAGCGCCTGCTGCACCAAACCGTAGGTTTGGGGTGATAAACCCTCGCCATACTGCGCCAACAGTTCGCGCGCCGCCGCGACAAATGTTTGGTTGTAAAGCAGGTAATAAAGCTGCACGATTTGCCCGGTGCTTAAGCCCCACCCGGCGACCACGCCGCTGACATCGTTTTGCAGTTGATTGAGCGTGACCTCGCTCTTGACCCACGCGCCCGTGAAGGCGAGATAACTCTGCCCGACATCCTGCCCGCGAAAGATCGTGAGCATGGCATCGATGAGCGGTTGATCCTGCGTGAGTGTGCCCAGCGCAAACCCGAACTCCGCGACCATCGCACGATGATGCAAACGGACATCCGCCAGATTGTTCCAGCGTTCCATGAAGGCTTGGTCAGTGGTGAGGCTGTACGCGCGCAGCGTGACGAGCAACTGCTCCGTCCACCACTGCGCCAACCCGTACCACTGCGCCACGTTCAGGGCGTCGGGGTTAGCGATGTCACGCCGCCGATACACCGACTCGGTTTGCTCGCTGAGCGCGCGCTGGCTGGTGGTGAGCGCCGTGAGCGCGCGCGTGATTTGCGTGTTGTACGCCGTCGCATCGAGCAGGGTAGGCGGCGTGCCGCCCATCAAGGCGGTGATGCTGCTTTTGACCGCCGTCACAAACCCCGCCAGCGCCGAATAACGGCGGTTGGCGCGCAAATTTGCGAACTCGGTGAGCATGGCGGGCGTAATTTGGATGACGGGAATATCGGTGATGGTCGGCGCGGCGTTGGGCGCACCGATATTGGGCAGCGCGTTGGCAAATGCGACGCGGCTCAACTGCAAAAACCCGGCACTCAAGCCGATGACGCTTCACCAAGCGTACCAGGCAAAACTATCAACACTGGTCGAGTTGCCGCAGGTCGACCGGTGCTTCCATCTTGTGAATCCCAAAATGAACCTCGCCGGTACGAAGGAGGTGCTTCGCCGGTGTCCAACGGTGCAAGTGCGCTGAGAAACCGTGGGACAAGCTTCCCTGCGAAATCGGGATAGGTAACGGAAACCTCTGTG
>JANNOF010000072.1:0-3292 GCA_031398925.1 Gloeobacteraceae cyanobacterium SOY_34_metabat_371 | reverse complement strand
TGAGCGAGTAACCACACCACTTGCACTTGGGTGCGTTCGACCACGTCAGTTGCTGCGTGGTAACGGTCAGCGAGTTCTTGCACCGAGAGGTGGGGTTGGAGCTTAGTGTAGTTTGCCATGCCTTGGTTATACACGCGAATTCGATATGACGGGATCTCTAGTTGTGCGTTACTCGTCTGGCTGCGGCTTAAGGATTTAGCCTATTGCACGGGGCAAACCATTTACCAGCTCAAGCATGGATTGCTCTCTAGGTGGCTCATTCAGGAACTAAAGCAGCCTGCTATCCCTATGGCACTTGCGTAAGTCCTGAGAATATGGCGGTGGCCAGGCATATTGCCCTAAACCTGATCAATCAAGAGAAGAGTACAAAGCGGGGAGCTAAGGGCAAACGTCTCAAAGCCGCTTGGGACAACAACTATCTCACCAAGGTCTTAGCTCATTAAGATACGTTTGCCCTGCCTGAAGATGCAGGGTAACCGTACCCAAGCCTAGTAATGAAAATCTACCCCCGTTGTCGGATCAATAGGCCGTACTCGATTCCTTCTACGACTGCTTGATAGGACGCCTCAATAATATTGGGGGAAACGCCCAAGGTATACCAGCGATTGATCCCGTCGCTGGACTCGATTAAGACCCGTGTTTTGGCATTGGTGCCCTGATTACTATCAAGGATCCGTACTTTATAATCCGTAAGCTTAAACTCAGCAACAGCGGGATAAAACTGTTCCAGCGCTTTGCGGAGGGCATGATCTAGGGCAGCAACGGGACCATTACCTTCGGCGGCAACGTGCTGAAAAACCTCAGACACTTGGACCTTGACCGTAGCCTCCGACCGGACAGAACCATCAGGAAACGTCTGGGTACTGACCTTAAACCCCTCAAGGCTAAACCAAGGATGCCGATTTTGTAAGCCCTCGTAGACTAAAAGGGCAAAACTTGCTTCGGCGGCTTCAAACTGATAGCCCAAAAGTTCTAGGTCTTTAACCCGATTGAGGATCTCGCGGACCCGTGGATCTGAGCGGTCTAGGGTGATCCCTAAGTCTTGCGCTTTGGCCAGGATATTACTGACCCCCGCTTGTTCTGAAACCAAAATCCGGCGATGATTGCCTACCTGATCAGGGTCAATGTGCTCGTAGGTAAAGGGATTTTTGGCGACGGCACTGACATGGATCCCACCCTTATGGGCAAAGGCTGACGTGCCCACAAAGGGCCAATGCCCATCGGGCGCAAGATTTACGACTTCGCTTGCCATCAAGGATACTTCGGTCAGTTGGGCCAATTGATCCGTTTCTAAACAGCTATAGCCCAACTTGATTTGTAGGTTAGGGATCAGGGTACAGAGATTGGCATTACCGCAACGTTCGCCATAGCCATTGAGGGTGCCTTGGACCATGCGCGCCCCCCCTTCAACGGCGGCGAGGGCATTGGCAACGGCCGTTCCACTATCGTTGTGGGTGTGAATGCCCAGAGGCGTCTTAAAGTTTTGCTGGACAATCGGTAAAATTTTTTGGATCTGAGAAGGCAGCATACCGCCATTGGTATCACAGAGTACCAGCCATTCCGCCCCAGCCTCTTCGGCGGCCCGTAGGCTGGCTAGGGCATAGTCCGGGTTGAGGCGATAACCATCAAAAAAATGCTCGGCATCGAAGATCACCCGACGACCTTGGGACTTTAGATAAATGATCGTGTCGCGGATCATGGCGAGATTTTCATCTAGGGTCGTTCGTAACCCCTCGGTCACATGGAGATCCCAGGATTTACCGAAAATCGTGATCCAGGTAGTACCAGCAGCCAGTAAATTCTTGAGTAATTCGTCTTCTGAAGCAGCAACTCCAGGACGGCGGGTAGAACAAAAAGCTACGAGTTGCGCCTGTTTGAGTACTATATTTTTCATTGTGGCAAAAAATTGACCATCCTTAGGATTAGCTCCGGGCCAACCGCCCTCAATAAAGGGAATGCCTAAATGATCCAGACGTTGGGTAAGCCGGATCTTGTCTTCAACGGATAGGCTAAGGCCCTCGCGCTGTGCTCCATCCCGGAGCGTGGTGTCATATAAGCAGATCCGGTCCACAACTTTCCTAGCATCTGTAACTTTTAATACTACTTGATCTCCGGTAGGGCAGAGAATCCAGTGTCATACTGAGGGGAAGCAATCCCCAAGGGGCCTCTATCTAATGGTTACTAGCCTTGATCCACAAACCCGCAGTATTCAAGTTACCGGAGTCGCCCCGGAGGTTTTGGTACTCCGAACCCAAGATTGGCAACGGGCTAGATTTGATCTGGAGTATGCCCTTGGTCATGGAACCACCTATAATTCGTACCTGATCAATGGCGCTAAAAATATTCTCATTGACCTACCCACCGAAGATGATGGCGAAGAAGAGGGGGTTTCGAGCCAACAGCAGGCTTACTTAGCTGAATTAGTCACGGTGATCCAACGCCAAATAGCCATTCACCCCCAGTATTCCCAAACCCTTGATTACATCATCCTGACCCATATTGAACCCGACTATGTGGCAAGCCTCCAGCAACTTATAGAGGTGTATCCCCACGTTAAAGTGATCGTTTCTAAAATGGGCGCCAAGTTTCTAAGAGACCTATGCCCTAGTCCCTTAGATCTAGAAATCGTAGAAGGGGGCGATACCCTAACCATTGAAGAGGACAAAATTGTCCTGCAATTTATCATGGCCCCCAATGCCCATTGGCTCGATGCCATGTGGGTCTATCAACCAATTCGCCAGGTACTTTATACGGGCAAACTATTGAGTAGCCATTTTTGTAGCTATAGCCCCCTTGACGATGAATTTGAATCCCTCAAAGAAGACCTACGTCATTACTATGAATGCCTTTTGGCCCCCCATGCCCGTCAGGTGATCACGGCCCTCAAACGGATCGAAGCCCTACCGATCAAAATTTATGCCCCCATGCATGGTCCCCTGTGGCGCTACCACCGCCGGGAGGTGATCAATCTCTATCAGCAGTGGAGCGAAAAACAGCTCGCCCTTACCGAGCAAGTCGTCTTGATCTATGCTTCGGCCTATGGCAATACAACAACCCTGGCCCAAGCCATCGCCCACGGCATAACCAAAGCTGGCGTCGCCGTCGAAATGCTAGATGTGGAACAGGTGGACCCGCTTACGCTCCAAAAAACCTTAGAAGCAGCCAGTGGGATCATCATGGGGTCTCCAACCATTGGTGGACACGCCCCGACCCCGATTCAGGCGGCTTTGGGGGTAGTGCTGGCAAATCCTAATAAAGAGTGTCCCGTAGGGGTTTTTGGATCCTTTGGTTG
>JANNOF010000055.1:0-12861 GCA_031398925.1 Gloeobacteraceae cyanobacterium SOY_34_metabat_371 | reverse complement strand
GCCTTTTGGTGACCATATTGGTGCTGATCTCAGCTTGGAGTTCTACCCAAATCAATCCGCAATACCCTTGGGCCCGGAGGGTTCATCTAGTAACCAATGGCCTGCTCTTGGTGGGATTATTGGGTGTACTGGCGAGTGGTTGGCAGGTAGTGCAGAAGTATTTACCGGGTTAGGCAGCCAAACCAGAGCGGGTCAAAATCGTGCTGCACGTAGCTTTATAATCTGGAGACGCTCAGGATACGCGGATGAAACCACAAAAGACCTTTACAGGGGTAGGGCTGGCGCTATTAGCTGCTGCCCTATTTGGGGCAAGTATTCCCCTAGCCAAGATCCTGCTGGGACAAGTTCATCCGGTGTTATTAGCGGGCTTGCTCTATGGAGGCTCCGGCCTGGGGTTATTGCTTTGGTTGCTAGGGCAGCGCTATGTGGGCATTCCCGCTGCTGCCCATAGCCCCCTCACGTCTAAGGATTATCCTTGGTTAGGTGGAGCGATCCTGGCGGGGGGCATTATTGCACCCGTGCTATTAATGATCGGACTAACCAGTACGGCTGGCACCACGGCGGCGCTCCTCTTAAATCTAGAGGGTGTGTTCACGGCAACCCTCGCCTGGTGGGTGTTTAAGGAAAATGCCGATGCTCGGATCATTTGGGGGATGGTTGCCATTACCGCCGGAGGGGGCCTATTGTCCTGGGCTGGCCCACTGGAGGGCGCGAACGTAGGCGGGGCTTTAGCCATTATCGGAGCTTGCTTTGCTTGGGGCGTAGATAACAATCTAACCCGCAATATTTCCACCGGCTCCCCCGTTCAGATTGCCGCAATTAAGGGTACGGTGGCGGGAATGGTCAATTGCAGTCTGGGACTTTTGTTGGGTGCGCCGTTGCCAACTTTTTTAGAAGGACTACTGGCCGCAGGGGTCGGGCTATTAGGCTATGGATTGAGCCTCACCTTTTTTATTACCGCTTTAGAAAAACTGGGTACCGCCCGGACCGGGGCTTATTTTGCCACTGCACCCTTTGTGGGTGCCGCCCTAGCCATCGTTTTACTACGTGATCCTATTACCTTTAACTTCCTAGGAGCCGCCGCCCTTATGGGGTTAGGGGTTTGGCTGCACCTGACCGAGAACCATGATCATGAGCATGACCACGAAGAGCTAGAACATGATCATCTCCATAGTCATGACGAACATCATCAGCATAGCCATGAGGGAATTGCGGTCGCTGCATCCCACAGTCATTCCCATCGCCACAGTACACTGATTCACCGCCATCCCCATTACCCCGATAGTCACCATCGACATCGGCATTAAGCTTCCACGGGAGTCGGGCAATCCTTGCGGACCCCACAAACCTTACATTGAGCGGCGCTGGCCGTTGCCACAGGCGGGGTCTGGAGGGCTAAAATGTCTCGGGCACGGCTAATGGCCCGTAAAACCTGGAGTCGGGCGCTAGTATTCCACGGGATCTCAGTCGCTCCGTCGCGGGTGATAACTAGGGCATAGGGAGGGGTAACACCCCGCTCTAACTCCACCAACAGACAATAGGCTTGGGCTTGAATCCGATGGCTGTTGTAGACACGGGGGGCTTTAGGCTTTTCTTCAACGGGAATTAAATAGTCGCCATACTTGATCAACTTATCGGGGCGACCCACCAATCCATACAGCCGATTGGTGATTAGATCTTGGGGAATAGCACGGGAGCCATCCGCTGCCAAAAGTTGGGCACCGGGGGGGAGTTTGAGGTCTTGGGTTTGTTTACGACTAGCCTCTTGGGTCAAGGCCCCAGCAGTTAGGGCACTACGCGCGGCCTGTTGCGTTCGATTCTGGGTAGTCAGGGTTTCTTTGACGGCGGCGGCCATTTCTTGGCTTTGACGGGCATTCGTTTGGGCTTTTTGGCTCTGCGTCCAAAAATATACGGCCCCACCGCTAGCCAGGATCACCCCGATCCATAGAATAGCGTTGGCTCCCTCCCCAAGGGCCGCAACCGGAGGAACCAAAGGCGCGTAACTCGAAGCGGGTACCGCACTAAAAAAGATCAATCCCAAAAGAGCAACGGCTACCGCCAGCAATACCGCAAATAAAATTTGTTGTTGTTGGGCCTGCCCTTGGGCTTTACGGGCGGCTTGGGCCAATTGATCACTCAAGTAGGCCCGTTGCTTAGGATCAGGACTCAGGAGGGCTTCGCGGATCTTTTGGAGACTTTGGGGATCGGCCTTACTAAAGCGCGCCCCTAAGGCTTCAACCCCTTTTTGCAACTCAGCTTCAGAAAGCTGTTGGGCTAGGGCTTGAGCACCCATCAGATCCCCTTTTTGCACCAGTTGGGCCAAGGCATCGGCTTTGGCCCCCAATTGATTGCGGGCTTGCCCCAAACCGCTTTGGGCCTTTTGTTGGAGGTCTAAAATATCGTCTGCGGCCTGGCTTAGTTGCTGATGTTTAACGTCTCCCACGGCCATACGGGCCTGGGCTTGCTGGGATCGTTCAAACCCCTGGGAGGTCAACCATCCCTGTAGTTCGCAGTAGGATAGTTCTCCCAGTTGGCTGGCCTTAATGTAAGGCTGACCTTTACGGTGACGGGCTTTCTCTTCGGCAACTTCTAGGGGAGACAGGGGTCCGGTCATAATTGGGGGTCCAATTTTCCACTAGTTTATACCTGACACGCGAGTGTCAGGTTAAGAGAAGGTTGTCTATTCAATTTAAAAGGCGCATAAATGCCACCGCTGGACGCGAGAGTAAGACCTGTTGTCCATCGGCGTCCCCTAGGCAAAAACATTCTGGGTCTTGCCAGAGGATCTTACCTTTAAACTGATCCCCCGTAAGGAGCTTGATCTCTAGTTCTTTGCCCTCTTTGATCAAGCTCTGGAGGAGGCGCGTACTGGGAATGGTGACATCTAAGGGCACGTTTAGTGCCTCTTCACTTCAGGAAATAGTTGCCCCACGCCAACACTGATCCCAATATCTTCGTAGCGTTCGAGGCAGCCCTGTAAGCGACTGAGGGTGTCTTCGCGGTTTTCCCAGGTGCCAAACAATTTTTCACCGGGCTTTGCGCCTTCTTTTTTGGGCGGCGTATAACGACCAAAACCTTCAAGGGTGATCCCACTTTGTTGGTTCCAGACTTTGAGCTGGAAGGGGCCGCCTTTTTTGCGCCGACGGGGATCAATGGAATCAAGGGAAACTTGGATCATGCTCCCTTTAAGGGTAGCTAAATGTGATGCCATAACGAAACCAGTATCAATGGACGTGACTAGTTTAGCTTACTTGACTCGGAGGTCGAAAGTAATAGCGACGACTGGATTCACAGGGAGCACTTTTGAGTCGGTCCTCAGACTGGATCACCAAGGATTCAGCGCCTTCGACCAAAAGCAGGTACTTGCCTTGGTTTACTTTGTTGCGGTAAGCAATGGATTCGCCGCTCTCAAACACCAGCCCTACGCCGCCGCCCACTAAAAAACCGCCTACGGCCCCGGAAATTCCCGCTGTGGTTAATGCTAAAAGAATATTGAGATAGAGATTGGGAAAAACTTGGATCCCAGTGGTAAATAAAAAGGCTAGGCCCATAATTGCTCCCACCACACTCGTAAATGCGGCAGTGCGGTAGGCCCGTGTCCGGGCAACTTGGGTGGGTCTAGCAAACCCCACCGCATCACAGTCTCGATAGCCCGCGCCAACAATCGCCATATTCTCCGGGGAGACCCCGCCCAATTGAAGGATTCGGTAAGCCCTTAGTGCTTCGGCTTCGTTAGCTAAGACCGAAACGAGCAGGTGACGTTCAGCGCGGTTGGTTTGCTGCATTATATAACGGCGGGTGCTACCCCTATTTTTGCATTCCCTACGGGAATCTGCCATGAGGATTTTGATCCCCATAGTCCGCAATGGTTTTTATTTTTCGTCAGTTTTGATTTTGATCTCTGGCTTACGGCAGTGACGAGCAGCCCGCGCTATGGTGCTTGCACTTAGCGTCGGGAGGATGTCAGAATCAAAACTGTAGCCTAGGGGGGACTATGCCTGAAGAGGTCAGCCAACGCTATAGCCGGGTCCGCTCCTTGGTTCGCCAGCGCATCGCGGAACGTTTTGCCAATCGGGTGCCTTTTTTGATCGGTGGGGCCCAATTTCAGCTCTTGTCCGATACGCAAACCGAAGAATTTTTAGCACTTCCTGGGGTGATCCCCCATCAAGAGTTCAATCCCTTGGAAGAAGGCACCCTTTTTTATCACAAATTATTTGATCGTTATTTTTGGTTGACCCGCTATCCCATTGGACCCTTTAGTTTTTATGAACGCCACTTGATCCGTTCTACGGTTGCGCTCCATGCGTGCATTGATCATGCTTTAGGCGAATGGGGGACGGATGATTTAGATCCCTTTGCCTACTTGCTCTCGCCCGGTGATCATATCGTGGCAGCTTTTTTGCAATCTACGCCGGGGCAGGTAGTTAACTATCAGGCTGGATGGTTGGTGCAAATGCTGGAAGTAATGCGCCAATTGGTACGGGCTACTTTTGAAAATCAACCCTTAGAACTCGCCGTCTTAGTTGATCCCCAGCGTTGTTTAGGTAAGTCGCCCCGGGGAAATTTTTCGGCTCAATTGATGGAATCAAAGGTTTTTCAGCGCCTTAGTGACGGGCATAATATTGCCTACCTCACGGATCTGCAGGGTAATTTGATCCAACTAGAAGACCTCGGACAACGGGAACTATTGGCAACGGACGATACCCCGCCTTTATATCCCACTACCCAAATACGGCAGGCGCTCGTTACCCGCAAGTCAGGAAGCATTTTGTTATTGCTCAACACCCACGGATCGGTTCAGATCTTCTGGCAAGGAGAATGGGCGTTTGAACTCCGACATCAGGGCTGGCGGCTTTTGGATTTAGGGACTAAATATAAGCATTTATCCGCCCATGTTGGCCCCAGTCTGGCGCGTGTGTTATTTCAAACCGCTGTAGATCTGGCATTCCATCGTCATGGGGCAATTTTATTGATCCTTGATGATCCTGAAAAACGTCACCAACTGCTCATGCAAAAAGATGACCTACGCGCGACTGCTCCAGTAGATCGTTCCTATGCCAAAGCTTTATTGCACCCTTTAGTTGTTGATACCCTGGTTACACAGATGAGTCCAGAGCTTTTGGGCAATCTTGCTGCCCTAGATGGTGCGGTGGTAGTAGACCGGGAGGCGCGGTTACATAGTTTCGGGGCAATTTTAAAAAATCCTGCTGATGAATTGCTTTTTAGTGATTCCGCCGAAGGTTCCCGCACAAAAACCGCCCGTTTGGCCTCACGCTATGGCTATGCCATTAAAGTTAGTCAGGATGGAGAACTTGCCGCCTATCACCACGGGCAACTGGTTTGGCGGACATGAAACCTACAGACATGGTGGAACGCACCGTAGAACTTACCATCCGCTGTCCCGTAGAAGAAGTTTATGCCCTGTGGGCGGATCTCGAAAATCTTCCTCGATGGATGCGATACATCAAAGAAGTACGCTTAGATCCGCTACGTCCAGGTCATTCACGCTGGAAGTTTGGCATTGATCCATTATTTGTTGAATGGTCCTCGCGGATCACCCAGCAGATTCCGTTACGGTTGGTTGCCTGGGAATCAGTGGAGGGGCTAGAAAATCGAGGACGTATTGATTTTTTCCCCGAAGGACCATACTGCCGTCTGCGGCTAAATGTGGCAGTCAGTGCACCCGGTGGCGTCGTAGGGGTGTTTATTGCTCAAGTAGGGCTTGGCACTTGGATTGATCAAAATCTCCAGGCAGACCTAGAGCGGTTTGCCCGGTTAGCCGAAAACAAGCCCTAGTTGGCCGCTGGGGGCCGAGGACGAGAGCCATCTTGAACCGTGACGCTGCGAAAGCGGGTAGTTCCTAAAACTGGATCTGGTAGGGTTTCATCGACTACCTCATCAGCGGTTAGATCTGTACATTCTCCAGTTGAAGCATTGACTACATAGACGACTTTACTGGTGCGGGTTAGATCAAAAAAGACAACCTTGGCAACGGATAGATCAGCGGTTGGTGTGTTGATAATGGCTGAGCCTTGTCCGATAGAAACATTGATGGAGCGTGTCATTTGAGCCTCAAGTTCCGTAGTAATCACAATCAATAACAATTTGTACAGCGCCTAACTTAACGGTGAGATTCTCGGAGATCACATAGGCCCCAGCTACGGTGGGATGGGGAATAATATTGACTCCAGAAAAGGGGTAGAGCTTAGGAATTGCATTGCCTAAGCGCAGGGAAACAACGATAGTCTTGGGACCCGTGGGATCAAGGATCTGATAATTGACGAAAATATCTTCACCAGCATCTTGAATGGTGTCAGTTTTGATTTTTGGCGGATCAGTACCAATACGAATTTCTACAGGAACAGTAGCTACCATTTAGCCTCTCAAAGGTTACAAGAGAATAAAAATCAACTTGATGTTTATCAAGTTAAATATAAGCTACCAATATGTTTAATCCGTGTCAATCAATTTACAAGCCTTAAACAATTACAATTAAGCAGTATTTTGCTTAGATCAATATACTTTTATCTGCACTCTGGTATACCAATAAGCAATAGATGGTGCCCTACATGTTCCCCCAGGTAGTGTGTAAGGTTACTAAGACGATTGAGATGCGCTGTGGCTAGCGTAGTCTAAAAAATAATTAACCCCAGATCTTCCCTGATCCCCGTAGGCTCTGGTACGATGGCGCTGTGAGTATCTACCCCTACCAAGCACTGGAGCGTGCAGGCTGGTTCAAGCTAGTCCTAGGGGCAAGTTTTCAGAATTTACCCGCCGCCAAACATCTATCTTTGGTCTGGAGTTTAGCTGGCATAGATTGTATTGATTGTTCTGCTGACCCAGCGGTGATCCAGTCTGTAGAAGAAGGTTTTGTTTTAGCCCAAGCCTATGCTCAAGGGCAAGGCTTAAACTGGCATAGACCCTGGATTATGGTTTCCCTGAACGACGGCGCTGATCCGCACTTTCGTAAAGCCTACTTTCCTTCTCAGTTATGCCCCGCCCATTGCCCCCGCCCGTGTAGTTCCATTTGTCCGGTCCAGGCCATTGATCCCCAGGGTGTAGCTGATCCGTTATGCTATGGTTGTGGTCGATGTGGGCCAGTGTGTCCTTTGGGCTTAATCAGCTTTAAAGCCCTAGAATATACTCCTAGCGCTATCGGTGAACTCCTTAGCCGTTGTTCGGTAGATGCCCTAGAGATCCATACCCAAGCGGGCAATCATTTAGGATTTACCCGGCTTTGGCAAGGAATTGATCCCTTGTTGCCCCACTTAAAGTTGATATCCCTGAGCTTTCCCGATGGAGAATACCTCTATGAACACCTACACCGTCTAAAAGAACTCATCCTTGCTAGCCCTTTGTCTATGGAGGCTAAAACCCATATCATTTGGCAGACCGATGGGATCTCCATGAGTGGAGATTTGGGTAAGAATACGACCAAACCAGCCCTTAGGCTGGCTCAGAAAGTTGCCACTTGGGGGCTACCCGGATTTATTCAGCCCGCAGGGGGCACCAATAACTACACCTTGGATCTAGCGCGGGCGATGGGGATCCCCATTGGGGGCATTGCCTACGGATCCTACGCCCGTAAGCAGGTGGAGGAAATATGGGAGCAATTTAACGTAGAAAGTTTAGAACGGGCTGTGTCCATAGCCCGACAGCTTGTGGGTCCACTGAAAACCAACTACGGGGTAACGGCGCATGGTTAATACAATCGCACCGGCACAGGATGATCTTACCGCCCAACGCACTAAGGTTACCGATGACCTCAGTCAACTTTTGGCGGTACTCCCAGAGCGGGTTCAAAAGACCCTAGAACACCATGCCCAACTCAATACCCTAGTAGAAGTGGTTCTCGATTTGGGTCGCCCACCGGAGGGACGGTTTGACCGCGAAACCATGTATCTCTACGAAGATGTAATCACGGCCCAGGATCTTGAGTTTGCAGTCGCGCGGGTAGGGGAATTTGCCGGGGATAACCGCGCCGGGATCGAGCGCACGTTGCATCGCATCAGTGCCATTCGTAACCGTCATGGCAAGATCATTGGTCTTACCTGTCGGGTGGGTCGCGCTGTTTATGGCACCATCGCCATGATCCGAGACTTAGTGGAAACCGGTCAATCGATCTTGCTGTTGGGCCGACCGGGGGTGGGTAAAACCACGGCGCTGCGCGAGATCGCTCGTGTTTTAGCGGATGAAATCGGCAAACGGGTCGTAATTATTGATACATCCAATGAGATCGCCGGAGATGGGGATATTCCGCACCCAGCCATTGGTCGTGCCCGTAGGATGCAAGTGGCGCGTCCTGAACTCCAACATCAGGTGATGATCGAGGCAGTTGAAAACCATATGCCCGAAGTGATCATCATTGATGAGATCGGCACAGAACTCGAAGCCCTCGCTGCCCGGACCATTGCTGAGCGGGGGGTCATGCTGGTCGGTACAGCCCACGGCAATCAACTAGTGAATTTGATCAAAAACCCGACGCTTTCGGATCTCATTGGTGGGATCCAAACCGTTACTTTGGGTGATGAGGAAGCCCGTCGGCGTGGTAGTCAAAAGTCCGTTCTTGAGCGCAAGGCCATGCCGACCTTTCAGATCGCCATTGAGATCTTGGAGCGCTATCGGTGGTTGGTCCATGATGATGTGTCCACGGCGGTGGATACGGTCTTGCGTAACCGCGAACCCCGGCCCCAGATCCGTACCGTTAATGACCAAGGTAAGGTGATCACCACCCGTGAATTACCCGATGGGGAGATCAAGCCAGCCCCGGCCCGTCGTCCGGTGCCCTTGAGTGAGCCGCGCAGTTTTATGGAAATGGCTATTGCTGAACTACCTCCCTATCCGGCCCAAGTACCCGGAGCCATGCCGGATCTCCCAGAGGGCCAGGTTTTTCAGGTTTATCCCTACGGGGTGTCTCGCCATGAATTAGAACGGGTCATCCGGCACTATGAGTTCCCGGTCAAGCTGACCAAAGACATCGACGATGCGGATGTGGTGATTGTGCTCCGCACCCACCTCAAGGACAAGGCTAAGATCTGCGATGTGGCTCAAAATCGTCAGATCCCCATTCATACGGTCAAGGCCAATACGATCCCCTATATCACCCGTGCCCTGCGTAGAATACTCAAGATCGATGAGCCGCCTGTCCACGAGGAACTCGATCTAAACCTGATGCTCCACGGAGACTCTGAGGATGAACTCGAAGCCCTCGAAGAAGCCCGTCTCGCCGTTGAACAGATCGTGATCCCCAAGGCCCAAGCGGTTGAATTGCTGCCCCGTTCGCCAGGAATCCGCCGGATGCAACATGAGTTGATCGAGCATTATCAGTTAAAGTCCCAAAGTTTTGGTGATGAACCCAATCGGCGGTTGCGGATCTATCCTGAACGGGCTTGACCCCATGCATCAACCCGGAGTTCTCGTCGGGATCATCATGGGCAGTAGCTCTGACTACGAGACCCTCCGCCACAGTGAAGACATCCTGATCCAATTTGGGGTGCCCTATAGTATCGAAGTCGTGAGTGCCCACCGGACTCCAGAGTTGATGTTTGACTATGCCCGTAGCGCCCAGGAACGGGGCCTACAGGTGATCATTGCGGGGGCAGGGGGCGCGGCCCATTTGCCGGGGATGGTTGCGGCCCTGACCCGCTTACCCGTTTTGGGTGTCCCCGTTCAAAGTAAGGCCCTATCGGGACTAGACAGTCTACTCTCCATTGTGCAAATGCCCGCAGGCGTACCCACAGCGACCTTTGCCATCGGCAGCCCTGGGGCGACCAATGCCGCTTTATTTGCTCTCCAGATCTTGGGTTTAAGGGACCAGGACCTTGATCAAAAGCTAGCGCTTTTTCGCCAAGAACGGGCGGCCCAGGCCCTGGCAGGCAATTCCCTGGTACAAGAGCGGCAAAGTTCCTAATCCTCGGTGCCGATCTCCTGCCAAAGG
Organism: Gloeobacteraceae cyanobacterium SOY_34_metabat_371; assembly: GCA_031398925.1. Lineage (GTDB taxonomy): Bacteria > Cyanobacteriota > Cyanobacteriia > Gloeobacterales > Anthocerotibacteraceae > JANNOF01. Next base: position 2,924 of record JANNOF010000055.1, on the reverse strand, counting down.
CGTGTAGACCGAGCTATGCTCGTAAAACTTGCCCCAGCAATGACCAAATGATCCAAAAGTCTGATCCCTAGTAATCGGCCCGCTTGGATCAAACGGCGGGTCAGGTGTAGATCCTCGGGGCTAGGGGTAGTGTCGCCAGAGGGATGGTTATGGGCGACTAAAATCCCCGCCGCGGATTGGCGGATCGCCTCGCGAAAGACCTCACGGGGATGGGCTAGGGTCTCGTCTATGGTGCCGACGGAGATCACTTGGGTCGCCAAAACGCGGTTTTTAATATCCAAGAGCATGACCGCAAACTTCTCTTGACGGGCATAGGCCAAATCGCTCTGTAACAGTAAATGCGCGGCCTCCGGGCCGTCGATTTGAGGACGTTCATTGGGTCGAGCCAGGTAAACCCGTTGCCCGAGTTCAATCGCCGCACAGATCGTCGCGGCCTTAGCGGGTCCCACCCCGGAGATACCATACAAATGGGCGGGAGCTAGATCCCGCATGGCATCAAAGTGCGATTGGCCCCCTTGACTGAGTTCTTTGAGGATCTGTTGGGCGAGATCTAAAGCGGAACAACTTCCCGATCCGGTACTGATCAAAATAGCCAATAATTCGGCGGTTGAAAGGGCACGTACCCCGCTTTCTATAAGGCGTTCACGGGGACGGTCCTGCAAGGGTAGATCACAAATACGTAAGGAGTAAGTCATCGATCAATCGCGTAGGGATGATTAGATATACCCCAGATCTGAAGAAGATGATCTGGGCGGGCAGCTAGTAATCGTTGCGGAGAATATGAAGGATCGCTGCACAAAAAGGTTCATACTGTCCAGATATATTCAAATTATTAAACCTTTGGATCAGTTTATCTCGTCCCTCTACAGTCAAGTCTTCCTCTAATAAAAATGCTTCTAGAGCTTTTTTCCGTTTGTCAATAAGTTTATCAATTCCTAAGCCCAGCTTTTGAATTGTTGCTGAAGCTGCTTTATGTTTGATTGGATCTTTAGTAGGCAAAATTTCCCCAGCTGCTGTAAAGGTAAAATACTCGGCGCAGTTTGGATCTGTCGGCGCGACCATATCGTTTTCCTGAGAAGGATCAGGCCAATCTTTTTTAGCTGGACCACAATGTACAGGTTCTTTTGGATTACCATTATCTGTAAGCTGGCCTTGACAGGAAATTAAAAGATTTTCATACTCCAAAACTAAATTTTTAAAGTGTTTTTGAGGCTTTAAATGCTCAATATGGCTATCCCCCGGTCTTGTTTTGACGTTATTAAAAGTCTGGTGTGCCACACGTTCTCCACAGTAACAACAGATGTAGCCTTGGTCTTCTAGTAATGCTTGATGAAGATTTTGCTTCTCAGGATTTTTGAGAATTTGGTAAGCATAATTATCTTTTACCCAAGCGCTCGATTTCCATTCAAGATACCATTGGGGTTCGTTTTTTTGGATATATCTCACCGTCCAATTACTTCCTTACGTCGAATGATCATATCCGCTTTGACAAATTCTGAATCATCACCAATTTCTTCTGCAAGCTGATTCCGTAGCTGTTTCGCTTGTTCTAGATCTCCTTCTGAAATCAATCTAAACAACTTCCTGATCTCCATTTGATAATGCTGTGGACGGGCTGATACACCCATCAAGTCTTCAAGGATCCGGTTGCTTTCTTGCCCAAAAGAGCTACTAGCACCATGAACGACAATTTTACCTTCCTCTTCCTTAAGGATGCGAATGCACTCTGGTTGAATTTCACTGAGTACTTGTGGAGAATGGGTGGTGACAATAAACTGAATCTTAGAAAATGCCTTGATTAAATTGGGAATGATCTCCCGTTGCCAAGCTGGATGAAGATGTAGCTCAATCTCATCAATCATCACAACCCCTTCACCTTGCAAAGGATCCTCTAAACCGGGATTAGCAATGGCTAAACGCCGTGCCAGATCACCCACAAGCGTCAATATTCCTTTCTCGCCATCAGACAGTTGATTGATCACTAATTCTTGCTCATTCTTACTAATAACCATGCGTAGCGGCGAACGTCGAATTCTTAGGCCCGAAAAGCCTTTTAGGAATTTAGAGATCGCATTTCTGACTACTTCTATTTCACGGGCGCGATAATGGGGATTTTCATTAAGCCGGATCTCATTCTCTAAGTCTTCTTCGGCTTTAAACCATTCAAAAAATGGGCGAAAATTTATAATATGTTGTTTTTTTAACTCATAAGCATCAATCTGTTTAATCTTGGTTCTTGCTTGAGATTCCTTGGGTACATAACTCCCCGATATTGCGTCAAGAGTCCGATTTACGGAGTAATAAGCTGTCAAAAAGAGATTGAATTTTGAATTATTCTCTAACTGATCATAGATTTTTTCAAGAATATTAGTTTTTGCGGAATCTAATGGGACAGCTGTTTTGGTAGTGGTCATAGTGTTGGAAATAAGTGATTTTTCTCCCGTAAGATCAAGGTCTATTAGTTCATGTTCCAGAATGACTTTTAGAGAAATAGAAGCCACCTTTTTATTATTCATGATCTCATCATACATAATACCAACATAAAGTTCTTTGACCTCAAGAATCTCAGTAATGAGATAGCGCAGCAACTTATCTAAACACTCCAGTACACTCGATTTCCCAACTCCATTTGCACCGATCAAGACCAGTGGTCCTTCTTCAGGGAAGTCGAGGATTAAATGCTCAATTCCTCGGAAATTGGTCATTTCAAGGCGTTTAATGCGCATGATCTATGTAGAACCAGAGATTTTGATAATTTAGCATATCCCCTTTGCTTACTGGACAGCCTATAAGAGACCGGGGACAAGGATCACGCCAAATAGAAAGTGCGCATAAAAACAAGAGATGATTAGATGTATCCCAGATCCTAAGATCATGATTATTGAGGAGCTTTCGCCTTAACCCTTGCTGGCGTAAATAAATTT
>JANNOF010000014.1:0-10811 GCA_031398925.1 Gloeobacteraceae cyanobacterium SOY_34_metabat_371 | reverse complement strand
GACAGCCACTTTTGATCCGCGCTGCCCTTAAGCCCCTGCCTACGATGCGTAAACCCTTGCAATCGGTCGATTTGATCACCCATGAGACTTCCCCCGCCCATTACGAACGCTCCGATACCTGTGCCGTCCCCGCTGGCGGTGTAGTGTGTGAATCGATGGTGGCTTGGGTACTGGCGCAAGAACTCCAGAAAAAATATGGTGGAGACTCGATCAGCGAGATGCTCCGTCACTATCGGTCTCAGTAATTTTTATCTGTCCGATGGGACTGGTGCGTTTGCGTAAAATTTTCATAGTTTCTGAGTCTTTGTTTCTGAGTTTTTGCTCTCTTTGAGGACGGGTTCAGTGATCAATTCCCACTGGCAAGCGCTTTAGCCTTGCTTTTCATGGCTTCCCCCATTTAAAAATCCGCTGTGATCCGCCTCTTGAACCACATACGGGCTTAAATGGTTTGTTCCACACTGTGGGTAAAAGATGCTTGGAAAGAAGACTCAGCAAGGGTTCTGACTACATACAGACTAGCATGACCAAGTTCTTTGCGTATGTCCTGAGATCTTCTAACTATAGTAGATCTCCCAGCTATCTCTAGTGAGAAGGAAAAAGAGAGGATCAAGCCAGTCCGTGCTCCACGACATAAGTTTTCCTAAGAGTTTCTAGATCTCGTCCGGTTCAAGGCCCAGATCCCGTAGCCGCTGAGCCAAACGATCCGCGCGTTGACGCTCTTGGTCAGCTTGCTGTTGTTGCTCATCGGCGCGTTGGCGTTCTAGATCGGCCCGTTGACGCTCTTGGGCGATTTGGGTCACTAATTCTCTGGGCTGAGGGAGTTTCTCGCCATCACTCAACCGATAAAAATCCAGCAAGGATCCGGCTACTTCCAGTTTTAGCGCTAGTTGCTTGCTGATCTGGTCTTCGATGGGTTGATAGCGTTCCTCTACCAAGCGATAGCCCCGCAACTGTTCAGGGATCCATTCCCCCTTGGGATCAAAAAGCCAGTATTCTCTGACCCCTAGCTGTTCATAGAGTTCTTTTTTATAGTTCTGGTCCTGATCACGGGTACCCGCTGAGGTGATCTCAAAAATTACCGCTGGAGCCTGCGGTTCTTCCCAGATCTTATAGTTATCGCGTCCACCGGGCGCGACATCAAAGATCACCATGACATCGGGCGCTACCCGCAACCGGGGTAAGCCCTGGGCAAAGTAGAGAAACTGATTGGCTAAAACCGTGCCTGGGGTTGCTTGATAACGGGGCTTCGGATCTGGGGTGGGCTGATCCTCAATATATTGGCGTAATAAGAGGGCAATGGTCGTGATCGCCCAAAAATGAACATAGCTCTCAGCCACGGGTTGACCGTCTCCAGTCGGATAAACAATCTCTGGTTGCGCCGGATGTAGAATTTGCATCGTGCCTTTGTTTTAGCATACTGGGTCGCAGATCTAACCCGTCTGGTAGCCTTGCTCCCGTGTTGATCTTCCGGCTTTAACCCACACGAGCTTTCACGGAGGATTTCATTAAATATACACGCAGCAAAAAACGCCCTAGTTATAGGACGTTTCATGCCTCTGCAGCAGAGATCTAAAGTTTTTTAACGCCCCGTTGTTGGACGGCTCCGGCCCCGCCACGGGCATATTTCTTGTTGAAGCGATCCACACGGCCTTCCGTATCTACAAGGCGTTGTTGCCCGGTGTAATAGGGATGACAGTTGGCGCAGATTTCCACCGACATATTGCTCGTCAGGGTAGAGCGGGTGTGATAGATGGTGCTGCAACTACTACAGCTAATGACCACGGGGTTGTACTGGGGATGGATCCCTTTTTTCGCCATGAGAACCTCAAAGATCGATGGAAGGTAAACTTAACGCTTCGAGTACTGCTTAGCTTTACGGGCTTTGCGCAGACCGTATTTTTTGCGCTCCACGGCCCGAGGATCGCGCCGTAGAAAGCCTTCACGCTTCAGGGGCACGCGGTTATCGGGGTCTTGATCTACGAGGGCACGGGCAATGCCCATGCGAATTGCCCCAGCTTGGCTGGAAACCCCGCCACCGTGGGCGTTGACGTAGATATCGTAGGAACTTTCGAGACCCATGGTTTCTAAGGGCTGCTTAGCGCGACTGATCAAGGTCGCCCGAAACTGGAAATATTCATCCCCAGGGCGGTCATTGACAATGAGCTTACCTTCGCCAGGGATCAGACGGACACGGGCTACGGATTCTTTACGACGCCCAGTGCCCCAATAAACCGCAGTGTTTAAACTCATCCTTGACCTTCCAGGGTGTACACAATAGGTTGCTGGGCCAAGTGAGGATGCTCCGGGCCCTTATAGACTTTAAGTTTGGTGTATTGTTGCCGACCCAGACGGGTATGGGGCAACATCCCCCAAATCGCCTTTTCTAGGATCCGTTCAGGAATCCGGGCTTTGAGGTTAGCAAAGGTTTCAACTTTCATTCCGCCGGGACGACCGGAATGGCGATGATAAAGCTTTTGACTAGATTTTTTGCCCGTCACCGTGATCTTTTCGGCATTGATGATAATGACAAAATCTCCGGTGTCTTGAAACGTAAGAAAATCTGGTTTGTGCTTACCCCGGAGGAGATTGGCTACCGCCGTGGCTAATCGCCCCAAGCGTTGACCGGCAGCATCTACTAGATACCAACGCGGTACCATCGTCTCTGAATTTGGCAAGAAAGTCTTTTCTACAGCAGACATGACAGGATCCCCTGAGGCAAGCGCACAGCATTTTTAGACACAGTTGATTATCATAGCAAAGCATTGGTGGCTTTTAACAAAAACTTTTAAGCCTGCTCGTACTACTTTTGTAGTATACGTGGTACGCTGGGTAAAGCTCAGGAGTACAACCCCATGCCCTACCAAGATTTAGCCCTCCATCCAGACCGTCCCGTCCTTTCTTGGGCGGGTCATGATCTGGGCGAAAGTGAGGCCCGCATGGCTAAAAATGTAGCCTCTTTGCCTTTTATTTTTAAACACGTCGCCCTAATGCCCGATGTCCACCTGGGTAAGGGAGCTTTAGTCGGTTCCGTCATAGCTACCCGTGCGGCGATCATTCCGGCAGCCGTCGGGGTGGATATTGGCTGCGGCATGGCAGCGATCCAGACCCCCTATGTAGCCAGCCAGTTAGAGGGCAAGCTCAAAAAGATCCGTTTGGATATTGAGTCTCAAATTCCCGTAGGCTTTGCCGAAAACAAGGACGTTGAGACTGTGGTGAGCAACTGGTCTGGCTGGGCTGACTTTGGAGAGCTTCACCGTGGGGTCCAGCACCAAGGAGGCAAAGCCCGTAAGCAGTTGGGTTCTTTGGGTGGGGGTAACCACTTTATTGAGGTCTGCTTGGACACCGAAGACCGGGTATGGATCATGCTCCACTCAGGATCACGGGGCATCGGCAATCTTTTGGCCCAGCGCCACATTGAGACTGCTAAAGATCTGGCCCGACTGGTGACTTTACCGGATCCTGACTTGGCCTACTTTGTGGCAGAAACCGCAGAGTTCGACGCTTATTGGCACGATCTTCAGTGGGCACAGGACTATGCACGGGTCAACCGCGAAGTCATGATGGCACGGGTCAAGCGGGTGCTAGAGCAGCACCTAGCCGGGGGAAAAGCCTTTAAGCCCGTGCTGACGGTGAACTGTCACCATAACTATGCTGAAAAAGAAGTGCACTACGGCGAAGAAGTCTATGTCACCCGCAAGGGGGCGGTACGGGCCGAAGTGGGCGATTTCGGTATTATTCCGGGATCGATGGGGGCGAAGTCCTTTATTGTCCAAGGTAAAGGTCAACCCGAAAGCTACTGCTCCTGTAGTCATGGGGCTGGTCGGACCATGTCGCGCAATAAAGCCAAATTGAACTTTACGCTGGACGACTTGATCGCCCAAACCGCCGGGGTAGAGTGCCGCAAGGACAAAGGGGTGATAGATGAGATCCCTGGGGCCTACAAGCCCATTGAGCAGGTTATGGCCCAACAAAGTGAACTTGTTTCTGTGGTCGCGACCCTTAAACAGGTGATCTGTATCAAAGGCTAGATCTGGGGCCGGGAGCTACTCCTGGCCTTAGATTTAGCTTTTTTGGGATATGTACTTTTGAATTAAGGGTGGGACGTGACGGGCCTTGACATGGTGATGACGGGTCTTATCGGGCATGACTATATGGGGGCCAGCTTTACAGTCTTTGAGACAGCCAGTTTTTTTGATTGCCACCTGATCCCCCAGTCCTTGGGCAGCGATGGCTTGCTCTAGGGCCTGACAAACACCCCCTGCCCCCCGCTTAAGACAGTCTGATTTTTGACATATCAAGATCTGGGCTGGAGCTTTTAATATTATTTTTTGGGGCGTGGGTAGGGTTACTACCGGATCTAAGCTTGCCTGCTGGATCTTATAGGTGACTAGGCCCTTTTTGGCATCCCATTTAGTGTCCCCACTGACGTGCACATAACTGCCTGGATGCAACCGTTGGACCACATAGGAGCGGATCTTTTTTGCAAGTTTAAATTTTAGCTCCCCGTGTTCCGTAGCTAGGCGCAAATATTTAAGCTTACCTGCATCGATGATCAGCTCTAGACATTGACCTTTTAGATCAAAGGAGGATTCATTCCAAGCTCCGGCGTACATCGGCGGCTCCTACTTTGCTCGATCAACCCTCAAGGAGGTAAAGATCCTATGTCATATCGTAACTGTTTTTGCAGCTAAATGATAATTAATTGCAGTAATGAGCTACAGAGTACATGACTTGATCAATGATAAACTAACGCGGTCTAGCAGTGGAAGCCTCCTTGAAACGCAACCCTGTCGTAAAACCTTTTCTTAAATGGGCTGGGGGTAAACGCCAGCTCATGACCGAGCTAAAAAAATATATTCCGCCACGGATCAATTGTTATTACGAACCTTTTGTTGGCGGGGGGGCGGTTTTCTTAGAACTGCAAAAAAAACACGCCGTGATCAACGACAGTAATACGGAATTAGTAAATTGTTATCAAGTTGTCCGTGATCAAGTTGAAGATCTGATTACTCAATTAAGGGAACACCAACAAAAAAATAACGAAGATTATTTCTATAAAATCCGCGAATTGGACCGGGCTACTGATTTTAAAGAGAAGCCCCCTGCCTTTAGAGCGGCAAGGCTGATCTATCTCAATAAAACCTGCTACAACGGACTTTTTAGGGTTAATGCTCAGGGACAATTCAATGTCCCCTTTGGACGTTATAAAAATCCCAATATTATTGATGAGGCTGTTCTAAGAGCTGTCAGTAAGTATTTAAATACAAATAAAATTTCAATAAGTAATCTTGATTTTGCAAAGGTAATAGCCAATGCCAAAAGGGGGGATTTTATTTATTTTGATCCGCCCTATGATCCGGTTTCTGATACTGCTTCGTTTACTGGCTATGATATTCACGGCTTTAATCGAGGGGAACAAGAACGTCTTAAAGAATGTGTTGATCAACTGAATAAAATGGGATGCAAAGTTTTATTGAGCAATGCCTATACTCCCTATATTACTGAATTATACAAAGACTATAACCAAGTTAAAGTAACCGCTAATCGAGCAATAAATTCTCAAGCAGATAAACGCGGAAAAACAGATGAGATCTTGGTGATGAATTACACCGTGGGATCTTGTTTAGAGGATCAATTTGATAAAAGTATAATACTGAGTCAGTAGCGACATTTTAAAGATTTTATAAATAATCAGTAACGCACTGAGGAAAGAAAGATCTTTATGCTATGTTTTAGGGCAATACATTCATTTGATGCGTAATTGAGGTGTGATGAAACGTTGGTTGTTGCTCTTTTTTTTGATTACCCCCACCCCTGTCTATGCACAACTTCTAGATCCCTTCAGCAGTACGAGTTCTGCAAATTTTGCATTGCCTGGATTAAATCGGGCTTCCACAACTATCAATGAACGACCGGAAGATAAGCTTTATGGCAAAGCAGTCCGTGCCCTTGAGGATAAGAACTTTGAAGAAGCGCAACGTCAGTTAGATCTGTTACTTACTCTATATCCTAAGTACACCAATGGTTATTTAGCACGGGGTCACCTTTTGATGATCAAAGAGCGGTCTGATGAGGCCCTTAAGGATTATGAAACGGTAATTTTAGCCAATGCCGATAGTTTTTTTGGATGGTATGGCAAAGCCAATGCTTTAGCCTTCTCACTACGGTGGAATGAAGCAGATCAAGCCTATAGTAAAGTATTACAAATCAGCCCAAGACATAGGGAAAGTATCGAAGGGCGTGCCCTAGTTAATTTTGAGTTGGGGCGCTATACGTTGGCTTTAGAAGGCTGGGATGCCCTTTTAAGGGAAAAATGGGAGGCGAGGCTCCTGTTAAATAGAGGGCTGACCCACTATCGTTTAGGGGATAGTAATGCCGCGCAAAAAGATTATGAAGCTGCCGTTAAAGTGTACACCGATAATAAAGATCTAGCTGGGATTAAAAATGCCCAAGAACGCATTAGTTTAATGCAACAACCATTGCTTAATAAAGAAATCGAAAAAGAAGTTATGGGGGGTGATAGCTATAACCAAGCGCTCAGTGCATGGAATGCAGGGGATCTTGTTCAAGCCATAGCTTTATTTTCACAATGCTTAGGTGAGAATCCGAGCTTAGATCGAGCTTGGGCTAACCGGGCCATGGTTTTGATCGAACAAAAAAAATATAATCTAGCCCTTGCAGACCTGGACCAGGCAATTCGTCTGGCTCCAGGGCAGGATGACTACTGGTTGAATCGGGCTACCTTGAGACAACAAACCGGTAATTTAGAGGGTGCACTGAATGATTATCAAAAAGCCCTGGAGATCCGGCCCACTGCCGAAGCCTATAATGGCCGCGCCAATACCCTTGTAGATCTGGGTCAGTACGCCCAAGCGAACCGAGATTATGGCCGTGCCATTGCCCAAAACCCCCAGTTTAAAGAGGCCTTTTTTAATCGAGCCGGGGTTCGTTTTGATCTGGGGAACTTCAGAGCTGCCTGCATTGACCTAAAAACGGCCCAAGCCCTCTATCAACCCCAAGACCCGGTTCAGCAAAAGATCAAACGCTTGATGCAGGACTGTCGGTGATAGGCTCCATACTTAGTAGGCGTTGTATTGACCGCGAAATAGTTGGAATACCGTAACCAACAGGATCCTGAGGTCTAAAAGTAAGGACCAATTTTCAATGTAATAGAGGTCATAACGAACCCGTTGGGGGATCGAAGTATCCCCTCGGAGTCCGTGGATCTGTGCCCAACCTGTGATCCCGGTTTTAACTAAGTGACGGTCTAAATATTTAGGAATATCCTGGCGAAATTGCTCGACGTAATAGGGCCGCTCCGGGCGCGGACCGACCAAGCTCATATCACCGCGAAAAACATTTAATAATTGCGGTAATTCATCCAAACTGGTACGACGCAAAAACTTTCCAACGGGGGTAACGCGGTCATCCTGCGGATGTGTCCAACCCGGCCCTTGGGACTCGGCATCCGGGCGCATACTACGAAATTTGTAAATATAAAATCGTTCACCATCACGGCTGATCCGTTCTTGACGATAAAAAATAGGTCCGGGGCTGGTGAATTTTACCCAAAGTGCAATGAAGACTAAAAGCGGACTAATGGATAAAAGCCCAAGTGCTGACAAGATCATATCTAGGCTGCGTTTTAAGATCCGATTCCCCCAAAAACGGAGTGGGGTTTCCTGAAGCGTCAACAGGGGTACCCCCCCCAACGAATCCACCACTAAGCGCGTGGTCAATAATTCGGTGATCTCGGGGACAATACGAATCTGAATCAGTTCGTAGGTTTGGATCACGCCTAAAAGTTGAGCTAGCTGGGTACGGGAAACCTCACCGAGGGCCAACCACACTTCATTGATTTCCCCTTGGGCCAAAACCTGGCTAAGATCAGCAATTTCTCCCAAGACCTGCGCCCCTGGGTTGGGTTCGGCGCTGAGGTAACCCACCAGTTGATAGCCCAGACCAGGATTACGGGCCAGACGCTCCCCAATTTCTTGGGCCTGGGGCCCCTGGCCTAAAATCAAGACCCGACGTACGCCATAGCCTTTACTCCGGGCTAGATCATTCAGGGTGCGAATCAGCAAACGGCTACTGACTACCCCTACCCCGGCTAAGGGAACGGCATAGGCAATAACCAGCCGAGATAGGGACACCGAACGGACAAAAAAGGCCCCGACGAGGATCAAAGCAACGGCTAAACCAAGCCCCACAAGCGCGGTGATCGTTTCTTCAAAGCGGGATTGCCGTCGTTGCGTTTGGTATAAACCCAGCAGCGCGTAAACAAGTATGAGCGCTAAACCATTGGCCAGCCCCCACTGCAGATAAACCTCCGCTCCAGGCAGATCATTAGGGGCTAGAGAACGTAGCCAATAGGAACCAATATACGCCGTACAAACAGAACCTATATCGCCCAGCAACGTGCAGGGGAGGACGATCAGGGTATACCAATAGCGTTGTAAGAGCTTGCGAGTGGCGGTCATAGGCTAGGGTAGGATGAACCCAATTTATCAATGTATCAGGGAAGTTAATACTACCTAACCTGAGCATCCGGGGCATGAAAAGAAATCTCTAAAGTTAGACGACGCGAATGGGCCAAGACCTCCTGGAGCTGTTCGGTAAGTTCAGCTAGATCAGCACTGAGTACCTCATGAAAGCCACTCCGAGAGATGGGTACCCTCAGGGCTCTACACAGGATCAAACGCTTGGCGTTGATACGCCGCGCTTCGTGGTAACAAAATTCACGTTCGTCAAGCAGTTGCTTTAGGGCCACAGGTTCAATCCGAAACTGGGGATCACTACTAGATAGTAGCCTCCACTTCACATTGGGGATCATGTATTTCTTAATCTTTTTGGTAGGTTCTATAAGCTAAGGCAATAGTCGGGATCAGCAGAACTGACCTATACTCAGGCAATGACAATTTATTATGGACCGCCTACTTTTTTGATCTTGGCTGCATTTTTGAGTGCCTTGGCCTGTGGCACCGCCCTAGCCGCCGTGTTGCCCTATTTTGTGCGTGATCCAAAGCGCAACATGGGTCGCGTAGCCTTGCCCTATGTGGGGGTTGTGATTTCTTCGATAGTTTTTGTGGGCGCGGGACTAGAAACCCTAGGGTTTTATGGCAACTTGGGCTACATTATTGCCTCAGGCTTTGTGGGATTTTTAGCCGTTGTTGTTTGGGGCAACCTACTCCGAGAATATGGCCAGGGCCTGCCCTAAGCTAGCGTGCTGCTAATTCTTCTAGACCGGACAGGCTAGATCGAACGGGCTAGATCAGACGGTATACACAACGGCTTGCTCCCCCTGACGGGGAGCGATATATTAAGGGAAATCTTTACGACCGGGGTTTGCATCAATGGTGGATCAGAACAGTGCTCAAGAAGCACCAAGTTCGCTTACAGCAACCAATATTCTGACTTCCAGTCTATCGCCCGCCCTTGGTTCGCTGCTAACCCCATTTCCTTTGCTGCTTTTTGTTGTGTGTGGTGGCGGGGCGCTTTATTTGGTTAATACCCTGATCAATATGCTGTGGCCGAGTTCTTGGGCACCATTCTATGTAGTTACTGTTCCTTTACAGTATGGGCTATGGTTTCTGGTGACCCTATGTTTATTGGCATTGGTTCGGGTAACCCTTAAACCCGTCCTTTTTCGGGAACCCGGTGAGTATTTTGCTGACAAACTACCCATTCGCTTTGCCCTGACCGGACGCACTATTTCTGTAATGCGTATTTTGCTGGAAAGTCTGCCTGGTTATCGGATCATGTATTATTTTTCGCCGATCACCCGGAGCCTTGTACTCCAAGCAATCTGTGGATCAGCCAATATTCATCCTAAAGCGCGCATTGGCACGATTGCAATTTTTGATCCCGATCATGTTCACATTGGCGAAAGCACGTTTGCAGGGGGCGTAGATACTAAATATATTGCCCACCTCCTCTTACCCAAGGGCGGAAAACTAGTTTATACCCTAGCTCCGATCACGGTCGGTAAAGCGTGTTTTATCGGTGCTGGGTGCGTCCTTAGTGGAGGAGTAACGGTCGGTGATGGTGCAGTGCTCCAAACCGGCAGTGTGGTTGCCCCATTTACCGAGATCGGTCCGGGTGAAGTTTGGGGCGGGGTGCCAGCCCGTCGCAAAAAGATGAGTACCCTTGAAGCCATGGCTACTGCCAATACCCAAGAGCGCCCTAACGAATGAATGATACCCTCCCCTCCCCCCAAAAGTTTGATCGCTACTTGCGGTATTTTTCCTCCGAAGCTGGGGAGGAGATCCAAAGTTATATGGCTGGGGATCAACGACTGTTTATCCCTGTCCTCAATCACGTTTTAGCCCGCTATGCAGAAAAGCCTAGTCTTTTAGAACAGCCCACTCCAGAACTCAAGCTCAATGAGCAAGTGGGCATTGATTCCTTGACCCTAGTAGAGCTTTCTTTGTTAGCAGAGGCCGTTTTTAACGTTGCTTCTCCTGAATTGGTAACTGCTTTGGCTGAGTCTGAGACTAGCCCTACCTACGGTGATCTGCTGGCTTTCTTTCGGCAAAATGCCGTGCCCGGTGCTCCCGAAGCCTGTGAGCAATTTGGCATCCCATGAATCTTGAGTGGCATTGGGGGCTTGATCCGCAGGGGATAGCCCAAAGGATCCGTTTTGCCGTCTTTGTCGAAGAGCAATGTGTCCCCGCCGAATTGGAAATGGATGAATTTGATGCTCAAGCGTGGCATTTGCTCGGTTCAGACCCTGTGCCCGTGGGTACGTTGCGCATTTTTCAAGAGGGAGACCAATGGCTTTTGGGCCGGATGGCAATCTTGAAACCCTATCG
>JANNOF010000328.1:0-3739 GCA_031398925.1 Gloeobacteraceae cyanobacterium SOY_34_metabat_371 | reverse complement strand
GCAGCCCGCGCCCCTCGCGACGGGCAAGGTGATGCTCGTGTGCCCGCACTGCGGCAAGCCGACGCGCGTCGGTCATCGCCTGGACGGAGCGGTTTCGTAAAACCTATTGGGAACATATCTTGCCCCCAGATCACCCTGAGGACCGCTATTATTTTGCCGGAGATGGAGCGCGTCAAGATCAAGATGGCTATTTTTGGGTCATGGGCCGCGTTGATGATGTACTCAACGTAGCGGGACACCGTCTAGGTACGATGGAACTCGAATCGGCCCTTGTATCGCATCCGGCGGTGGCGGAAGCTGCAGTTGTCGGCAAACCGGATCTCATTAAAGGCCAAGAGATCGTGGCTTTTGTGACCCTAGAGGCAACCCACCTGCCTTCAGCAGAACTCAAGGAAGCCCTAAAACGCCATGTGGTTCAAGAGATCGGGGCCATTGCCCGCCCCGGTGAAATCCGTTTTGCTCCAGCCTTGCCCAAAACCCGTTCCGGTAAGATCATGCGCCGGATTCTACGGTCTTTAGCCAGTGGCGAAGCGGTCACAGGGGATACTTCAACCCTCGAAGACCTCAATGTCCTCGAAGCCCTTAAGGGCGACTAGGGCTATAGATAAGGGGGCTTAAGGGGAAGCAAATAGCTCGTCAACACCTCTTGGATAAATAGGGGTGATCCCTTGCTATGGGTATGTACTAGGGTCAACGCCTGTTGGCTCAGGAGGATCAGCGTTTTAGCCGTAAAACTTTTGGGGTTATCCAGATTCATTTCAAAGGCTGAGCGCCAGGTGGGCTCAAGGCGTGAGGGTACAAACAGGGTCATGAATACATAGCCCGCCGAACGGCTAGAAAGTAAGACTTCGGCACCGGGGCTGGATTCCATCAAAACATCAATGGTCTTATAGCGTCCGTAGATCTCATAAAGACGGGTCTTTTGTTGTTGTAGCCGTTGGTCTTTGTCCATTTCGTCAAGGGGACCGGCGGCAGGCACCGGGAGTTCGAGCATCCGAAAAAATTGCTGGCGTAGATCTCGCCACATTAAGCTCACTTGGGCACTGTCGAGGCGGGTAGGGGATAAAAAAGCCGTGCGCTGACTAGAATCTTTCATGGCCGTTAAAAGGCGGTCTTTGTAGTCCGTAAAGATCCGGCTTGATAAAAGCTCTTGTTCGGCCCGGGCGGCGCGACGGGCACGACGGTCTAGCTCTATCGCCAAGGGCAAACGGCGGGTCGCCGCGTACTCACGGGCGCGAGCGTAGTCGAGTTGGGTGCGTATCTCTACCAGTTGGGCCGCTTGGGCTTGGAGGATGCGGATCAGTTCCTCCGCAGGGATCGCCTGCAGGGCCTCTGGGGATAAGGTCTGGAGCTGCTCGGCTGTATAACTTAAGGAAGGTTCTGGTACTTGGGCGTTATCCATAGCCCCAAAGCGCGCGAGACGCGACTGGGTCGGTGGATCATAGGGAACCGAGTCGGTTTGTCCGGCGAAATGACTGTTTTTCCCTGAGTACATGATTTACGCTAATTGGGGGTAATTAAGGGTATACGCTCCAGTTTGCCCCGGTCTGGAGCCAATGCACCATCTCGACTTGGAAGCTTCATCTACCCCTTAAGCTTGATGGAGATGAAAAAGCTCTAGCCGCACCTGGGTACCAGGGATCGGCGGGGTCTGAAACCAATAGGTTTTATCCGGGGCACAAAAAATTTGGGCCGTGCCACTGCGGAGGGTCAATCTGCCCCCATACACTTGGCAAATTTGCTGGAGTCGCCAGAGTCCTTGACCTCTGGTGTCATCCGTGGCTACCCCAGAAACGCCTTTTTTAAGGGCTAAATTAAGGGCCTGACGGTCCTCTTTGATCTGGGCAAAGCGCGGATTTTGCTGGAGTGAAGTACGGATCCCGACGCCACTATCGACCACGGCGAGCACCAGCCGTTGATGTTGCGGGTCATAGCGTTTGAATATCTGCATGATCACTAGGGGCGCACATTGACCATGTTCAAGGCTGTTTTGGAAGGCTTCACTCAATGCATCAAAGACGGTGTGGGCGAGACGAGGGGTATAGCCTAGACGCCGCTGGAGGCTATGGAGGACCTGCCGTGCTACCGTGTCGCCATCTTCGCGAGAATTGATCTGGAATAACTCTAAAAGAATCGGGCTTTCTTCTTCAGAATGCGGCATGGTCAGGGTGCGGTTCCCCCGAAAGGGAAAATTCATCCGCTTGAGATAGGACTGGACCTGAATATCAAGATGTTCCAAACTGATCGCCTGCCCTAGATGGAGTTCCGCCATCGCTAACCCGGCGATCACGTAGGGATCAATAAACGCTACTCCGGTTAAATCCAGACTTAAGGGTTCGGCCTGCGCTCCAAACAGTGGGCCGACGGTGTCATTGAAGCGCGTGAAGGACCAATCATCCACGCCCCCATTTATACCCTAGTCTTCGTGAAGTTCATACGGGTCTTCTAATTCTTTAGAAGGGGGACCAAAAGCGGTATAGACCGAATAGCCCGTAATTGCCACGAGTACCGCCACAATGCTGAGAACAATTACTTGGGCTGAGATCATAGGTCTGGTGTTTTGGAGATGACTCTTCTATAATACATTGTAAATTTTTCCTTAAGCAAGGCATTCAATGGCAATCCGCACATGGCTGGGAGACCGGCTCAAGCCTCTTAACTCGGAATACGGCAAAGCCACGCGGGGCTGGGGCACAACCCCAGTCATGGGAGTGTTGATCGCGTTATTTGGTGTATTTTTGATCATCTTGATCCAATTATTCCAAGGTTCGCTTTTGATTCCTGGGTTTTATAACACCCCCTGGGGTAAGCCCTAAGCACCAAAAACTGCCATAATTGGGGAGGAAGAATTCTTCTTCCCCTGTTTTACAGTGGGTACATGATCAAGGGCCGCGCCACCAAAAACCTACGGTTATGTCTTGCCTGTCGTCGCCTTGCTCCCAGGGAAGAATTTTGGCGCGTGGTACGTCTTTGGCCTTCACACCTAGTACAATTGGACGGAGGCATGGGCCGTTCTGCGTACCTGTGTCCCCAGTCTGCCTGTTTGAAGCAGGCTCAACGTAAGGACCGCTTGAGTAAGACCCTAAAAGTCAAGGTGCCCCCGGAAATTTATCAAGCACTTTGGAACCGAATCCCGGCGGCGGCACCCTTGGTAGAACTTTTGCATGATCAGGAGGTAATAGGATGAAAACTGTACGGATCTATGATCTAGCGCGTGAACTTAACCGCGATAACAAAGACATTTTGGCTATTTGTGACCGTCTAGCCATCGCCTACAAAAGCCATAGCAGCACGATCACTGAAGATGAGGCCCAACAGATCCGCACGGCGTTGCGTAAGCAAGGTCCTGAGAAAAAAGCGGTGAAACCCGTTAAATCAGAGATCCGGTCGGCTCAGTTAGCTCCTACGAAACCTGTTCAACCCAGCAAGCAACAGATCATCACGGTTTATAGCCCTCCGGCCCAAAAGAAAATTGCGCCCGAACCGCTCATCGCCCCGGTAGAGTCGCTACCTGTGCCCGTTATTGCGGCTGAGGTAGCGGTAGCAGTACCTGACGTGGTGATCGTCGCACCTCCGGTTGTAGAACCCGAATTGCCCCCGGTTATTACTCCTGTGGTTATGGATCTGCCTGAACCTGTACGTCCTCTTGAAGTGGTTGTAGCCGAGGTTCCCACACCGCCCGTGGTGGAAGTTGTGGCAGAACCCCTGCCGCTGCAGGAAGCAGTACGTGCCCCCCGCC
>JANNOF010000284.1:0-2046 GCA_031398925.1 Gloeobacteraceae cyanobacterium SOY_34_metabat_371 | reverse complement strand
TCAAAAGAGTTTGAAAAAGATTCCCCACCCGAGTGGCATCCTGGGGATGAACCGGGGCAAAAACATCTTTTCCCAGACGATCCTGACAGGAATAGCCTAAAATCGTCTCACCGGGAGGACTTTCGTAGAGAATTTTCCCCGTAATATCTATGACCGTAATGAGTTCTGAAGAATGCTGTACAAGGGAACGAAAACGTTCTTCACTTTCGGTTAGGGCTTTTAACGCTTGTTTACTTTTATTGACACTCACGCCACTTAGGCAAACACCCAAAAAAGTCCTATCTTCTGCATAGACTGGGTTGTGGCTAAAGTCAAACCAATATTCTTGACCATTTTGTCCCACAAAACAGTGCTCGATACAAAAGGCTTCACCCTGGGCTACCCGCGCTAAATTAGCTTGAAACATCACTTGATGTTCGGGGGGTATCACCTGAATGAGGGCATCACCGGGCTGAAGATGATGATTAAAAAGCCGTTTTATGCCTTTGGCTACGATCTGACTAAAGGAGCGGACATACCCAGCACCATCCATCAAAATAAAAAATTGGCTGCGATTGCTAAAGATTGCCCGTAAAATCGCCTCAGATTGCTTTAGGCGTTCTTCGGTTCGGCGTGGCTCCGTGATATCTTGTGCTAAGACTAAACGGCTTTTTTTTCCTGCAAAAACCGTAGCGTGGGAAGAAATTAAAACCTCAATCAAAGTCCCATCTTTTTTGCGATGCCACCAGATCCCTGATCGACTCAATTCCTGGTTCTGATCCGCTTTAATATGTTCGAGTAAGCGGGGAACCTGATCCGGCGGGCGCAGATCAGCAATGGTCAGTTGCAAAAATTCAGCCCGTGTATAGCCATAGTAATAAAGACAAGCTGCATTAGCCGCGAGGATCGCCAAGGTCTCTAGATCATAGATCCACATGGGTTGGGGATTTTTTTCAAAAAAATGCCAATGGGAATCCCCTTCTTCGTTATGCTCTAGGGTCATTCCTCCCACTCCTTGATAGAATCCACCATCACCGATTACTGACTACCTCGAATAGCTTGATCAACTTCACGTTTGATCAGGTCTTCAATAGAATATTGTTCCTCACGACCAACTTTTTTACCCGCTTTTTGTAAATAAAAAGCACGTCCTAAACGTAAGGCTTCCTGTTTAAGTTGTTGATCGTTGGGTGCTTGTCGTAGTTCAGTAATCGCCCTATCGTACCTTTGACGGTAGGTTTGTAGTGGCGCACGGGATCTCAAGCTGTTGAAGATCCAAAGCACAATTAAGGCTCCAACTGTAAACAGCAGATAGTTCATTGTTTTTGCTTCATATTAATCAGCATACTCTATTTCGCTGAGCGTAGGGACATCCCTACAAAACAGTTAAATTATCTGAATATAAGTCTACAGTATCCCCATTATCTCCCCTATAAAACAGTTAGTTCCGGGGTGCAGGTAAACCGAGTTGTACCACTTCTCGTTGTGCGCCATCCAGACCTTTGCTCATCTCAGCAAAATGGCCAAGTAGGGATTTTTGCCCTACTTTAAGGGCATTTACTTCCTTGATCTGTATGAGGTGGACATGAATTTCAATAACCAGCTTAGAATAACTATCGGCAAGATTGCCCTTACGATTCGCCTGCTCTTGAAAATGTAGCCCTTCAGCGCCCCAGGTTTCCTGCTCTTGCTGACAGGCGATCAGTTGGTTGAGCAACGCATCACTCCAGATAGGGGTGATCCCGTCGACAGAACCCATTTCGGCGATACCAGCTAGGAGCATGATCTGCTCTTCAAGGGCATAGATCCGGTCATAACAAGCTTCTGCGATCTGCCTTTGATAGGCCGCTTGGGTATTTAGGGCCGTAGCTTTTTGAACACAGCTATATTTGAGTACTTTGAGGTCTGACCGGTAATCCCCTAAGGTCTGTACTTTGACAGGTAGGACTACATTATGTACACGTCCCAAAAAGTAAAACAAGGGACGTAAAAGTTCCTGCGGTGACGGTAACATGATGGGGGTGGGTTGGGTGATCTTGGGGGTGGGCTCAGCGGATATACCAATAG
>JANNOF010000271.1:0-13287 GCA_031398925.1 Gloeobacteraceae cyanobacterium SOY_34_metabat_371 | reverse complement strand
CGATCCATCCAGGGGGTCGAGCAGTAAAGAATAGCTCCCCGGTGTACAGCGCATGAGGTGCTCTGGGCCTTCGAGTTCTTCGGAGATCAGGGTACTAACGACCCCTGTTTCACGGAGGGTTTTTAGAAAAACCGTATTGGCATATTCATCCAAATTTTGAACTTCTTCTCCTTGAACATTGACCTGTCCTGTAAGCCCCAAGGCATCTTCGATCAAGCCTGCACTCCGCAATTGCCAAGCAATGGTCTTAACTGCCGTACTGATCAAGAGCATGAGATTACTAAATTCGCCACTCTGATCGGGGAGGTGGGCCTGACGAGCCAAAAGAAATCGCGGGAGCGTCATTACACCTGTGAACATATGGCCTCCAGACTTTCTTCTAGGGTGCCATACTCCCACGGTCCATCGCTAGCACGGGGGATCTAGGGGATCGGGCTTGATCGCTATGGACAAAGCATTCTAGAGATGCATTACAGAGCTATTTTGTGGCACGCAGTATTTGTATTCTGGGAGACGCTGAAGCAGGATCAGAAAGAAAGATCCCTGTGCAGATCAGGAGAACAAAGCGTACGATCAGAGATGAACTTTTGTGACCTTGGGCAATGACCGACGTTCCTGTATCCCGAATTCGCAATTTCTGCATCATTGCCCACATTGATCATGGTAAGTCCACCTTGGCGGACCGACTTTTGCAGGCCACAGGCACTGTCAGTAACCGGGATCTGGTGGCCCAGCATTTAGACAATATGGATCTAGAACGCGAGCGCGGGATCACGATCAAGCTTCAGGCGGCCCGCATGGAGTACCACGCGAAAGATGGCAATACCTATATTCTTAACCTGATCGATACTCCCGGTCACGTGGACTTTACCTATGAAGTCTCGCGGTCGCTTGCCGCCTGTGAGGGCGCACTACTGATCGTTGATGCCTCCCAGGGTGTTGAGGCCCAAACCCTAGCAAATGTTTATTTAGCCCTAGAAAACAATCTAGAGATCATTCCTGTACTCAACAAGATCGATTTACCGGGGGCAGAACCAGAGCGGGTCGCCACGGAGATCGAAGATATGATCGGTCTGGATGTGGCGAATATTATTTTGGCCTCGGCTAAAGAAGGGGTCGGCGTCCCTGAGATTTTAGAGGCACTGGTAAAGCATATTCCTGCCCCACTGGATCTCGTTGATGCCCCACTCCAAGCGTTGATCTTTGATAGCTACTACGACGCCTACCGGGGTGTGATCGTCTATTTTCGGATCATGAGCGGCACCGTCAAGCGGGGTGACAAGATCCGCTTTATGAACTCCGGGCGCGAATTTGAAATTGATGAACTGGGGGTGCTCAAACCCGCTCAAGTCCAAGTTAATTCGCTGCATGCGGGCGAAGTCGGCTATCTTTCTGCCCAGATCCGGGCGGTACAGGATGCACGGGTAGGAGACACGATCACCCTAGTCCATAAACCCGCCCCCGAAGCCTTACCGGGCTATCGTCCAGCGCAACCGATGGTCTTTTGTGGGCTTTATCCCATCGACTCCGATCAGTTTGAAGATATGCGTGAGGCCCTAGATAAACTCAGCCTCAACGATGCTTCCTTAAGTTTTGAGCCAGAGTCTTCTTCGGCCTTAGGTTTTGGCTTTCGCTGCGGCTTTTTGGGCCTTTTGCACATGGAAATCATCCAAGAGCGCCTCGAGCGGGAATATAATCTCTCCCTGATCACCACAGCTCCTTCGGTGATCTATCAAGTGACCATGAACGATGAATCAATTGTCTACATTCAGAACCCCTCAGAATTGCCCCCAGCGGATCAACGTCAAAAAATCGAAGAACCCTACGTTAAAGTCGAGATCATCACCCCCCAAGACTACGTGGGTACGTTGATGGAACTCTGTCAAAACCGTCGGGGGATCTTTATTAACCTCAGCTACATCACTCCGACGAGGGCGACGTTGATCTATGAAGTTCCGTTAGCAGAAGTGATTTCAGACTTTTTCGATCAACTTAAATCCCGCTCACGGGGCTATGCCTCGTTGGAATATAAATTTTTAGGCTACCGAGGCGGTAATCTGGTGCGGCTAGATATCGTCCTCAATGGCGAGGCCGTGGACTCCCTTTCTGCCATTGTCCATGCCGATAAAGCCCCAAGCATTGGGCGGCAACTCACGGCCAAACTCAAAGAACTGATCCCCCGCCAACAATTTCAGATCCCGATCCAGGCGGCTATTGGCGCTAAAGTTGTAGCCCGTGAAAATATTGCCCCATTGCGTAAAAACGTTTTGGCGAAGTGCTACGGCGGGGATGTTTCTCGGAAGCGTAAACTTTTGGAGAAGCAAAAAGAAGGTAAAAAGCGCATGAAATCCGTGGGATCTGTGGAAGTACCCCAAGAAGCGTTTATGTCAGTGTTGAAGTTAGACAGTTAGCGCTAACGATCCTTTGCTGCACATGGGGATGTAGCTCATCGATAATGGCTAGGGCACAGCTACACGCTTCGCCCACACTGCCATAACCAGGACGGCTGATAACCAATTCGCCAGGGTAATTAATATAAACGGTGTACTGGATTTCCTCCTCGTCATGATACCGACGGATTTTGATCTCCCAGCCACGGTAATTCATTGGGATCATGCAAATTGGGGTGTTAGGTATCGGTTAGCTTACGCTATGTAACCAGGGGAAGATCGCTGTCTAGTATACCGATGGCCCTGAGATTATGGGGAGATAACCTGTGGCCTTTAGATACAAATTTCAAACCCGTCTGATCTACGCCCCAGCGCGGAGTTTGATCTGTACACCAGCGGTTTACGGTTGGGCCTTTCAAGAATTTACCCTAGCCGTCAAAGACGCCCAAGTTCACGGTTGGTATCTTCCGGCGGCTAGTCTAAAACATCCGGTGGTGATCTATTGTCACGGTAAAAGCGGCAATATTTCTTCCCATGTGCCCCTAGCGGATTTTTGGCGACGCATGGGCTGTGGCTGTGTGTTGTTTGACTATCGGGGTTATGGGCAAAGTCAGGGAAATCCTTCAGAAAACGGTTTATATAGCGATGCCGAGGCGGTTTGGGCCTATCTTATGGCGCTGCAGATTGACCCTGCTCGTATCATCATCCACGGACATTCCCTGGGGGCGGCGGTGGCAGGAGCTTTGGCGCACGACCACCCCGAGTGCGGTGGCTTGATCCTAGAAGGAGCCTTTACCTCTATTCCGGCGATTGCCCGCCGTAGTCTGCTTTGGCGCATTTTGTCTAACGGCTATTTTTTGCGGGATCGGTTTGATCTGGCCCAAAGGATGCCTAAAATCCGTGTTCCCACCGTGATCATTCATGGCACCCGCGATGGGGTAGTACCCTTTGCCATGGCCCAAGAACTCTTTGCGCTCGCCGTTGATCCTAAATATCTCGTTCCTGTCGTGGGTGTGGGCCATGAACGGCTTTGGAGCTTTTTGGGCACCCAAGGGGCTAAGGAGCTATTAGACCGCTTGCATAAATAGCGCGGGTAAATCATATCAACTTCGGGTAATCAGCCCCCCTTCCCCCACGTTGTGGGGGCTAGGGGGCGCTTAGTAAAGATCTAGGGCTTATTAGTTGGCGGTTCCGGTGATCAGTTTGCCCTCCATCTCCGGTTCACCCGCTAGGACACCAAGAAAAGTAAGATCCTCAGGAGTTACCTCGGCTATAGCCACTTGATTAACGGCTGCGTTATTACGGAGAAAGGTAATCGCCCGGATGCGGGCATTGAGGCAATCCGTAAAACCCTCCACGGCAACCTGGAAGGTGAGATTTGGGACTTCATACTTGATCATGTTTACCCCTAGTTCATTACACGATGTGAGGATAGGACCTGGGTTGCGGCTAGCAAAATGGGCGATTTAGGAGGACCATTGCTGGTTCTCAAGAATATAATAGTACCCCAATAGGTTTTGTCGGGATCTTGTACGTGTTGCCCTATAAAAAAGAGTCCGACACCTCTGCCGGACTCGTATTGGTTAAATAAGGAACCCAATTCCCTTAGTTGTAGTATCTCAGGGAGCTTCAAGAACGCGTGTGAGTTTGATCACACTTCAGTAGATTCTAGAGCCACAAGGTTTTTAGCAGTAAAGTGCAGACGCTCATTTTGCACCTCCACCAGGATCGTCGTGCCCTCTGGGAAATCACCTGCCAATAAATGACTGGCAATGGGGTTTTCTAGCTCCCGCTGAACCGCCCGTTTCAAAGGCCGTGCGCCATAGGTGGGATCAAAGCCTACTTCGGCTATGAAGTCGAGGGCTTCAGGGGTGAGTTCAAGCTGGAGTTTCTGGGCCTCAAGGCGTTGCCGCAGAAAATTGATCTGCAACGCGACGATCTTGACCAGTTCGGCACGGCCCAAGGCGTGGAAGATGATCTGCTCATCTACGCGGTTGAGAAATTCGGGCCGGAAGTGTTGCCGTAGCGCTTCTAAGACCCGATTGCGCATTTCGCCATAGCGGGAGTCATCGGCGGCCAGTTCAAGGAGGTAATTAGATCCGATGTTAGAGGTCATGATCACAATGGTGTTCCGAAAATCTACGGTCCGACCTTGGGAATCCGTCAACCGCCCATCGTCTAAAAGTTGCAAAAGGATATTAAACACATCGGGATGGGCTTTTTCAATTTCATCAAACAGGATCACCGCATAGGGGCGGCGGCGGACGGCTTCGGTGAGTTGCCCCCCTTCGTCGTAGCCCACATAACCCGGAGGCGCACCGATCAAACGGGCCACGCTATGTTTTTCCATGTACTCGGACATGTCGATTCGTACAAGGGCTTGTCGGTCATCAAAAAGTAGTTCTGCCAAGGCTTTCGCCAGTTCGGTTTTGCCTACCCCGGTGGGGCCTAAAAAAATAAACGATCCGAGGGGTCGATTGGGATCGCTCAGACCAGAACGGGAACGCCGGATCGCCGCCGATACGGCTTTAACGGCTTCCTCTTGACCGACCACTTGCTGATGCAGCACCCCTTCGAGGTGTAAGAGTTTTTGCTTTTCGGACTGCAACATACTGGTCACCGGGATCCCCGTCCACTTGGAAACCACCTCGGCAATGTCCTCCTGGGTTACCTGTTCGCGGAGTAAGGCGGGGCCTTCGAGTTGGACTTTTTGCTCTAGAGTTTGGAGTTCACGCACCAGCCCAGGCAGATCGCCATACTTAAGTTGCGCCGCCCGTTTTAAGTCGCCCCCATCCCGTTCAGCCTGTTGGATCTGTACATTGACTTCATCAATACGGGCCTTGATCTTTTGGATCTCATCTAGACTATTGCGCTCCTGTTGCCACTGGGTATTGAGGCGATTTTGCTCCTCTTGCAAACTGGCAAGATCACGTTCTAGACGTTGGAGGCGTTCTAAAGAGGCGATATCTGATTCACGCAATAAAGAAAGTCGTTCCATTTGCATCTGGAGAATGCGGCGGTCGATCTCATCGAGTTCCACGGGCTTAGAAGTGATCTCCATTTTGAGTTTGGCCGCCGCTTCATCCATTAGATCAATGGCCTTATCGGGCAAAAATCGGTCGGCAATATAGCGATTAGACAAGACCGCCGCCGCCACCAAAGAGGCATCGGTGATGCGGACCCCGTGGTGGAGTTCGTAGCGTTCTTTTAAGCCCCGCAGGATCGAAATCGTATCTTCAACGGTGGGCTGATCGACAAAGACCTGTTGAAAACGGCGTTCGAGGGCCGCGTCTTTTTCGATGTACTTGCGGTATTCATCTAACGTCGTGGCCCCAATACAGCGCAACTCGCCCCTGGCTAGCATCGGTTTGAGGAGATTACTGGCATCCATCGAGCCTTCGGTGGCCCCAGCCCCGACTACGGTATGGATCTCGTCGATAAATAAAACGACTTGTCCTTCAGCGGACATGACTTCTTTTAAAACGGCCTTGAGCCGTTCTTCAAATTCCCCCCGGTACTTGGCCCCGGCGATCAAAGCCCCCATATCCAGGGAGATCAGTTTACGGTCTTTGAGGGATTCAGGCACATCCCCTTGGATAATCCGGCGGGCTAGTCCCTCGGCAATCGCGGTTTTACCAACACCCGGTTCACCGATTAGTACGGGGTTATTTTTAGTACGGCGCGACAGGATCTGAATAACCCGGCGGATCTCTTCATCTCTGCCGATCACGGGGTCTAATTTACCCAATTCAGCTTGTTTGGTCAGATCCCGTCCGTACTTTTCTAAGGACTGGTACTTACCTTCAGGGTTTTGATCCGTCACGGTTTGCGCCCCCCGGATATTTTGAATGGCTTGCTTGATCTGGCTTTCGCTTAAATTAAAGTCTTTAAGTAGGCGTTTACCCATGCGTTCATCGCTGATAAAGCCTAAAATCAGGTGCTCAACGGAAATAAATTCGTCCTTAAAACTTTTACGGGCATTATCGGCCCGGTCTAGGAGGGTTTCTAAGGAACGGCCCACGTAAATATTATCGGAGTTAGAGACCTTGGGCTGACGATTGACAAAATCTTCGACCCGCGTCTGAACCCGCTTGGGGTCTGCTCCTACTTGTTTGAGGATCACGGGAGCTAAACCTTGGTCTTGCTCCAAGAGGGCCAAAAATAGATGCTCGGACTCCATTTGTTGTTGTCGAAAGCGACGGACAACATCTTGGGCACTGACAATGGATTCCCACGCTTTGGTGGTAAAGGCATTGGGATTAGAGGGTTGCATGGGCTTTGATCTGAGGTTCTTTCTCCATTTTAGATCCCCCGTTAATCCCCCTAAAGCCTAATTTAGGATCGCTTCGCCCACAAGGTCTGCCAAGCGGTTTGCACGCCCGCTAATACTGCCCCCGTTTGGACCTTGAGATTTCCAGATTGCACACGGACTATCGTTACCCCTGATCCGACGGCATCCGCCGCTTGATTGACTTTTTTAAGTCCATCATCCAACTCGGCTGAGACTTCTTTGATCTCGCCTGTAGTCTCGCGCACATTGCCCAAAATGGCAGGTAATTCGCGCTCGAGGAGGGTTAGAAGCCGTTCAGCGGCGGTCGCGGTGCGTTGTAATTGTTGCAAAAAAGGCAAGAGGGCCACCATGAGGATCAATAATCCAGCGGCGAGGAGTCCAGTGGTTAAACCTAACCAAAATTGTGGATCACTCACTGCGATCAGGGGTAGCGGTCATGCCGTTGGTTTCGCGGTGACGGTCTCGATATTCCTGGGTGGCACGCTTACCCGCATCTAGGGCCTCTTGCAACCGTTGGATTGTTTCATCGATCCGTTTGCGACTATCGTCGATCAAAGTATTGGTCATACGATTAGTTCCAAACTGGACGGAATCTACGGTATCCCGTGCGGTATTGGGCAGTCCATCCAAGGTGTTTTTGATCATGCGGCGGCTTTCTTTACCACTCCGGGGTGCAAAGGCCAAGCCACATAGGAGTCCAACGGCTGCGCCGAAGAGTAATCCACCCCAAAAACTACTGGAACTTTGATCCGCCATAGTAGAGATCCTCAGTGCTGTACCTACTTTAACTGCGCGGTCGTCTTTTTAACAGTCGCCCGGTGGATCGCACATAGCCAGGAACCAAGGGAAGTTGGCCTAAAAGGGTCTGTACCAAACGCAAACCTTGACGGATCCCCAGGATCTGCTGTTTACCCATTAAGATTTGGCTACCTGTGACCGGGAGCGTCAGGGTTAACTGGTCGATTAGGGCCTGTACCGATGTCTCTAAATTGATGAGGGGCTGACGGAGGCGCACCACCAAGGCCAAAACGAAGAGCAGGATCAGTAAAAGGAAGGTGTTGAGCGCAACGATCCACCACATCAGTCTTGCCAATGCCAAGAAGTTGTGCGGTCTTTATTATCAACCAGGACGACACCCTGATTCAAAAGCTCCGCGCGGATCAGATCCGCCGTAACAAAATCGCGTGCCTCTTTGGCCTGACGCCGTAGGCTGATTTGAGCCTCGATCATTGGAATAAGCTGGTCTTGACTTGGTTTTGCCACTGCTAAGGGAGGGATCAGCCCCAGGGGATCGAGCAAATACATGAGCGTCCGCCAAAGTCGGGCTAACTCCGGTTCCGTCAGGGTCATTTGCCCGCCATGCATCCGAATATTGCGTTCTGGCAAAAGTTTCTTAACCAGATCAAAAATTACCCCCAGACCCTGGGGGGTGCCCAAGTCTTGATCCATCCCTTGGGTAAAGTGTTCAATGCGGGTAAAGTCTAAGTCCCGTAGTTCTACAGCCAAGTGTGCTTGGGGATCAAACTGGAGCAGTTCGCCTAAGTAGATCACATCTCTGATGCGGTTCCAGGCTTCTTGGGCCGCCGCTAAAGACTCATCGGTAAAATTGATCGTGGTGCGGTAATGGCTCTGGAGGATCAGTAGCCGTAGGGCCAAGGGATGATATTTTTGACTCGCCGCGCTAATGGTGATGAAATTACCCAAGGATTTGGACATTTTTTCGCCATTGACTTTGACAAAGGCATTGTGCAGCCAATACTTAGCCAGGGGAGCTTCTTGTAGCGCTTCGGATTGGGCAATCTCGCACTCGTGATGCGGGAAGATCAGGTCTTCGCCCCCCGCATGAATGTCAATGGTCGTGCCCATGTGTTTGCGGATCATGGCGGAGCACTCAATGTGCCAGCCCGGTCGTCCTGGACCAAAGGGGGTATCCCAGGCGGGTTCACCGGGTTTAGCCGCTTTCCAGAGGGCAAAATCCAAGGGATCACGTTTGCGCCCTAGATCCTCCGCTGAGACCCGTTGGCTAGCTCCTTCTTTGAGCTGATCGAGCTGATTACCGGAAAGTTTGCCATAGCCCACAAAGTTGCGGACAGCGTAGTACACATCCCCTTGGGCACCATAGGCAAAATCCTTGGCGATCAGGGCTTCGATAAATGTTTGGATCTCCGGTAGGCTTTCGGTGACGCGGGGCGTAAGCTGGGCCGGACGGATATTTAAAAGGGCCATATCCGTAAAGTAATCTTGAATATTCAGCCGGACGACTTCTTGCCAGGAGACCCCCAAGACTTCCGCCCGTTGGAGGATCTTGTCGTCCAGATCGGTAAAATTTTGAACGTACTGTACCCCGTAGCCCCGCCATTCTAAATACCGCCACAGCGTATCCCAAACCGTAAAGCAGCGTCCGTGACCAATGTGGGAGCGGTCGTACACCGTGACCCCACAGACATAAATCTGCACCCGTTGCGGGTCTTGGGGTTCAAAAATTTCCTTGCGTTTCGTCAGGGTGTTGTAAAACTGAACGGGCATGGCTAGAGGATTCCCCCGGTGTTCACAAACCAGAATTAGTGTTCACTCTGGCGGGTGGAGCTTATTATAGCAACCCTTCCCGGCGCATTTTTTAAACGTTGGCCCCATAGGCAAACTTAGATTTCTTGCAGGGCATAGGCTATGGCCGCTTCTAAGGACATACCTTGCCCCACTTGTTGCGCTAGCTTGAATGGTTCAGGATCAAATGCCACCGCGACGCTAGCCAAAGTAGTTTGCCATTGTGATTGTTGATCTGGTGTTGGGGGGATACCCAATTGTTCCCGGAAGATCTGTGTGGCGCCATAGAGACAAGCAAAGGCTTGAACGTGATCTTTACAGCTGGCGAGAAAGGCCATATGTTCTAGGGTTTCAATCATGCCTACTTGCCGCCCACACTGTTGATAAAGTATTAGCGCCTGTTGGTAGTATTGCTGGGCTTTTTGATAATCTCTTATGTGTACTGCAATTCTAGCCAAATTACTTAAATTACCGGCCTCCAAAACACGATTACCCATCTTCCGATTGATCGTTAAAGCTTGCTCTAAATAATTTTGAGCGGTTACGTAGTCGTCCTGGTATAGAATTGAAATACCCAGATTATTGAGGGTAGTCACTTCTAAAAGTGGATGGTTAAGATCGCGACTAATAACTAAGATCTGTTCACACATGGCCTGTACCTTAGCATGATCTCCCTGGGCTGAAGCAACGGCACCTAGGTTATTGAGAACGGTAAGTTCTAAGGTTTGGTTTTTGAGCTTTTGGGCAAGCGTTAACGCTTCTATATAGAGTGATTCTGCTTGGGAATAGGACCCTTGATCGACGGCTATATCACCCATGCTACAGAGAATTTGCGTCCCTAGAAATAAGTTTCCTAGACCCCGCGCTAGGATCAATGCCTGCTGAAACAGTTTCAACGCCTGGGGATAATTTCCTTGACTAAAGCTAACTTTACCCAGGTTATTAAGCGTCAATGCTTCAATACTGGGATCTAAGCAGTCTTGACTAATGATTAAAGCCAGTCTAAATAAATGCTCCGCCTCGAGATAATTACCTTGATAAATAGTGATCGACCCCAAGCCATTCAAGGCTTTTGCTCTGGTGCCATTGGGGGTAGCGCTGTGATCTAAAGCCCGTTGAAGCTGGTCTTTTCCCTCGCTCCAATAGCCACGAAGTCGCCAAAAATAGACTAAGGCCACACATAAACGTAAGACCAGTTCCCAATCAGCTAATGTGTTCTGAGCTATGGTTAATGCGGTACGAAAATTATCATGTTCTAGCTCAAGTTTTGCCAAGATCTTTTTAGCTTCAAGACCCAATAGCTGAGGGTCTGCATCTTCGGCAAGGGCTAAATAATAGGCACAGTACCGCTGGTGGAAAAACATCGGGGCATTTAATTTTTCATGGGCATAGTGTTTGACGGTTTCTAAGAGTCGATAGCGGTCTGTTTCTGACTCATAAAAAACCAGTGATTTATCGACCAAGGCCGTTAGGAGATCTAGAATTTCCCAATTTTCTAGAGCTGGATCACTACAAATTGTTTCAGCGGCACAAAGATCCCACCCTCCAGAAAAGATAGAAAGGCGTTGTAATAACAACTGCTCTTTTACATTCAAAAGATCGTAGCTCCAATCGATCAAAGCGCGTAGGGTTTGTTGGCGGGGTAGCGCTGTTCGACTACCCCCGGTCAATAGGCGAAATTGATCCTCCAATCGGGCTTGAATTTTTTCAATCGGCAAAGTGCGTACTCTAGCTGCTGCTAATTCTAGAGCTAGGGGGATTCCATCTAAACGCCTACATATGGCGACGATCATGGAGGCATTGTGTTCTGTAAGGGCAAAACTAGTCAATGCCATACGTGCCCGGTCTAAAAATAAATGCAAGGCTTCAAATTTCTCTGTTTGATCAAGAGTCCATGGGATTCCCGGCTCAGGCAGCGATAACGAAGGTACGCGATACCTTACTTCACAAGGAATATTCAGCGTTTCACGACTACTAACCAAAATTTTAACTTTAGGGCAGGACTGTAGGATTCTTTCTACTAATTGTGCACAGGCTAAAACTAAGTGCTCACAATTATCTAGAATGAGTAATAAGCTTTTAGGATGTAGATAGCTTAATAAAGCCTCTTGTAAGGATTGATCACGTTCCTCGTGAATCTTAAATACATTGGCTACTGCTTGAAGAACAAGAGAATCTTCGTTTACGGGAGCTAATTCTACAAACCAAACACCATCGGCGTCCCCATTTAATAATTCTCCTCCGATCTGTAATGAAAGCCGCGTTTTTCCTGCCCCACCTGTCCCGGTTAGGGTCACAAGTCTTGCTGTTAGTAGCAATTGCTTGATTTCATTAATTTCCCGTCCTCGGCCCACAAAAGAAGTCATTTGTGCCGGTAAATTATGAAGGGTAAAATTGAGGGATTTAAGGGGAGGAAACTGGTGGGGTAAATGCGGATGGCACAATTGCCAAATTTGTTCAGCCTGGAGTAGATCTTTGAGTCGATGATGTCCTAAGTTTTCTAAATGGATCAACTCAGGCAACTGCTCTAAATATTGTTGGGTTGCGCCAGAGATTAAAATCTGACCGCCATGCCCAATCGCTAATATGCGGGCAACCCGGTTTAAAACCGGACCAAAGTAATCGTTATCGCGCTCTATTGCTGCTCCACTATGGAGGGCCATACGAACTTTAATGGGGCTAGGGGTCAGCCAAGGTTCCATCACCAGGATGTGCTGCGCCCTGACTACGGCTTGGAGCGCGTCACTGGCCCTATGAAAAACCGCACAAAAGGCATCCCCTACGGTTTTAAAAACATACCCCTGCTCCATTTCAATCGATTGACGCAGAATTTGATCATGACGCGCTAGGGCTAAAGCCATCTCTTGAGGCGCTTGTTCCCAAAGTTTAGTACTGCCTTCAATATCCGTAAAAAGGAAGGTAAATACAGGGGCTGACACGGCCATGGGTTAGGAAGGGTGGTTTTATCGTACCACCGTCCCCTTTTTGTTAACGCGTTGTTTTACCAAAACGCAATTTTTTAAATTATTGACTTACTGGGAAAGAATTAAGGCACTATAGGGCCCGATCCCTACATTGGCACCCCACATCATCCCGTCGGGTTTGCTCCACCGTAAAGTTTGTGCTTCCGTGTCATAGCCTAAATGATTGCCAAAGTCGGGACTATAGCCTTGCCCATCACTGTTAAAACGTACGTTCCAGCGCCCTGGTCTTGGAAAGCCTAGGGTATAGCTGTCATAACTACAGTCAGCAAAATTGAGTACCACGATCACATCGTCCCCAGCTCCGCCATTCTGCCAGCGATGAAAGGCGACTACTTTATCATGGTTATTAATATGATGAACCGCTACATTTGGCCCGGTTAAACCCCGCGTATTATTATCAAAATTACGCCGTAGTCGGATCAAATCACGGTAGAGATGATGGATCCCAGCGAACTTTTCTAACTTAGTCCAATCCATCGGTTGCTGATCGTTAAACCAACGGTCTTCAAGCAGCTCCTGTCCTTGAAATAGCATCGGGATCCCAGGAGCGGTAAAAACTAAGGCTGCGCCCAAGGTAGATCGTTTACGGGAAAACCAACACCCTGCATTCCCCGGCCAGATCTCCTCTGGCAAGCGTTTTTTGAGATTGGCAACTTCATCATGGGACTCGGTATAAATTACTCGTTTTACCGCATCTTCATGAGTGTAGATCGCTGCGGCAATGGCGTGCATATCCCGCCCATAGTCATTGGGCACCGTCAAGGTTTGGCGAATGCGTCCTAAAAAACCAATGTCCCACTGACTACTAAAGCCAGCCCCCCCTTCTTCAGAAGGCTTAGTGATCCAACTATTGCCCCCCGAATCTTCGGCAATGGTGATTTTCCAGGGGTGACGTTCATCAACTTCTTCATTGATCCATTGCATCAACCCCCAACCATCTTCTAGATCATTGTCAGGATCATTATTGTTGCCATAGACGTTACGAATAAAACTTGTGGCATCTAACCGTAAACCATCAACCCGATACTCCTCTAGCCACATCAACGCGTTATCACGGATAAATTGCCGTACTTCCTCA
>JANNOF010000244.1:0-3183 GCA_031398925.1 Gloeobacteraceae cyanobacterium SOY_34_metabat_371 | reverse complement strand
CTATACCCATGAGCAAGGGCTACGTTTAGGCCGTGAATTAGCGCAATCCATCTCTGATATGATCCGTCAAGTGACGCGCTAAGAATATGGGGATCGCTTCCTAAGCTACTGCCATTCCCAAAAGAAACTGATACCGTGGAGGGAGGCCCCCGTGAGGATTTTATGTCTGAAATCCAGTCCATCGGTCTTCACAACCACACCAATGCCAGCGATGGTTTTTTTGCACCATCGGCGTTAATCCAGCAAGCGTTGGAACAGGGCTATGGAACCCTAGCGATTACCGATCACAATACGGTCCACGGGTGGCTCGGTCAAGACTTACCTCCCAATGTAGTGGGGGGAATTGAAGTCTCTGGGATCTGCGAACGCACCCAAACGGAAGTCCATCTCCTAGGCTATAACCTCCACCTCACACCGGAATTATTGGCTTTCTCAGAGGCTTTTTATGCCTTTTATCAACACACCTGGCAAATTGCTTTAGCGCAGTTAGGGGTGGCTGAGGTAACCCAAGACCTAGAAATTCGGTCTAAACAGGTAACGGATTTAGTAGCGCAGGGCATTGCGACCCGGCAGATCCTCAATACTTGGTTGCGGATCCAAGCCCAGTTTCGGGCTGAAAACCGCGCCCCCCGGCATTTAGGGTGTCTAGAAGCCGTAGAATTTTTGCACCGGGCCGGAGCAACCGTTTCCATTGCCCATCCCCAGCGTTACCCCCAAGCCATCAGTGAAGAACTTTTGGCTCAAGTGGATGCCTTAGAGGTGTATCACCCTACCCATTCGGCGGCTTTGACGCGTTTTTGGTACTCGGTCGCTGAACGTACCGGGCTACGGATCAGCGGAGGTCATGATTTTCATGGGTGGAATAACCCCTACTTTTTGCCGAGTCCTTTGATCCTAGAAGACCCACGTCTTTTAAACCTCCAACACCTATGCGCCCCTTCGCCCTCACCCTAGGGGATCCGGCGGGGATCGGTCCAGAGGTTGTCCTCAAGGCTCTAGCCGTAGCTGATTGGCGCAGTTGTTGTCAGGTGATTGGAAGTCGCTGGGTTTTAGAACAAACCTATGCGGCCCTTAAAGAACGTACGTTGTTGGCAGATCCGGCAACCCTAACTATTGTAGATCTGCCCACCGAGGCTTTTGTCCCAGCCCAGATCCAGCCCAGTAGTGGCGATGCGGGATTTCGGTATCTCAAGGCTGGTATTGATCTGGTGAAACAAGGTCACTGTTCGGCCCTAGTCACCGCGCCCATTGCCAAGCAGTCCTGGCATCAGGCAGGGCATCGGTATCCGGGTCAAACCGAAGTGATCGCCCAAGGCTATAATCCCTACGCCATGATGTTCGCCGCGCGCTCTCCCCACACGGGTTGGTGCTGGCGCATGATGTTGGCGACGACCCATATTCCCCTGATTCAAGTACCCCAGGTCCTTAATCGGGATTTGGTGCAACAGAAGTTAGATCTATTACTCCGCGTTTTACAGGATTCGTTTGGGATCACCGATCCCCAGGTCCATGTGGCAGGACTCAACCCCCATAGTGGCGAAGGGGGGCAGTTGGGTCTAGAGGAACGGGATTGGTTAGCGCCCCTGCTCCGTCACTATCCCCAGGTCCAAGGGCCTGTTCCCCCCGATACGATGTGGCTCCCGGCGGGTCGCGCTTGGTTTGCACCGCTAGATCCGGTTTTTTCAGTTCCCGATGGCTATTTGGCGCTTTATCATGACCAGGGACTCGCCCCCCTCAAACTTTTAGCCTTCGATCAGGCGGTAAATATCACGGTGGGATTGCCCTTTATACGGACTTCCCCGGATCATGGCACCGCGTTTGACCGGGTAGGACAGGGCACCGCCCGCGCCACCAGTATGCTCGAAGCCTTTTATTGGGCTAAGACCTTGACTCCCTTTACACTAGGGGCAGTGTCTTGAGTTAACGTGGCCCAAGGATCTACCCACGACGCCATAACCCTATGGACCGTTCCACTCATAACCGGCGGAGTCTGGCTACTGGCTGGGGCAGAGTGCGCCTTAGTCACCGGTGGGAGCTATTTATTTAGCGGTTTGATGTTCAGTGGTGATCTAGACCTCCACTCCAATCAATATAAGCGTTGGGGTGTATTACGTTGGATCTGGTTACCCTACCGCCGCTGTTTTAAGCATCGTTCTTGGTGGACCCACGGACCCATCGTAGGAACTTTAGTGCGTCTGATCTACGTGGCGCTATGGGGTATTTTAGGCAGTGGAATTATTGGGCTAGGAGTCTATTACCTGGATCTAACGCTACCTACAATTAATGCAAATTTCCTTAATCCGGTCTACCTGATCTGGGCCTTGGTGGGCTTAGAGTTAGGTTCTTTGAGCCACAGTCTTTCCGATGTAACATCGAGCGGTTGGAAAAGGATCATGCGCCGATTTCGTACTTAGTTCCCGCTCTTTATTACGGAGTAGAAAGCTTGGCAACGGCGGTTAGATCCAAACCTACCGTATCCGCTACGGTCACAAAAAGAAGTGATGGAAGCGTGATCATAAAATCGGTCATTTTAATCGAACCTGTGGCTTGAATCGTTAACCCACGACCCGTATAGATGGCTTCACCGGTAAAGCTGACGGGGCGGGTTATGTTGCGAATAGTTAGATCACCGTTGATGGTTCCTCGCTGCTTCGTCCCCCATAATTTCCAAGCCGCAAAGTCCGGGAATCCTTCAAGGGAGCGGATCACGTAGGTAGCCGTAGGGTATTGATCCGTTTGTAAAAACTCATTGCGCATTCTGCCATCGCGCACCCCATTTTTTGAGTCAATACTGGCCAGTTGAACCTGGATCTGGCCTTCTTGAAATAGCCCTGTTTGATCATCAAAGGTGAGCGTGCCTGAAACTTGATTGGTGGTGCCCGTCCAAGCACTTAATACATCACGACTACGGTAGCTGGCCGAAGCCTCAGTGATCGTCAAGAGGCGGGGGGCGGCGGCAACTGATAGTGAACTTAGCACCATGATCCCCAATAAAAGGGCTATCCCCGTTTGCATTTGGCCCTGCTTGAAATCTACTATGGTTCTATTTTAGGCGCGTTACTTTCAAGCATTCATGATTTTAACAAAGACAAGATCTAATCAGGATACCAAAACATCCCCTTGATCCCTTCAGGGTCGCAGATAAACCCTAAGCGCCGGTAAAAATCAATTACATGGGGATCG
>JANNOF010000240.1:0-2847 GCA_031398925.1 Gloeobacteraceae cyanobacterium SOY_34_metabat_371 | reverse complement strand
GCCATAGCTAGGGACTAAATAGCCTTTGTAGCGCGGTTCTACCCCCAAATAGGTCGCCCAAAAAGCTAAACCCACGGCTTGAAGAGCATTTTGGGCCGTGATATCACCCGCCCCTAGATTCGGCAGATTTGGATTAGCAGGACGGTTAGCCCCCACACTAAAGTGGCTTCCCCCAACAAAGGTCAATAGATACTTGGGCTTAGCAAGTGTAGTAAACGGTTGCGCCTGTTCAGGCACAGAGGGGGTGACTCGGTCATCGGTGCTAGTCACCATCAATGTCGGTAAGGCAATCTGATTGAGTCCGGTTCCAAATGCTGAACCACTAACGGCACTAGAGGCAATTACCGCCTTGATCCGTTTATCCCGTAGGGCTATGGGCGCATTACCCAATTGCTGGGCCTGACATTGAAAGAAAAAAGCCAGATTGACCATCAAACTTTTTTCAGGGGTTTGGGTACACACTTTTTGAAGGGCTGGGGGGTCTAGGGGCGCACCCGCCAACGCCAGGGCGGTATACCCCCCGAAGGAATGACCAAAAACACCAATTGCACCCAAATTTAGACGGTTACGAAAGCGAGGGTCACTCTTATTGAGTTGATCTAAACGATTGATCAGACGGGTAATATCCTTGGGCCGCTCAATAAATTCGGTTGCAGCTACCACGTCGGTATAGCGCCCTTCAAGCAGCGCCTGGAGTCTTTTTTGGTCGCTGCCGGGATGATTGGGTGCAATTACATGAAATCCAAAACTAGCCCAGTGTTCCGCTAAATAGGCATAGCTACTACGGTCTTCACCGAGTCCGTGGGAGAGGATCAAGACCGGACGCTTGCCCTTGGCGCTACTGAGCCATACTGCACTCACCATAGGACGTTCACGATTATTAAGCGTCAGGGTTTGAACTTTATAAGGCCCTTTGACCTGGGGGTCTTTAATCCCTTTAATATCGGGGGGAAGTAGGGCTTCTAGGGGAGCATTGGGATCAACCGTCCCGACTTTACGGGCTTCACTGACCAATTGCTCCACTTGATCGACGGCACCCCGGAGCAGCAAGCCGTCCACCCAAATCTGCTGGGTAGGAAAAGCCTCTAAAAAATTGACTAAATTAAGACCATCGGGTTGGCTAGTGGCCAGCACTAGGGCCGATGAAACTGCTTTTTCACCGCTACTTTCAGGACTTACCCGGATGATCTGCCCTATTTGATTGAGCAGTTGTTGCCCAAGCGGACTACCCAAAAAATTACTGACCGGGACTACCCCCACTTTGACCCCCCCCTGAAGTGAAGTGCGGAGGTTTTTTAGCTCTAGGGAATTAAGTAAAGTTGCATAGGGCCGTAATTCAGGGGTTATTTCTCCGGCTTTAATAAAGGTCTTGACCGCACTAACCGGTACTGAACGTTGTAATACGCCATAGCTAACCACTAAGCGCTCGGCTGCTTGGGCAGAATAGAGGTTGATCAGGGTCACAAATCCAAAGCTGTACAGAAATTTAAAGTTCATGCTACTGGCCCGTCACATAAAATTACTGTAGCGTACCCTAAATTGCTGGATAGGGCTCCCTTTCGCCGGGGGCGCTGATCTACAAGCAAATTGATCATAGGCGTTACCATAGAAATGCTTATCGGCCCAAAATCGTGATCCAGTTTCAAGAACAGTGTGATGTGGTCGTAATCGGTGCCGGGCATAGTGGCATCGAAGCAGCCCTAGCCAGTGCCCGTTTGGGTTGCCGGACTTTTTTGGTGACCATGAATTTAGATACTATCGGTTGGCAACCCTGTAATCCTGCCGTCGGTGGACCCGCAAAATCCCAGCTTGTCCATGAAGTCGATGCCCTCGGTGGCGAGATCGGTAAGTTGGCGGACCGTTGTTATTTGCAAAAACGGGTACTCAATCAATCCCGCGGGCCGGCGGTGTGGGCGTTGCGGGCCCAAACGGACAAAAAACTATACGCCCGCGTGGCCCGTGAGCGCCTAGAGGCGACCCCCAATCTTTGGTTACGCCAAGGCATGATCACGGACCTTTATCTGGATACCAACGATCAGATCACCGGGGTCGGTATGTACTTTGGGGTCAATATCCGCTGTCAAAGCGTGATCGTGACCACCGGGACTTTTTTGGAAGCGAAGATCTGGATCGGGCGTAAATCCCTAGCGGCGGGTCGGGCCGGAGAATTTCCCGCCCTGGGGCTTTCGGAGCGGCTACGGGAATTGGGCCTAGAGACGGGCCGTCTCAAAACGGGCACCCCTGCCCGCGTAGACCGACGTACGGTGGATTTTAGTCGCATGGAAGCCCAGCCCCCGGATGATGAGTTACGTTGGTTTTCCTTTGATCCTGAAGCCTGGGTCCCGCAGCCCCAGCAAAACTGTTATCTCACCCGTACGACCCCAGCCACCCATCAATTGATCCGGGATAACCTCCACCTATCGCCCATGTTTAGTGGCGATATTGACGGGAAAGGCCCCCGCTACTGCCCCAGTATCGAAGATAAGATTGTCCGTTTTGCTGATAAAGAGAGCCATCAGATCTTTATTGAGCCTGAGGGCTGGGATACTCCAGAGCTTTATGTCCAAGGCTTTTCGACTAGTTTGCCCGAAACTATCCAGTTGGCTATGCTCCAAACCTTGCCGGGTTTAGAGCACTGTGCCATGCTCCGGCCCGCCTACGCCGTGGAATATGACTACATCCCTGCGACCCAGTGCAGTGCCACCCTCACGACGCCGGAGCCGGGCGAGTGCGAGTGCATTTATCCGATTTTCTGCGGAAGCTCGGATGGTCAATGTACGTTCACCGGCTGTACTGACGGCGAGCCCGTTATCCCAGTCAATTGCACCACGACTTCGAGCACCACCA
>JANNOF010000214.1:0-3658 GCA_031398925.1 Gloeobacteraceae cyanobacterium SOY_34_metabat_371 | reverse complement strand
TGGGCGAGTTGGGCATAGACTTCTTCTAGGGTCTGCTCTAGATCCGCTTTAGTCGGCACCTTGCGGCGTGGGGTAGCGGTTTGTTCCTGTTGAATCAAATCGGTCAGTGTGCGTTTGGTCATGATCCCTCCCAATCTTTTTGAATTTCGTGTGCTACCTGTTGATAATCTAGCTGGGCTTCGCGACTATGTTTTCCGCGCCAAGCATGGATCGATTGTCCCTCTAGAGCCGCCCGTTCGTGGGCTTTGTAGGCACGGATCACCGTTTTAAAGACGGGGATCCCCAAACCCTGTAAGGTCTGTTGGGCTTCTTGGGCCTCAGCCAGGGAGCGCGGGTCTACCTTGGTCAACAGCACCCGGTGGCGCACCCCCGTAGGAATAACAGCCCGACGCACCGTTTCGATCAGTACGGTCAGATCCATTGGGGCCGGTGGGGTAGGCAAGACGAGATAATCCGCCACCGGGATCACAGCTTGGAGTCCTTGGGAACCTAGAGCGGGCGGGGTATCGACAACCATCAAACTATACCCCGCCACTTGACCCAGCTCACCCAAAAGCCGGGGATCGCTTTCTTGGGCCAGATCAAAGCCCCAACCTTCTTTATTTTGCTCGATCCACCAAGAGGCTGATCCCTGGGGGTCTGCATCGACCAGTAAAACTTTTTGGTGCTGTGCAAAGTAGGCCGCTACATTAATTGCGGTGGTAGTCTTTCCGACCCCACCCTTGCCATTGAGTACTACAAGGATCTTGGTGGCTACAGGATTGGGCAAAATTCCTCGGAGGGCCTAGTCAGTACCTAATGTGCCATATTTAGCGACAAAAATTAGGACATACAAAGGACACTTTTCCAATTGCCATTTTCATCTTGGCAATAATAGCAGCCATCCCACCAGGTGCAGGTGTGCAGTCCAGGGGGGAGGTCTTCATCATGGAGAAAGCCTTCAACCTCGGCCAACTGATTGGTGTCTTGTTGATCTTTGACCCGGTTCAAAAGTTTTTGTAGATCCTCAGAAACGGGCTGAGTATTCAAGTCCATGGGGCTTGTGACGCGCTTCATCTCATAGGATAGCCAGTGGACTAACGTTTATATAGGGTGTGATGTAAATTTTCCTAACGATCCTCTAGATCCTATCCCTTAAGATCAAAGAGTCTTATTTGACGGGTATGCATGCCTGCCACGCTCATTAACCACACCCACGGCCTCCGCGTCCTGGCCGATCAACCCCGTCCCCTAGGGTTGGTACCGACGATGGGTGCTTTACACCGAGGGCACTTTAGTCTTTTGGCACGGGCCCGTAGGGAGTGCGCTACCGTTGTCGCCAGTATTTACGTCAATCCCCTCCAATTTGGCCCCCAAGAAGACCTCAGCCGCTATCCCCGGAGTTTGGCCGAAGATCTAGCCCTATGCAATGAAGCAGAGGTAGATTTTGTCTTTGCCCCGCAACAACTAACCGAAGGCACGGCGACCCTAGTGGTGCCCCATCCTCAGTTAGCTCAAGTACTTTGTGGGGTCCAACGTCCGGGGCATTTTATTGGGGTTGCGACCGTAGTTATGCAATTGCTGCATTTAATCCGTCCCGACCGGGCCTATTTTGGGCAAAAAGATGCCCAGCAACTCACCATTCTTCAAAAAGTACTGCGGGATCTTTACTTGCCCATCGGGATCATTCCCTGTGCGATCATCCGTGAACTCGATGGCTTGGCCCTAAGCTCCCGCAATCGCTATCTCAGTGCCGCAGAGCGCGAACAGGCTCCCCTGATTTATCGCGCGCTTCAAGCGGCGCTGGCGCAATTTTTGGAGGGCGAAAGGGACCCTCAAGTGCTTAAGGAACTGGTCCTGGCAAATTTAGGTGCTCTGACTACCGATTATGTGGCCCTGGTTCATCCCACCACGCTTCAGTCGGTGACTTCATGCGCCGATCCAACGCTATTGGCGGTCGCCGCACGACTAGGAACTACGCGGCTCATTGACAATATTCGCCTCACGGAGCAAATAGCCCCTGTGATTGCCATTGATGGTCCGGCAGGATCAGGAAAATCCACCGTTGCCCGCTTGGTTGCACAGGCTTTGGACTTTATTTATCTCGATACAGGGGCCATGTATCGGGCGGTAACGTGGGCTGCTTTGACCCAGGGTTTGCCCTTGACCGCCACGGCTTTGACGGAACTCGCTCAAAGTTTAGTCCTAAGGTTAGAAACTACCGCAACGGGCACCCGGATCTGGGCTAACAATACCGAGATCACCACTGAGATCCGCAGCCAACTGGTAACGGCTCAAGTGTCAATCGTTGCCGCTGTGGCTGGGGTCCGGCAGGTTTTGGTTGCCAAGCAACAACGTCTAGGACGTAGGGGCGGTGTCGTGATGGAGGGACGCGATATTGGTACTCAGGTGTTTCCCCAGGCAGAGCTGAAAATTTTTCTGACCGCTAGCCCTCAGGTGCGGGCCCTACGTCGTCAGCAAGATCTCTTGTCCCAAAAAGAAATAGTCCCGGATCTTGCGCAACTAACACGCCAGATCCAGGACCGAGATTTTCAAGATGCCAATCGGGCCATAGCCCCTTTTATACAGGCCCCCGATGCCCTTGTGATCGATACCGATCAACGCTCAATTCCTGAAGTTGTGGCGCAGATCAGTAATTGGGCCAAGTATCTATAGGGCAATTAGGGCGATCCCTACGGGGTAGGGCTGTTGGTGGTGGTGCGTTCAATGGTTTCACCACTTTGGGTGGTGCCGGAAACGGTTTTCACCCAACCTTGACCGGGGATATACTCGTAGGTAGCGTTTTTGGTCGATCCGCCCACTACTTCACCAGCACTATTGGTCACAGTGCTCGACTTAGTTAATCCACCTTCGGTGCCTTTGGTGGTGGTGGAATCTACGTTGTAGGTGTTGCCCTTACGACCCGTTACGGTGCCCTCGCGGACTAAACCGGAATCGGTAACATCAGCGCTACCAGAGGTGGTACGAACCACTTCACCGCTACTGTTGGTAACAGAAGTATTGCCAGTCCGTTGCCAGCCATTGTCAGTACTGTAAGAATAGCTACTGTTAGCATCCACGTTGTAGGTGTTACCTTTACCCGTAGTTACTTCGCCAGACTTGTCAACCGCAAAACCATCTTCGGTCTTAGTGCGGTCGCTTGTGCCAGTGTAGCTACCAGAGCGGGTTTCCCCATTGGCGCCGGTGCGGGTATAGGTGCCGGTGTTGGAGAAGCTGCCTTTATCGGTACGGACCCGGTCTTTGTTAACAGTAACCGAGCGTCCATTTTTGCCGGTTGTGGTGCGGGTGCGCTCACGAGCGCTTGCTGCGTCTACTGCTGTTAGAGCAAACACCAGTGCAGTGACGGTAACCAAAATTTTGTTCATCTTCATGGGCTTTGCCTCATTGTCTTGACTGTAACTAGGACGCGGTTTCTAAAAATAGGGTTCAGATCTTTGAAAAATATTTTTATTAGTCGCTAATTATTTAAGGCTTATTTCCTTAGGTATAGACGTAACATCATCTCGAAACAAGTTAAAACAGTTCTAAATTAGTAAGTTCAGGGGAAGCTCCATGGTTATGGGCGGCTTCACCGCAGGTACGCGGGGTCGGAAAGATCTTGCCAGGATTAGCGCGATGCTCAGGATCAAAGGCTTTACGGACGTATTGCATGGTTTCT
>JANNOF010000184.1:0-12233 GCA_031398925.1 Gloeobacteraceae cyanobacterium SOY_34_metabat_371 | reverse complement strand
ACGGTTTACCCAGGTTTCCACCGAGGTAAAACTGGATTTATGTACAAAAAATTGGGGTACAGCCTGTTTGAGGTATTGGGCCTGTTCCTCGCTCATGGCTTGCTCGGCATTTCCTAAGGCAATC
Source organism: Gloeobacteraceae cyanobacterium SOY_34_metabat_371 (assembly GCA_031398925.1). Taxonomy (GTDB): domain Bacteria; phylum Cyanobacteriota; class Cyanobacteriia; order Gloeobacterales; family Anthocerotibacteraceae; genus JANNOF01. The sequence goes on along the minus strand of JANNOF010000184.1, from coordinate 12,109 downwards.
ACAGCATTGACATTGCGTGGATGATCAACCCGACTGTCACCGCAGGCAATGATCGTCACTGGGGCATCTAGGATCTGCTGCTGGTTAAAAGCACAGTCTGCAAGCAGTGCTTTACTTTCCGGGGTGCGGATCAAAATAAACCGAGTGGGCTGAAGATTGAAGCTCGAAGGTGCATAGAGCGCCAAACTAAGAATTTCTTGGAGCGTTTCCTCGGCAATAGGATCGGATTTGAAGGCCAAAGCGGTCCTGCGACTGGTAATGATGTCCGCAAAGCCTTTTTTACGTGTAGCCATGAATGGTTCCTTGTAGGGATCGGGTTCTGTCAATGCAGATAAGGTATACCGTACAACATTGCCTTATCGACTTCAGCTTAAATTTCTCGCTTGTTCGTCCATATCCAGTGTAAGCCGTGCTCTTGGGCAGATCTCTAGGCGATAGCACGGGGATTTGTGCTACTTCTAGATTTTAGGTGCTGCTCAGGATCTGTACTTCGTCCCTAGGGAATAGCCTTTATTTTCTAGGATTTGCTTCACCTTGGCTCAGGAAGCAAATCTTAGATCATAGGACCGGGAAATCTCTTTTTTAACTGGTGGGAACCAACTTTGATAACAGGGCTTGGGGAGGCTGGCTGTAGGGCCAAGCAAACGCATGGCGAAAGGCATTTTCCTGACAGCGTTTGAGTTGTTGAAAATCAATCACATCGCGGGTGAGGAGATTTTCATATTCAAAGGGCAGGCGGACATTGTGTAACCCGGCATTATCAGTACAGATCGCTAGGTCTACCCCCTGATCAAAGCAACGTTGGAACACCAGTTGCAACTGTTCCATGGAGTGTAGCGTCCCGGTTTGAAAATAAGTGGTCGGGCAGACCTCTAAACATTGGTTGCGGCGAACGACTTCGGGTAAAAGCTCAGGGTACAAAAGGGGAATTTGGATCCCATGTCCGATGCGACTCACATAGGGTAAAAGCTGGGGATAACAGCCATCTACGGTTTCATAGAGATGGGCGGTGGTCTTTAGCCCCAAGGCCAGGGCGTATTTATACAAGCCCACAAACTCTTCCATCCGCTCCCCGTAGAGGGACGTCCCCCCCGCCAGATCGATCCCCGTGACCATACCGTTAGATTGGGCCGCAAGCTCCACAATGGCCCGATTGACGCTATAGGGCAGACGGGTATGCAGACAAAGGATCTGGGTCGTAATGATCGGATACTCGGTTTGCGCGGCGGCTTTACCTACGGTTTCAATGACCTGGGCCATCTGATCAATGCGTTCGATTTCACTCAGTACCGGGTCCGTACGGTAATAGGGGGTATAGCGTAACTCTAGGTAGGCCAAATTTTCAAAAATATAGGCCCCCCGGATCAAACGATACACAAAGTAGGGTAACGTTTGGAGGGTTTGGACAGACTCAACTAACGTATGTAGCTCTAAATAAGACTCTAGGGTTTCTCTCGGCTCAGTGTAAAACTTTTCAAAGTCTTCATAACGGCTAAAGCGTTCAATTAAAGGATGAACATTACGCAAAAGATAGCGCCATAAGACTCGTGGGACTACAGATCCGCCCAAATGTCGATGGAGTTCGGCATGTAAAGCCATCTAACCCCCAAACCTAGTGTTTATTCATGGTGACATATTCTAGCAGACCTGGCTATGTAGCTCCCACTGGACCCCAAAAACCTGAGCAAAAGCCCAGATCACTGCCGTTTGCGCCGCTTCTAACGTTATATCTGGACAAAATTGCTGCATGGTTCCCACGGGGGCTGTTAACCCACAGGGGATAATCTGTTCAAAAGCTGCTAAGTCCGTTGTGACATTAAGGGCAAACCCATGGAGGGTCACCCAACGGGAGACTTTGATCCCGATGGCACAAAGTTTATGCCCCTCAGCCCAAACCCCAGTCCAGCCAGGGACGCGCTGGGCTTTGATCCCAAACTCACCTAAAGCTAAGATCACCACTTCCTCTAGCTGTCGTAGATACCAATGGAGATCAGGGCGGTAATGGCGCAAATTTAAAACCGGATAGCCCACGAGCTGTCCAGGGCCGTGATAGGTCACCTCGCCCCCCCGTTCGATGCGATGCAGGGGGAATGCTCCTGGGGAAAACTTAATATAATCTACCGTTGCGCCTTGGCCCAGGGTATAGACCGGGGGATGCTCCGTCAGGATCAAGACATCGGGCTGACTAGGGTCCAGGATCTTGGCCTGTTGGATCTGGCGCTGGTAGTCGAGGGCTTCTAGATAGGCTAACGGCCCTGGGGTCCATAGACGACATGCTGCCATTACAAACCCGTCCGAATGGCACCCACAGGGCAAACCGGGACGCATTGCTCACACACAATACATTTAGTACGCGCAAACAACAGTTGAAAATCCACCGGACTGAGGGTAAGGGCTTGGGTGGGGCAAACCCCAGTACAGAGTCCGCAGTGCACACAGGTATCCATATCAATCAAGATCTCACTAGAAATCAGCGATACCCCAATTCCTTGAGCCGCCACCCAACTTAGGGCTTGCTCGACCCGGTCAATGGCTCCTGAGACTTCCAGCACCATTTTGCCCACTTCATCGGGGGCCACCTGCGCCCGCAGAATATTTCCTGCCACATTAAAATCTTTAGCCAGACGATAGGTCAAAGGCATATGTACAACTTGAGGCGGAAAAGTAAGAATGATCCGCCGCTTGATCTCTTTTTTCATGAACGCACTCCAATTCCATTGCCCAGCTAAAACTGAGGCTAACAGGAGCGTCTATGGGTTAAACCAGCAAATTAACGGTCTGGGCTTTGCAGCCAGATCACCAGCAAAAAGGCTACGGGTACAAACACCAGCAAAACAACGGCCAAAATCGGAATAGCATTCATGGTTACAGGACTCTCAAGGAACCGTGCGACATCCATTTAAAGATAGCACCTCCCAAGCGGCTTAACGCGACTGCTCCACTCGGCTAGGACGATAGTCCTGAAAGAGTTCTTGCCAAGCCTTTACCGTCTTGTCTCCGATTTGAAATTGACTGATCCCCTCATCAGGATGGTAGATCCGCACGGGAATATTGGCGACAGGGCTTTTGCGTAGCGCCTCAATAAAGTCAGGGGGCAAATAAAATTCATTTCTGGTCTTGGTTTGCGTCCCCCCCGAAAAAAGGATCTGATAAGGCAAAAAAGCTGCCTCCGGGACCCCTAAGGCCTGACTCACCCCTTTGAGGGATCCACTATTGGCAGCAACCCGGACTTGCCCCCCAGGAGACACCAGATCTCCCCGTACCCGCCAGATCCGGTTACCCAGTTTCAAAGCTAGCTCCTCAATGGGAGGAAAACTAGAACAAAAATTGTTCCCATCTAACAAAACCGTCAACGTGGCATAGGGTTTACCCGTAGCACCGGGGGTGCCACTTTCTAACTTGCGCCCTCCTTGGGGAAAATAATGCCAATAGGTGACAAAGTCTTGGGAACATCCTAAAGGATTGGGGCTAGAATCTACGTCTTTAACCCCTAAATAGCTATAGCCCTCAAATGAATCGACCACCCGGTAGACTTGGCTCCGGGGGAGTCCCGAGAGACTAAACGGCACTTTGACCGTAGGGGGTTCCGCAGCCGCTACAGGCAGTGTGCTGAGTAACAGGATCAGGAGAAACCGCATGGGCTTGCCCCCGTGCCTAGGGCTTTAACGCTCGATTAAAATTACGGCGAAAATCCGCTGAAGCCAACAGTAAAACAGGCCACAGAACGGCTAGGGGTAGGGCTTTGCTTGGCTCATAGAACCGCCCGGCGCCCTGATAAAACTTGACTGCGCCCCAAATGTACACTCCGACCAACACAAACGCCAATAATTGAAACATGGAGATCCTCCTTTCTTTTATTGTGGCATTAGATCAGGGGCTTCCTTGGGCAACTGCATCCATAAATCGCTGAACACGGATCGGATCGATGGTTTGATCCAGTTGACCATTGCGCTTTAAAGAACTCGCCACGATCACCCCATCGCACCAGGGTAACAGAGCGCGGATATTGTCGTGGGTAGCCCCGGAACCAATGAGTACGGGGACGGAGTGTGGCAACTTATACACATCCCGGAGGTCTTCTAAAGAGGGCGGTTGCCCCGTCATCTTGCCCGAGATGATCAGACCATCAGCAAGGCCCCGTTCAATGGTTTCTTGCGCCTGTTGGAGTAAGGTAAAAGCGGCTAGGGGAGCTGCATGTTTAACACACACATCGGCCAAGATCTTGACATCACTACCTAGATCGCGGCGGTAGCGCAGGAGTTCGTAGGCATTACCCTCAATGATCCCTTGATCGGTCACCATGACCCCCGTCAGGACATTGACCCGGATAAACTGCGCCCCGGTGCAATGGGCAATGGCTAAGGCGCTACGGGCATCATTACGCAGCACGTTTAAACCAATGGGCAAGTGAATAATTTGGCGGATCCGTTTAACCGCCAAACTCATGGCACTAATGACCACCGGATCAACTTGACCCTTGGTAAAAGGCACATCATGAAAATTTTCAAGAATAATCCCATCAACACCGCCCGTCGCAAAGGCTGCGGCTTCTTGTTCGGCGCGGGCAAAGACCTGCGTCAACGAGCCTTGCCAGCGTGGGGACCCCGGAAGGGGTAATAAATGAACCACCCCCAGCACTGGCTTAGGCTTAGAGAATAGCTGGTTAAACCACTTCACAACCGCCAACCGCTAGACTGGAGCTATTGAATCCTGGATTAGTGTACCATTGCCTGTGATCAAGACTTTGTTGTTGGGCCTGATCCATTTTTATCAACGATGGATTTCTCCGCTCCTAGGGCCGCATTGTCGTTTTTACCCCACCTGTTCACAGTACACGGCCCAAGCCTTAGTGCGCTATGGCGGCTTAGGGGGTCTTTGGTTGGGGGCGGCGCGTATCTGCCGTTGTCATCCTGGGCATCCAGGGGGAATAGATCCCTTACCCACGGCGTGGCACCCTTGGTGGCAACTACGGCGTAGTTAGCCCAGGTCCAATTCTCCCTGCACTTCTAACCGTTTAAAGGGGTCTAGAACGCCAAAACGGTCGATCAGGACTTGGGCCTGTGCGGGGTCTAACCAACCCAACTGCACCATGATCTGAATGGCAACCGGATACTTAGCCCGCTCGGAGCCATCAATGACTTTGAGGGCTAAACCCATTCCCCCATGGGAAATACATTGGATCCCTTCGGCCCCCCCTTTGCTCACTAAATGGGGCGCCCCTTGCATTAAAAGGGTATCAAAACGGTCTGCACCGGCAATGCGCTCTGGATAGCGGCTCATGGCCCTCGCAATAGTCTCTAGCTGCGGACAGGCTCCCGCCGACAATTTAGCGTAGAGCCATGCCAATTGGGTCAGACTCATTTGGTAGGTCGGCACCCCGCAATCATCCCTGGCCGGGATCAACTCATCAGGGGGTAGCGCCAGGAGTTCTCCGGTCACTTGGCCGATAAATTGCTGGGCCGGATGGCGCAAATTCCAATAATCGTGGAGTTGCCAACCCTGCTGACGACACAGTAGGAGCATACCCGCATGCTTGCCCGAACAATTGTGCGCCAGGGTGCTTTTGGCCCCTACAGGAATCGGGCAATCTAAATTTTGTTCGGTTAAGTTCGCTTCCCAAAGGATCTTAAAAACATGGCGGCAGTGCTCAATCGTACCGCTATGGGAGCTGCATAGGGTCGCTAGATCCGCTTCCTTAGGCACTACGCCCGCCCGCAAGAGGGCTAGGGCTTGAAAAGGCTTGAGGGCAGAGCGGGCAAATAGGAGCAGATCAGCATTACCTGCGGCGGCTAAAACGCGACCCCGTTCATCACAGACCACGGCATGGACTTCATGCAGCGACTCGATCAGTCCCTCGCGCAATAACCCAACGGTAAAGGTAGCGGTTTTTCGTCTTTCCATAGTTTTTTAGTGTAGGGGATCTTCAGCCAGGGCCAACGCTTCTTAAATGCTATCCGCTTCCCGATAGAGGAGAAGGACCAAACTGACGGCTATAGTTGAAAAATGGAGTGCTATGTGCCCATTGATGGAAGGTACCTATGGACCATAGACCTTTGATTAAGCCAGTGTACCGATGCGCTGTTCAACCCCACACCCATAGGAAAGGCCAGAGATGAATACCGTACTCATCGTCAACCCCACCTCTGGTCCTACCGAAAATCCTCAGTTATTACCGGATCTGGTAGCGGCTTTGCAAGCGCAAGGTATAGAAGTAGAAGTGTGCACCACCACACCCGATGAAGATGGTCAAGATCTAGCGGCTGAAGCTGCCAAAGCGGGCGCTAAACGTGTGATCGTAGCGGGGGGCGATGGCACCATCGAAGCTGTCGCACGTGGATTAGTCCATACCCAAACAGTAATGGGCATTATTCCCCTAGGCACACGCAATAACATTGCGGCTAGTTTGAATATTCCAAGCGATCTAACCCAAGCGATCCAGACCCTAGCTGAGGGGGCAGAGGGTCAGTTTGATATGGGTAAGGTGAACAATTATTACTTCATGGAAGTAGTAGGCGTGGGTCTAGAAGCTACGCTTTTTCCCCATGGGGATGAAGTTAAAGAAGGGATCAAGAAAAATTACTTGGCTGCACTCAAAAGTTTCTTCTCAGGGATCAAAACTTTTTTACTTTTTAGACCACACCGTTTAGTCCTGCGCTTCGATGGCAGATGGATGCGCCGTCTACGGATCCTGCAAGTAAATATCTGTAACAGCCCGCGCTATGGGGTAAACTTTGCTTTAGCTCCTGATGCCAAAATGAATGACGGCAAGTTAGATGTGATCTATATTAATAACCCTTCCAAATGGGATCATCTACGCCAATTTTTTAAGGCTATGCGGGGTGAACAACTACCGCGTACAGAGTTTAAAACCTATCGCGCCGCCAAGATTGAAGTTAGAAGCTACCCTCCCTTAGAAGTTCATGCTGATGGAAATTGCCTGGGCACAACCCCAGTTACCGTAGAAGTGATTCCCGGCGCTCTTTGGATATGCGTCCCCACGCCTGAATTAGTAGCCAAGTTTGCCGCTCAAAGCAGTAGTCCTAGTTTGATCCAGCCCTCTGAAGATGCTCAGCGCGCGGTTTTGCCTTAGATCGTGATTTACGCTCAACTCACATTGCACCGATTTGTCCCAGTCCTAACAGGCAAGCGACCAGCCAGATACCGCCCGCAACCCAACCACTCAGGACATCTGTGGGCCAATGCACCCCTAAATAGACGCGACTAAAGCCAACGCCTAGGGCTAAACCAGCGGCCAAGGGGGCGGTGATGCCTAAGGGAATCCCTAGGGAGTGGGTTGTAATTGCCGCCAACAGACCGTAGAAGGAAATGGCACTCATGGAATGACCGCTCGGATAGCTGTAATCCATCGGTCGTTGGGAAGATGCCCACAGATCGGGACGTTTACGCCGAAAGAAAGATTTGAAGATGCCATTAAGTAGCCATGAACCGCTCAGGGCGATCCCTAAAACCAGGGCAGCCATCTCTTCGTTGCGGTAGATAAGTACGCTTCCGCTAACAAGAAATATGGGGATCGTAATTTCCCCCTGAGCGAGCCAGGTTAGGGCGAGCATGTATCGGGTTAGAAGCGGGTTAGCCCAAGCGTTAAGCGTTAACAAACAGGACTCTTCAAAAGGTAGCAACCAGTCCCATAGGAGAAAGCGTGCCAGAAAAACACCCAGCGCCAGGACAATCGCCCCAGCCAGCAGCCCAGCCAGCAGATAGGGCATGAAGGCAATAAGTGACTGGAATAACCAGTAAAGCCGTGTGCTCACTTCCGCCATTGACAATCTCCTAAAACGGCTGACTATGATTTGGCACTACTGATTGTATGCTTTTCATCTCTTGGGTAAAAGCTGCTTTGGGCTGAGATTTAGTGGATAGTCTGTCCTCAAAATTGCCCTTATAGCAAGCAGTAAATTTCACCGCAAATTTCACCGCAACCATCCTGCCCGCAGTGCTTTGACCGCTGCTTGAACCCGGTCATTGACCCCCAACTTTGTCAAAATATTACTGACATGAATCCGCACGGTACCCGCCGCAATATAGAGCTGCTGCCCAATTTCTTGGTTACTCAGCCCATCTGCCACCAGTTTCAGGACTTCTAACTCCCGTTCTGAAAGCGGATTTACTACTCCTGTCGCAGTAGTCACTCGATTTAGATCCCGTAAAACGCGGTCGGCGACCTCAGGAGCTAGCCAAGCTGCGCCATCGCGCACGGCGCGTAGGGCCGCAAGCAAACTAGGCGGATTTTGAGTGATCCCCTTGAGACAATACCCATCCGCACCGGCGGCTAGGGCACCGAAGAGGCTTTCATCTTCATCATGGGAGGTCAGGATCAACACCCGTGTCTGGGGAAATTCGTGTTTAATGATTCGGGTTACTTCGATCCCATTGAGCACAGGGAGGCCCAAGTCCATCAACACCAGACCGGGGATCAACCGCCGCATTTGTTGGAGCGCTGCTTCGCCGTTGGTTGCTTCGCCCACCACCTCAAAATCAGGGACATCTAGTAGGATCTGTTTGAGGTTTAACAGCATCAGTGCATGATCTTCTACGAGTAAGACGCGGGTCATGGGCGCTCCACCACAGGAAGATCAAACTGAAAGGTACTGCCCAGACTCGGTTTACTTTCCACCCAAATTCGGCCCCCGTGGGCTTCAATAATCTGTCTACATAGGTATAAACCAAGCCCCGTCCCTGTGCCATGGTTACGGCCCTGGGTAAAACGGACAAAAATTTGCTCTAGGCGCTCTGGTGGAATACCCAAGCCCGTATCCCAAACCGCTAGCACCACCCGTTGCTCGAGCTGCGTCAGGGTGATCCTGACTGTGCCTCCGGCTGGGGTGAATTTGAGGGCATTATCCATTAAATTAACGATGACCCGGCGTATTTGCTGTGGATCAGCCATCACTAAAGGAAGCCCTGATCCTGGTTCCAGAAAGAGGGAAAGATTCCGAGCATCGGCCAAGGGTTGTACTTTTTGGATACAGTTTTGGGCTAAAACAAGCAGATCCGTAGGTTCTTTGCGTAGGTTCATCCGTCCCGCTTCGTAGCGGTAAATCGTGAGTAAGCACTCTACTAGTTCCATCAATTCGCGCTGGCTCTGCGCTACCGCCTCGAGCACCTGGGCTTGACGTGCTGAGACCGTCCCATATTGCCCCTGGAGGGTAAAATCCAAAGCTTGTACCGCAGCTAAAAGCGGTGTACGCAGATCATGGGTGAGGGTAGCGACAAAATCTTCGCGCAAGCGTTCGCTTTCTTTTTGTAAGGTCACATCACTGATGATGGCAACCCCACCGAGTACGATCCCCTCGGCACTTTTGAGGGGTGCGGCGGTGGTTTGAATAATACAGGGTTTACCATTACGGTCGTCAATGCGATTTAAGGCGTGCTGGGGACCTTTGGTGATCGCTCGGTATAGGACTGTTTCTTCGATGGGCACCCGTTCGCCCAGTACGTTACACAGGGGAAGCATCTTCCAGGTCGTCAAAGAAGCTGCGGGGAGATTAAGGAGTTGCTGAAAGGCTGGATTGGCCGTGATGATCTGACCCTCAAGACCATAGACTAAGATGCCCTCGGTAATCGAGGCTAAAACCAGTTCCAGTTTCAACTTTTCGGCGGCTAGATTTTCTAGGAGTTCTTGGTTGGCCTGGGTCTCGGCACCTATGCGCTGACGCATGGTTGTGAAGGCATCAATCAAAATCTGCAACTCCAGAACCGAAGCCGAAAAAACCTCCTGGGGCACCGAGCTTCGGGTCGCCAGCCGTTGCATACCTTCGATAATCCGTTGTAAGGGTTGGCTAATGGCTTCACTGAGCCAAAAAGCAAAGCCAAAGGCCCCTAGGCTTGTGATGGCTAAGCCGATCCCAAAAGCCCCCAGCCGCGAAAGGAGATCGCCTAGGGCAGCTTCTTCGGTTTCACTCACGACAACGCCCCAACCAGTCCCGGCAATGGGCACATGGGCGGCGAGTTGATTTTCGGTTTGACCTTCGCGGATCGTCTGAAACTTTAAAGTACCTGTTTTACCCGCCAGTACGGCCTTAACGGGCGGGAGCGCGCGCAGATCCATAGCTCCCCTGCGCCTATCAGGCTCCACCAAGGGCTGTCCTGTTTGGTCGATCAGGTAAAGTTGTTCGCGCTGATCGGGTTGGTTTTGGAGTTGATCTGCTAATAAGGCATTGAGATCAAGCAAACAAACCAGTGCTCCTTTTTTAAAGCTGGGATAGGCATAGCTAATCGCCGCTAGCGGTGCGCCGTCCTCAGCGGAGCGAAATACGGGCGAATAATAGACCGGTCCTTGAGCTAGATCTAAAGGAAAAATAGCTTCCGGTAGGGTTTGACCGATCCAGAGGGTTGGTTTAGCGCTGGCGATTACCCGGCGCTGTTCATCCACCAAAAAAAGATGCTGCAATAGGGGCGTTGTGCTCATTAAACGCCCTAGGGCGGCATTTTGATCGGGGCGGGAGCGCCGTTCTAAAGCAATTTGGGGGGCACCCTTTTGTATGGGATCAAGAACTAAATTGAGTTCGTAGCGTAGATTGCGGCTAAGTAACTGGGCCAAACGGAGATCTTTTTGAAGGGCTGCTTGCTCCTGTTTGGGTAAGAGCCGCTGGGCATTGGTCCACTCAATAAGACCTAAAACCACCAAAGGAATAACCGCTGCGCCCACAAAGAACAGCAGATATTGGGTACGTAGTCGGAGCCGTTGGGGTATTTGCACAGGTCCAACTAGTTTGCTGTGGCTATTTTAGCTACTTATTAAATGGGGGATGGATATTTTGTTTTTGGGCTTGTAAGATTAGCGGGGAAACTTAAGGATAACGATTATGCCAAGTATGGACGAAGAAGAAAAAATTATTGACTCAGTAACAGCACCCCGGCGCGCACTTGAGCTTTTTACAAATCGGTATCGATTAACGCGGATATTTGCAGAATATTTGAATGATCCTTTGCGTAAAACGGTGTTGTTTTTTTATGGGGATGGGGGGAATGGTAAATCGTTGCTTTTGGCGCATTTGCGGGAGCGATGTGCAAAGCGGTTTACGGAGGACAAGTGGCAGCAGATTAAGAGGCTTGGTTCGGATGAATTGATCACTAAGGCGGTACTTGAAGGAACTTCGGCGGAGAAGGTAGCAACAGTGATGTTAGATTTTGCGGCTAGTGAGGGTTCACCGCAGCTACCTTTTCAAGGTTTGTTGGCGTTGCGCAGGGGGTTAGCGGGGCATGGGTTAAAGTTTCCGTTATTTGATTTTGCGTGTGTGTGCTACTTGCATAAGACAGGGAAGGGGCAACAGATTAAACAACTTTTGCCTGCGGAGGAGTTGGATCTTTTAAGTACGTTGATAGATCTTGCGAGTAAAACTCAAACAGCAGGTTTTGTACTCAAGCTAGCTAATTTGCTAGCAAAATGGTTGCCGGGGGGTGAAGATTTAGCACTTCGTCTTAGGGCGTGGGGTTTGTCCAAAGAGCGTGTAGATGAACTCCGTAGGATGGACCCGTATCAAGACTTGATTCCTGCTTTGCCGAGGTTGTTTGCAGAGAGTTTAAATCTTGCGATGCAGAAGCCTAAGGCTCCGCGACGAGTGGTGTTGTTTTTTGATACTCATGAGGCGTTTTGGGGAGCAGAGCGGAGTTTGACAGGGGCTTTGTATTTTGAGCGGGATGAGTGGTTGCGGATATTTTTACGCAAGTTGAATTTAGAAATGGGCATTGTGGTGGTGGTTGCGGGGCGAGAGCGTCCGAGTTGGGTCAAGGCTCCAGAATTTCCGATTAAAGCCCAGTATCTGGATGCGCAGTTGGTGGGGCATTTGTCAGCGGCGGAGGGGGTGGAGTTTTTAGAAAAGGCGGAGATTATAGATAAGGCGCTCTGTGAGCGTTTGATTGCAGTGGCTAATGTGGCACAAACTAATGAAACTGAGGTGCATCCTTTGTATTTGGGTTTGTGTGCAGATGTGGTGCTGCAAGCTAGGGCGCAAGGAAAGACGCTGACAGCGCAGGACTTCGACCAAATTCCTGAGATTGAGCAGAAAGAAAAAGTACTGATCGACCAACTTTTACGGTATGTGGATACAAGAATTAGATATGCGGTGGAGGCATTGAGTGTTTGTCG
>JANNOF010000177.1:0-16760 GCA_031398925.1 Gloeobacteraceae cyanobacterium SOY_34_metabat_371 | reverse complement strand
TGTTGCAGGAGCTGCAACTCAGGCAGGTCTACATCTTGAATCGCGCCACAACGAGAGCAATGAAAATGATGGTGGGGATCAGGCCGCCAACCATAGCGATGGCTGTGCCCATCGTCGATCACTTCGATCAACGCCCGGCTGGCTAGGGCCTCAAGATTTTGATAAACCGAGGAATAGCCAATACGCTGCCCCTCTTGGGTCAACTGATGATAAATCGCCGAGGCACTAAGATGGTCTTCACAGCGGCACAATAATTCCAAAATGGCGAGGCGTTGCGGGCTGAGGCGCAGGCCCAAGGCTCGGCAACGGTCCAAAATGGCTTGAAAATTGTCTTGTGCTGTGATCATGGCAGACTCCGCAGGGAGGCTTGACGGGGTAGATTAAGGATAGTAACGCCTCTATTTCTATGGTAATCTGAATACCCTTGATCCTTAAGGACTAGGGCAGATAAATATTCAAATCTGCGGAAGGTCTAACAATTATACCGTACAGAATAATTGAAATACCCTAACATAGATGAATCTTTACTACTGGCTAGCCATGCGTATGCGTCTACGCCTGGGGGTATCCCTGGCCTTTACTCACCCTGATCCGACCCGTAATCTCTTTCAGGGAAAGACTTTGCAATATTTAGAGGAAGGGCTGATCTTAGCGGTAGACCGCAGTGGCGCAGTACCCGTCCCTCTGGTAGACCTTAAGAGCGAAGCGGGGGCGTACCGGGTTTTGGAGGGTTTGGATGGACTGGTTTTTTCCGGTGGCGCGGATGTTTCCCCCCTCAACTACGGCGAAGAACCCCTAGATCCAGCTTGGAGTGGTGATCCGGTACGCGATGCCTACGAAATGCGCCTGATCCAGGCCGCCCGACGTTTGGGACTCCCGATGTTGGGGATCTGCCGGGGAGCGCAGGTGTTGAATGTAGGGCTAGGCGGAACCCTTTATCAGGATATTCGGACTTTTTTCCCCGATAGTCTGGTCCATCGCTGCCAAGAGCGCTATGACCAGCTTGAACATACGGTTCATTTAACAGAGGGATCCTGGTTACACAGTCTCTATGCAGAGCCTCAGATCCTGGTGAATACGGTCCACCATCAAGCGGTCAAAAATTTGGCTCCCGGCCTCACCGCAACGGCCCACGCCCCGGATGGAGTCATCGAATCCTACGAGCGGATCACGCCCCAGGAATGGATCGTTGGCATTCAGTGGCACCCCGAATGGTTAGAGCTAAGCGAAACTGCACGCAGTGATGGGAATCGGGTCTTTCGCTCCTTTGCCCAAGTCTGTGCCGCCCGCCAAACCTGCCGGATGGCCTCCTAAATCATGAAAGACCGTATTGTTTTGATCACGGGGTGCTCCTCGGGTATTGGTTTAGCCTGTGCCCGTGCCTTTGCCCAAGGCGGAGCGAAGTTGATCCTGTGCGCCCGGCGCATTGAGCGGATTGAGGCGTTGGCCCAGCAGCTCCAGGACGAATTTCACAGTCAGGTTTATCCTTTATCGCTAGATGTTACGGACTCAGTGCATGTTGCCACCGCCCTGACTGGACTCCCCCCTGAGTGGTCGGCTGTGGATATTTTGATCAATAATGCTGGACTCAGCCGGGGCTTGGCTAAGTTTCAAGAGGGTGCCCTCCAAGATTGGGAGGAAATGATCAACACCAATATCAAAGGCTTACTTTATGTGACACGGGTGGTCTTACCAGGGATGATCAAACGGGGCCACGGCCATGTGATCAACCTAGGATCGCTAGCGGGACACCAAACCTATCCGGGGGGCAATATTTATTGCGCTACTAAAGCTGCTGTACGGGTGCTCACCGAAGCACTCAAGCAAGACCTTTTGGGCACCCCCGTACGGGTGACAACGGTTGATCCGGGCTTGGTAGAGACTGAATTTAGCGTGGTACGGTTTCGGGGGGATGTGGAACGCGCCGCGCAGGTGTACGAAGGTATGACAGCCCTAACGGCGGAAGATGTGGCGGAGACGATTTATTTTTGTGCCTCACGCCCAGCCCATGTAAATATTACCGAAGTCCTGATGATGCCCACGGATCAATCGGGTGCTACCTTGGTCCATCGCCGTAAAGACCCTGCACCATGACAGAAATTACCGCCCAAGTCCAGGCTTTTTATAATCGGTTCCCCTATCCTCCCGAGCCATTGTTGGATATGCCCCCTTTGGGCTGGAATTGGCGGTGGAGCTGGGATACGATCTACAGCCTGTACTATGGCCATGTACCGCCAAAACAAAACATCAAGATCTTAGATGCCGGTTGTGGCACAGGCTTTGGAACCCAGTATCTAGGCTACCAAAACCCCCAAGCTCAGGTCTGGGGCATAGACCTCAGTGAAACCGCCCTCCAGGTTGCCCAAGAGCGCTGTCAGCGCGCTGAAGTTACCAACGTTCAGTTTCAACAGGGTAGTTTTTTAGACCTCGATCAAGCTGGGTTTGATTTTATTAATTGCGTTGGTGTTGTTCACCATTTAGTTGATCCCTTAACGGGGTTTAAAGCCCTAGCCCAGCGTTTAGCCCCTGGGGGGTTGATGCATTTATTTATTTATAGCGAGTTGGGCCGCTGGGAAATTAGCCTCATGCAAGAAGCCCTGCGCCGTTTGGGAGTAAAAGATGTCGCGACGGGTCGCCAAGTCTTTGCAGCCCTTGATCCGACCAATCGGCTCCGGCACTTTGAACAAACCCGGTGGGCGGATGAAAATCGTGAAGATAGCTCCTTTGCCGATATGTATCTTCAGGTCCAAGAAACCCGCTTTAATATTTTGAGCTTGCTCGATCAGCTCGATCACGCGGGCTTAACCCTAGTGGGCTTTTCTAATCCCGAATTTTGGCAAATAGAACGGATCCTAAAAGACCCCACGTTGATAGCGCAGATCCAAGCACTGCCTAAATGGGAGCAATGGCGCGTAATCGAACTTTTAGACCCCGTCGCCAACCACTACGAGCTATTTGTCAGCCATCAAGAGGTCAATCCTTGGCAACCCACGGATCTAGAGCTATTGGGTGCGATTCCGCAGCGTTCGGCCTATATTGGGCGCTGGCCTAGCCTCCAGGTTTTTAATTATTGCTACCAAGAGTACACCCTCACCCCAGATCAGCTCCAGTGGCTCAAAGTATGTGATGGACAGCACACCGTGGCCCAAATCCAAGCCCAAATTACGTTAGATCTCCCAGAGATCCGGGTTTTGGTGGCGGGCTTATTGATCCTTTTGGAACGGTCCCCGGCTTCAAAATGTTAAGATGCATGGTTGTTTAGTCCTTTAGCTGGCGGTTGGCATAATGGCAACGGAAATTCTGGAAAAGCCCAAGTCAGAGACCCAAAAAAAACCCGCACCCCAATATAAAGTGCTACTCCACAATGACAACCATAACTCCATGGAGCATGTCGTTGAAGTCCTGATCACGACGATCCCGCGGATGCAGCCCCCGCAAGCCATGGGGATCATGATCGAAGCCCATAATTCGGGGGTAGCCGTGGTGATTGTCTGTGCCCAAGAACATGCAGAATTTTATTGTGAACAGCTCAAGAGTCATGGGCTAACCAGTACTATCGAACCGGATGTCTAAGTCTGTTTTCCATGCATAGTGCACGGGCGGAGGATCTAACCCCCGAACAGGCCAAGGATTGCCTAGAAGCTGTAGTCCGGGGTGATAGCGTACCCCAGGATCTTTTAGCAGAAGTACTCCGACAGGTCCAATTTTTTTTGGAATCAGCAAACGTCACCGCTGCCCTCAAGGCCCGTTTGCAACAGCTAGAGTTGGCGGTACTCGATACCTATCGGCCCCAAAATAATGCCCCTGAACGGCTACTGATCACCTTTAGTAGCCCTGAAGGCGTGCTTGTTTCCTGGGCACTCCGCGGCACCGAGGCGCTCCTCGAACTGATGACGGAAGTCGCTAAGGTTATGGATCTGGTATTTACCCCAGCCTATGATCTATCGAGCTTGCCTTCCGGGGACTTGAGTGTTGAGGTCCGCGCCGAGCACCTTAATTATTATCAGCCCCGTATTGACAATCCCCAGAGTACGCCCCCTACCTATGGGTTACTGATCGAGCGGGTAGGAGAACTTTTTCAAGAACTCGCCCAGGGGGACCCGGCTACCAAAGAAGCCCTGCAACATCTTTTGTCTGTCCGCGCTAAACGAGCCATGAATCAGTTGGTGCGCCTTTTGCGCCCTGAGGAAGAAACTGCCCTTGCCACCTTGACCCTAACCCGTTCCCAGGGGCAACGCGGCGTGGTCTGCGCGGTACTTAATGCCACGAACTGTGTATTCTTTTATTTCCCAGAGCATCCAGAGTGGCAAGAACTTACGTTTGAAGGCGTACTGATCCGGCGCGAACAGGACCTCGATGAGCGTAAAAATACGGTACAGATCCTAGACCGCGCGGGGGTGATTTATACCTGTAAAAAATTTCAGGACCGGACCCTGCAAGATCACCTGAGTCACTTGGCGTTGGGGGCTAAGATCCGCTTGGCAGGAAGGGTTAGATTTACCTATGACGATACGTTAAGACCGCGTCGCGCTGAATGTCGGGTCCAATTTGTCCTCGACCCGCCCCTAGAGATTCAGCAGATTCCCCTAGCTTGGGAGTAATGGGAGGTACAAGTTCCGTACTACATATCCGTAGGGAATCCGTAGATCTTCTATGTAAAGATGCTATGAATTTTCTATGAAGAATTCATATAATTAAGTCTATTAACGGGGGAACGTCATGGACTACTACGTGTTGACGAGCAAGGATCAAATCTTTCGACGGACGTTTAGTGGACGCTGGGAACGCTTAGGTAACACCCTACGCCGCGAAGCACGGGCTTTGTGGCTGCCTTCCCCCGGACCTGATGCCGATTGGAAAGCCGCCGGTTGGTATGATGACCCGCCCATGACCTGGTGTGCTTGACGCTGAGGGTGAGGCTTAGGACAATGGGTAAGCACCCTATGGAACAGAACGCATGGCAAAGGGATTCGGTCAATTCGCACAAATTCAAGAAGCCCTGAAAAAGGCCCAAAAAGTCAAACAAAATGCAACTAAGCTTCAAGACGAGTTAGCTGATCTGTCGGTAGAAGGTTCGGCCCAAGGCGGTTTAGTCAAAGTAACCATGTCGGGCAACCAAGAACCCCTCACCCTTAAGATTGATCCCGCTGTCCTCAAAGAAGACCCTGAAGTCGTGGAAGACCTGATCCTGACAGCCTTTAAAGATGCCTATACCCGCTCCACCGATGAGATGCAAAACAAGCTCAAAGAACTGACGGGTGGTGTACCGCTGCCCGGTATGTTTTAACGGTGTACACACGTCCCCTTGCTCGGTTAATTGATCAACTCCAACGCCTACCGGGGATCGGGCCGAAAACGGCCCAACGGTTGGCGTTTTATTTACTCAAGCGTCCCAAACCCGAAGTCCTACAACTCGCCCAAGCCTTGATCGATGCCACCGAGCAAATCGGGATTTGCAGTGTTTGTTTTACGTGGTCGGCCGAAGACCCCTGTACCACGTGCACGAACCCCAACCGCGAAAGTACCCAACTCTGTGTGGTCGCTGAACCCCGAGATTTAGCCGCCCTAGAGCGTACCCGTGAATTTAAAGGCCATTACCATGTGCTGGGCGGCTTACTTTCGCCCATGGAGGGCATTGGCCCCGATCAGCTCAAGATCCGCGAACTCGTACAACGGGTGCATCGGGAGGAGACCCAAGAGGTCATCCTCGCCATCAATCCCAGTGTTGAAGGGGAAACCACAATTTTGTACATTGGTCGGCTGTTGCAACCCTTTACTCGGGTAACCCGACTGGCTTTGGGCTTACCCCTAGGGGGTGATCTAGAGTACACCGATGAGTTGACCCTAGCCCGTGCTTTAGAGGACCGTCGAGAGCTTTGATCCCCAACGGGAATGCCTGGGGTAAGATCGCACTGGTGGTCTAGGCGGTAACGATGTTCAGTGTTTGGCGGTCCTGGTTTTGGACGGGGCTTAGTCGTGATGATCAGTGGGTGTGCCCAACGCCCCAGCAATTTGCCCCAGGGCTTCCAGCAATTTACCGATTCCGATGGGCGTTTTGCCATGGTGTACCCTGACACGTGGACTTTTCAGCCTAAACCAGGGTCCGCGTTGACCCTTTCTGATCCTGCGGATGCTTCGTACCAACTGACCCTAGCGCGGGGTCCGGTGCCCCGTGCTGATATCACCAGCATTACCCAGTTCAATCGCACGGAGTTTGGTAAGCAGATCAGTAAAACGTTGATCCCTCGTTCCGGTGTAGATGATCCCTCCTTACCCAAAGTGGTGGTTGAACAACGGGGGGAAGGCCAGCGTACGGATAAAAAAAACCGGGTTTACTATGATTATGAATTTGTCATTGCGCAACAGGGTAATGCCCGCCATGTCAAAATGGTGGCGGTAATCGACCAGGGTCAGCTCTATACCCTGATCGTAGGCTGCGATGATAGTACTTGGGCCGCGCGGCAAGTCAAAGTTCAGACGATGGTCGAATCCTTCACCCTACTCCCGGCCCAATAACTCCGACTTTTGATTGATTGACCCCGGTACAACATGCTTCGTACACTAAGCAATTGGATTGCCCTATGGCCCTTGCCCTGTGTTTTAAGGAGACTTGATCTTGTCCCACCGGAAGCCTGCTATTTTGGCGCTCCTATGCGTGCTGTTAGCCCCCTGCGTCCTTGCCCAAGAGCCTGCAACGGAAGCAAGTGCCCTGAGCCCTGAGAATCCTATTCGTCCGCAAAACCCCATCGAACTCCAGATCCAGACCACCCGCCGACTGACGATCCAAGAAGCTGTGGATGCAGCAGTGGGCCGGAGTCCACAGATTTTAATCGCGCGTCTCCAGGTAGAACAGGCCAAAGCTAGGGTCCGCGAAAACGAAGCTGCGCTTTATCCTAGTTTTACGTTTACCAGTACCTATAATTTTAACCAGTCTGCCTCTGCTAAATCATCTCAGGCGGTTAACGCAGATACCGGAAGCGATAGTAGTACCGCCGCCCCGTTGACCCCCCCTACGCCCCCTGATCTAACTACGGCTGAATTTTTGATCCCTGGGATCAGTGAGTATTTTGCCGATCTAGATACGTTTTTAACGGATGTATCCGCTTCAACAACCAATATTGACACCGGGAGTTTTAACAATTCCTCGACGGATAACAGTACCCTGAGTGGCGGTTTACGCATGGATTGGACGGTATTTAGCTTTGGGGCCACCCAAGGCGTGATACGGGCCTCACAAGCAGACCTGCGCAGTGGTCAATTAGAGCTAGACCGCCAGATCCAAGAGCTTAAGCTGACGGTGATCACCAGTTACTACAATTTTCAACTGCAAAACAGCAATGTAGAAATTGCCGAATCAGCGCTGCGTAATGCTGAGGCCAGCCTTAAAGATGCCCAAGCCCGTGAACAAGCAGGGGTCGGTACCCGCTTTGACGTGCTACGCTCCGAAGTCCAGGTCGCCAATGCCCAACAACAGGTTTTGAGCAGCCGTAACCAGGCTCGGGTTGCCCAGCGGGATCTCGCCCGGGTCTTAAACTTCGCGACACCCACGGAAGTAACGGTAGAAGAACAGATTGCCCAGGGAACCACGTGGGAGCTGGGTTTAGAAGAGAGTATTTTTCGGGCCTTATCGAACCGTAGTGAGCTAGAGCAACAGGTTGCGGCCCTCCAAAGTGCCGAGGCTTCAGAACAAGCCAGCCGCGCATCGTTGTTGCCTTCGCTCACGTTCTCCGCTACCTATGATCTGTTCAACAACCTCAACGAAAGTGTGGGGATCAAAGACGGGTATTCTGTTTCAGCTACCTTACGCTGGAATTTCTATGACGGCGGCGCAGCCAATGCCCGGGCCGAGCAATCACGCCGCAATGCTCAGATCGCCCAAGTGCGCTTTATCGATGCTAAAAATACGATCCGCCTTGATGTGGAATCCTCCTACTTCACGCTTTCCTCTTCCTCAGAACAGATCATTTCTGCCCGGAAGGGCGTTGATCTAGCGGAGGAAAGTTTACGTTTAGCGCGGTTACGGTTTCGGGCAGGAGTCGGTACCCAAACGGATGTTATTGCCGCTGAAGATGACCTCACCGAAGCCCGGGCGAACCTTTCCCAAGCCGTGATCACCTACAACCGTTCCTTGGCTGAACTGCAACGGGCCTTGAACCTGTTGTAATTGTCATAGCAGATCGCGGATCACCAACTCCCGGTAGGTGGTCTGCGGGTCTATGTGGCGTTGAAAGTAAAACTGCTGACTTTCGAGAATAACCACTTCACAGGTGGTATGGATCAGACAGCCCGTCAGCACATGACCCCCTAGTACCCGCCCCGTGCCATCGGCTACCGCTAAATGTAGATGTAGACCGTCCCCACAGAGGGTACCCACCAGGGAAACGATTTCTAAGGGACCCGCGATAACATGCGCGTTTTGTTGCCCCGCCATGCGGAGCTGCGCCCGTTGAAGACTGCCCACGGCTGTCACTATGGCCCCGGCTTGAAGGGTGTGCCTCTGGGTAAAAAGAACCAGTTCCTCCTTGAGGTCTTGGGCGGGCAAAAGCCGCAGCGCAAATGTTTGGATCATAGAGTCGCCGATGCATGTATGTATGATGCCCCACGGAGCTAGGACACTGGATCTAGCGTTTTTCGTGTTAGATTTGTGCTGTGTTACCGGGGGTGCCAACGGGATGGCCGTAGAAATGAAGGTAGCTGGAATTGCCATAGACGCCAATTCGCGCTCACCGATCCTCATTCTGCGCGACCCGACGGAACGCAGGGCTTTGCCAATCTGGATCGGTCGCGCTGAAGCTACTGCGATCATCCAAGCCCTTGATGGGGAAAAACCAGGTCGCCCCATGACCCATGATCTTTTTCTAGATTGTCTCGGTGAATTTGGGGTCACGCTTCATAAAGTCGTGATCTACGGCCTCCAAGACAACACTTTTTATGCGGTCTTGAGTATCCAGCAAGGCGAGATCAAAAAGGAAATTGATAGCCGTCCTAGCGATGCTGTGGCCCTGGCTATTCGCGCCAAAGTTCCGATCTGGGCGACCGAAGAAGTTATTGCCCAAGCCTCAGTTGCCGTCGATCAAGATGCCGATGAAGCGGACCGGGAAGCCTTCCGGGATTTTTTGGATACGGTACGCCCCAGCGATTTCATCGAAAGTCCCCAACGTCGCCCCGGTGATTAAGGCTCTAAAATAATCACTATGGATAACCGTCGAGACCAACTTTTGGCCCTAGCCGAACAAGAATTAGCCGAATACAGCACGCCCCTGCGTAAATTTGAAAAAATGCGCCCCAAGATCCAAGCGATCATGGCAACCCGCCAGCGGGATCAGCTTAAGACCACCCTTCAAAGTGAGTTAGCCAGTGGCGGACCTTGGCTGCGTGTCCTAGAACGCCAACGCCAAGCCGTTGCCCTACCTTTTTACGGGATTGCGGGTTTGGCTTTATTGGGGGCGTTTTGGGGCTACGTCATTGCTTGGGCAATCGCTATTGCAGGGGTTGTAGCCGGATTTTCCCTGCAACAACTGGGCTGGAAACTCCAAGCCAAAAGACTGCTCGTAGATTGTCTTGAGGATATCGAACGGCGCCAAGCGTCGGGATAGATCACGGCAGGTATAATCAAAATGGGTTTGAAGTCCAACAGAGGGTACCTACGTGGCAACAAGCGTTTATGAATACACCTCAACCCCCATCCTCCTAACGGGACTGGTGGGCCTTTCTGATGAACAGATCAAGCAGCATGAAAAGCTGTACAACGGCTATGTTACCAACGTCAACAAGCTCAACGTAGAGCTTGCCGAACTGGTGAGTACAGGCAAAGAAGGCACTGCGGATTTTTCAGAACTTAAGCGGCGTCTGGGCTTTGAGTACAATGGTATGCGCCTGCA
Organism: Gloeobacteraceae cyanobacterium SOY_34_metabat_371; assembly: GCA_031398925.1. GTDB lineage: Bacteria > Cyanobacteriota > Cyanobacteriia > Gloeobacterales > Anthocerotibacteraceae > JANNOF01. The sequence continues at coordinate 6,879 of JANNOF010000177.1, read as the reverse complement.
TGAGTTGTACTTTGGCAATATGAAAGCTGGAGGCGGGCCTTTAGCTTCTTCTTCGGCCCTCTATGCCAAACTGGTCGAAAGTTTTGGTTCTTTTGAAAGCTGGGAAAAAGATTTCAAAGCCACCGCTAAAATGCGCGGTGTCGGTTGGGCCATCTTGTATCAAGACCCCGTTTCCAAGACCTTGAGTAACCACTGGGTCAGTATGCATGAAGAAGGTCATCCGGTTGGTTTTATACCGGTCTTGGTGATGGATATTTGGGAACATGCTTTTACGGTGGATTACAAACCCACGGAACGCCCCAAATATATTGATGCCTTTTTTGCCAATTTGGACTGGGCTGCCTGCGAAAGCCGCTTGGTCTAGATCTGACTTAGCCGTGATCTAAGTTGATTTAGGAGGACAGGTTTTTGCCTGTCCTTTTTTATATGTTTAAATTAATTGCTTGCTGAGATCCCTAGCAATCCAGTATTTAATCTTCCCCTACCCCTGATCAAGACGCCCTAAGTTGCCTGATTAAGGGGAAAGAGAACGGTCTAAGGCATCCGTAGATGGTAGTAATATGGGGATCACTGTCGGTTTTCGGAGGCTTTTCCCCATAAGCAGCTATGATAAGAACGCACCTGATCGTACAGGGCAGAAGATGTACCTAGGGCAAGATGGCGATAGCCCGCGCTCGTTTCAAGATTTTGGTCTCACGGAGGCCATTATGCGCGGGATTCAAGAGGCTGGGTTCAAGGAACCTAGTCCGATTCAACAACAGGCGATACCTGTAGTCCTCTCGGGGAGAGACTTGGTTGCTCAAGCTCAAACCGGGACAGGTAAAACAGCCGCCTTTGGCCTTCCGGCAATGAACCAGATCCGTCAAACGGGCGGTGTTGAAGTTTTGGTGATCACGCCGACGCGTGAACTCGCCTCTCAGGTGAGTGATGAACTCTATCGCCTCGGACGTTTTGCGGGGGTTCGCACCGTAGCAGTCTACGGCGGGCAGTCCAGCCAGCGTCAGGTAGAACTGATCAACCGCGGTGCCCAAGTCGTCGTTGCGACGCCCGGTAGGCTCCTCGATCACCTTAGTAGTGGGCGCTTAGAAGGCTTTCATCCTCAGATCGTCATTCTTGATGAAGCGGATGAAATGCTGGATATGGGTTTTTTAGATGATATTCAAAAGATCTTTTCCTATCTCCCTAAAGACCGTCAAACCCTACTTTTTTCAGCCACGATCCCCAAAGAAATTAAGCGTTTGGCCGAAGAAATCCTCAAAGAACCTGTATCCATCAACATGGTGGCCCACGAAGCCTTCAATACAGACATTGAGCAATATTTCTATGTCATCGAAGAATGGGAACGCGCCGATGCCGTGGTGCGCTTAATCGATAGTGAAGAGCCGGAACGGGCGATCATTTTTTGTCGTACCAAGCGGGAAACCGATCTCTTGGGTACAGCCCTGGTTTCCCTGGGCTATATCGCCAAGCCATTGCATGGCGACATGGAACAACCCCAACGTCAAGAAGCGATCCAGAGCTTTAAAGAAGGGGTTATTGATATTTTGGTGGCCACGGATGTGGCAGCGCGGGGCCTGGATGTCACTGGGGTGACCCATGTGTTTAATTACCACATGCCCTTTGACCAAGAAAGCTATGTGCACCGTATTGGACGGACGGGTAGAGCAGGCCACAAAGGCAAAGCCATTACGTTAGTTACGCCCTTTGAATTTAAGAAGCTCCGCAGTATTCAAACTGCGATCAAGGCTTCCTTTATTCACGGTGAGATCCCTTCCATTGCTGATGTTCAGCAGCAGCATGATACGAAGTTGGTCCTCACGGTCCAAGAGCAAGCCATCCGTGAAAAATCAGTTTCCATTCTCGCCGAACTCGAGAAAAGTATGGATGCTTCGGAGGCAGCGTGTAAGTTGATCTCGATCATGCTCGATAAACGTCGGGTCCGTGGCCCTAATCGTATTGGGCTAAACCGTAAACAGCTTACGACCTTGATGAGTCGGGATGACCGTCCTCGTCGTCCTTGGCCCCGCAAATAGTCCAGTGCTGATGTTCCCTGAAGCCCCTAGTTAACTCAGGGGCTTTGAACTACAAGCCTAGCTCCTCGAATTAGGCAGGAGCAGTATAATTGGTAGGTTTTAGTACAGGCGGCCTGTGTCCTTTAATTTAGAACAGCTACGGATCTTGCAGGCTATTGTCGAACAGGGCAGTTTTAAACGCGCGGCTGAGATGATGTATATTTCCCAGCCAGCAGTTAGCCTCCAGATCCAAAATCTAGAGCGTACCTTAGGGGTACCCATTTTTGACCGGGCCGGACGTAAAGCCGAACTCACTCAGGCAGGGCGGTTACTTTTACGCTATGCCGACAAACTATTAACCCTGGCCGAAGAAGCCCGTCGTGCCATTGAAGACCTAGACCGCCTACACGGGGGCAGTTTAACTATTGGTGCTTCTCAAACCACAGGGACCTATCTTTTACCGCGCTTGGTCGGGATCTTTCGGCAACAGTATCCTGAGGTTTCCGTACAGTTACATGTACTGTCAACCCGACGTACTGCCCACGGGGTTGCGGAAGGACGGTTTGATCTAGGGGTGGTGGGGGGTGAAGTCCCCGAAGAATTAACCGACCGCTTGGAAGTCCGACCCTTTGCCGAAGACGCCTTGGTGCTGGTCGTCCCCAGGGATCATCCCCTCGGTAAAAATGGTGAGAAAGTCTACAAAGACGCCCTATACACGTTAAAATTCATCGCTTTAGACCCGGCTTCTACAACCCGTAAAGTGATCGATCAAGTCTTACAACAGGGTGGGGTTGATACCCGCAATTTACACATTGAGATGGAGTTAAGTTCGATTGAAGCCATTAAAACGGCGGTTCAAGCAGGCTTGGGCGTGGCTTTTGTCTCAACTACTTCTATTGACAAAGAGCTACGCCTAGGGGAATTACGGCAAGTTCTCGTCCAAGACCTGGGAATGCGCCGCAGCCTCAATCTCCTTACGGACCCTCAACGCTATATGCCCCGTGCTGCCCAGGTATTTCGTCAGGATACCCTACACAAATGTTTAGAATTTGGCTCGATCATGCCCATTAGCCTTCCTTAGTTATGCCTGTGATCCCCTCCTCGTTTACCACTGAAGTTGTCGATCTTCTGTTGAGCGAAGCCCAAGCTATTCAGGCGGTTGCCCAGCGTCTTGATCCGCCGTTGGTGGAGCGGGCCTTAGACCTACTATTGGCCTGTCGGGGACAGGTCGTCCTCATTGGGGTGGGCAAATCGGGCATGATCGCCCGTAAGATCGCGGCGACCTTGACGAGCACAGGGACCAAAGGGGTCTTTTTACATCCCTCCGATGCCCTGCATGGTGACTTGGGATTAGTTCATTCAGGGGATGTGGCGATACTTTTGAGTAATAGCGGTGAAACAGAAGAAGTCTTAGCCGTTTTGCCCTATCTCAAACAGCGGGGGGTCCACCTGATCGCGTTAGTGGGCAATCTGCGCTCGACCTTGGCCCAAAAAGTCGATGTGGCCCTAGATGCTGGGGTAGACAAGGAAGCCTGTCCCCTCAATTTGGCTCCGACCACCAGTACTACGGTCGCTTTGGCCCTAGGCGATGCCCTCGCCATGACTTTGATGCGGGCCAAGGGGTTAACTCCCGAAGACTTTGCGCTCAACCATCCGGCAGGACGCTTGGGTAAAAGGCTAACCTTGCGGGTGCAAGACCTCATGCATCGGGGTAAGGATCTGCCCTTGGTCTTACCTGAGGCCACTTGGCTGGAAGTGATCCAAGGGATCTCGCAAGGGGGCCTCGGCGCTGTTGCGGTGGTTGATCCGAGCGGGGTGCTGTGGGGGTTGATCACCGATGGGGATTTGCGGCGGGCTTTACAAAAAGTTGCCCTCCCAGCATTGATGGATATGACGAGTACGCAGATCATGACCCCCCGGCCCATTGTTACCTATCCCGAAACCTTGGCCTATGAAGCCTTGCAACTCATGGAAGACCGCCCTTCGCAAATATCGGTCTTACCCGTGGTAGATGCGGGGATCTGTGTGGGCCTGATCCGTTTGCATGATATTGTCCGAAGTGGGTTGTAGTGATAGGGCTTAGCAATTCCGGCATTTTGGATTGCAACCTAGACAGTGCGATTCTTAATGCAAGACGAACGGATCCCTTGGGGCAGCGTGCTATTGGATCTGTTAGGGGAGGGGCTGCTTACAAAGTCATGTCAGGACTTACGCAGGCAGAGATGATTCAGTAGGATAGTAGGGCAGTGACACCACGACAAACCCAGTGAGCTTTACCAAACTGGACTACTGCCAATACCTGTTAAGTACCCAGGTAAACTACACCTTGACTCATCTAGCCGAACATCTTCAGATGTTTAGCCATGACACGATTAATCGTTATCTTAGAAATGAAGAAATTACCCCTCAACTGCTGTGGGATAATGTCAAAAAGGTAATTGTGCCCTGCACCCAAGCTTACCTTATCTTTGATGACACGGTTTTAGATAAAAGCTACTCCACTTGGTTTGCGTCTAAACCTAATGGCGGGGATCTACAATTTCGAGCTTACTCTCCCTGCTTTGGCATGATTCATGCAAGAGGTCTACGGTTACATTCCACCTTGGGCTATTTGCCGCCAGTTGAGTTTGAGAAAGGTTACTATGCTGCCCAACCGCAGGTAGCATAAAGTCACTGTCCACTAATTTGGGGCAAGGTCACAACGCATCAAAAAGGAAAAAAGATCGGAGTTAGGGCAATGGTAATGGCGTAAAACAGTAGATCAAAGGGGATCCCGATCCGCAAAAAATCGGTGAATTTATACCCGCCAGGACCATAGACCATCAAGTGAGTTTGATAACCGATGGGGGTAGCAAAACCCGCCGAAGCCGCCATCATGATCACGATCACAAAAGGTATGAAACTTACATCTAAAGTTTTTGAAAGCGCTAAAGCCACGGGAAAGATCAATGCTGCTGCCGCATTATTGGTCACTAACTCCGTTAAGATCAGTGTTACCCCGTAGATCACTACTAAAGAAACCCACGGACTATCGCCAGCCAGACTCAGCATTGTAGTCGAGATCACCTGGGCTGCTCCCGTGGTTTCAAGCGCCTTGCCGATGCCAAAGGCAGCAGCAATTACCAAGAGTACGGACCAATCAATATTCTTGAAGGCTCGTGCTGGGGAACAACACCCTGTGATCAACATGAGTACGGCGGCAAGCACCGCAGCGTTGAGCATATCCCAGCCCCATACGGCCAGGACGACCATAAGGACCAGAATCACAACTGCGATCAGGGCTTTGTCATGACGTAATGGTTCAGAGTCAGGAATACTACTGACCAAATAAAAGTCGCGGGAGCCGCGTCTTTGCTCGACAAAAGTAGGGGGGGCTTCTAACAACAAAGTATCTCCGGCTTGGAGTCGAATATCCCCAATTTTTCCTGGGAGACGGTCCCCATCACGGGCAACTGCAAGCACTACCGCTCCATACTGCGAGCGAAATGCGCCTTCGCGGATCGTAGACCCAACCAGGGGGCAAGAATTAGAAACCACCGCTTCGATCAAACAACGTTCTGAACTTGGGGCATCGAGTTTAAACACCTGATCGGTGGCAGGTTGTAGCCCACGAATATTTTTTAAGTCAATAATAGAATCTACAACCCCAACAAAAACTAATTGATCTTTTTCGCGTAGGGTTTCTTTAGGATTAATAGCCGTTAGTAACTGACTATCCCGTTGGATTTCAGCGAGATAAAGCCCAGGGAGTTGACGTAAACCCGCTTGCTCTACTGTTTTCCCCGCTAAAGGGCTATTGGCTTCAACCACCATTTCGGCAGTGTACTTACGTGGATCATCATCATCACTAAGCGCAGGCTTGCGCTCTGGAAGTAGAAAGGAATGCGTCAAGACCAGAAAAATACAGCCTGCAATAGCACAGGGCACCCCAATCCAAGAGATAGCAAAAAGATCTAAACCTGGGTAGTCTGTTTCGGAGATCAATAGACCATTGACTACTAAATTAGTGCTAGTTCCGATCAAGGTACAGGTGCCGCCCATAATCGCCCCATAGCTCAGCGGGATCATGAGTTTTGAAGGGCTAATGCCTAATTTACGGCACCAACTATTTACAACTGGAATGAACATCGCCACAACAGGCGTATTGTTGAGTATGGCACTTAAAAGCGTCACTGGAGCTAATAACCGTATTAGCGCTGAGTTCGTACCCTTAGGTAGGCCGAGTACCATTTGGGAGATCCGTTCCATGCCCCCAGTTTGCTGGAGTCCGGTCACCACAACATATAGCACCCCAACGGTGATCATCCCAGAGTTGCTAAAGCCACCCAAGGCATCTTTGGTGGTTAATGTACCACTTAGCAATAAAACCGCTAAACCGCCCAAAAAGATCACTTCAGGAGCAAGCGGGGTAAAAGCATTTAATAGAAATGCTACTAGGGTAATGACAATAGCCAGCCAGCCCTGCCAACTCAGCCCGCCCAAAGCAGGCAAGGTAGAGAGGCTTGGTCCTACAAAGAAGATCAAAGCTCCTATACCCAATAGCGCCAATAGCAGCCAAGACTGCTGAGATTTAACCAAAGCGGACCAAGGTGCTGAATTGGACTGGGGCGTGGTGTTCATAAAAACAGCAAGAAAGTAAATTGATCGTAGCGCATTTCACAGATACGACTAATCAAAAATCAACGCGTCTTAAAATCAATCAAAAAACAAATACAAGCGGAATGAATTATTTTAAAAAAGTTAGGTTGTACGAAAGCTAAAATACTGATGCTGATTAAAATCTAACTATTGGTATCAGATCCCCTAAATAGGCGAAAACCCCACCAGAGGCAGGGTTAAAGCTTGAAACAGTAGTGTGGGCCGGGCT
>JANNOF010000391.1:0-5258 GCA_031398925.1 Gloeobacteraceae cyanobacterium SOY_34_metabat_371 | reverse complement strand
CCGTGAAGGCCGCGATGCCCGCTCGAGCAGAGGATTCATCACCAAAAAAGGTAGCATCCGAATCTGGTTCAAACTGCTGGCTAAGAACAATGGGTGTACTGGTGTCGGAATTGACGCGGTAGGAGGCCGTGATCACTCCGGTAGCGGGATCACCCGTGAGGAACAAATCGAGGGTAGTGATGCTTGCCCAATTGAGTCCGGTAACTTGCAATCCATTACCGCCGCCAACACTTCCACGTACGCTATTTTGTTCCTGGTAAAATTGCAAACCCAGCCCGCTCGTTCCTCTGATGATGACAAATTTGACGTAGTTATCCTGGTTGGGGCCGAACATGATCCCCCCCTGCTGGTAAGCAGAGGTCAGATTGCTGAAAGGGCCTTTAAGGCGGGTCTTCACAACAAAGGGCTGGGTCGCATCGATAGGTAGTTGTAAGCCGTTCTTAAGATTGTTTGAACCGGCATTGCTGCCCTGGGTTGCGGTAATGGTAAGTATCTCTTGGCTAGGATTGAGGTTGAGATTGCTAGGCTGGAACTGATTACCAGCAGCATTGGGCTGGACAGAAGTAAAACCTGTTCCTTCACTGTCTTGATCAGTAATTGTGCCGTCAACAGCAGTAGAAAAGTCGAGGGTGACGGGAGTTTGGGCAAGCACGCTGCCCCGTGGAGCAACATTGGCAGCTACTGAGGTAATCGCCGCGAGAAGAAGAATTTTGAGCTTGGCACGCATAAAGGTTACCCTTTGTTGATTGGAAGGATTGATCATTGCCATCTTGAACACTGTCTACCGTGGTGTTCGCTACATCAGTATTGATGAAGCAATCAAGTAAACAGAATTACCTTATGAAAAAGTCCCGCAAAATATGCAGGACTTCTTTCAGCTTTTGAGCATGAAAGACTGTATGGCACAGTACTACATCGTTATTTAAAACGATGCAGTCAGCGCAGAAGTAGTTAATCTACTTACTAAGCATTACGCAAGAACGAATGGTTAAAAGAACCTCCGTTTAAACAAAGGTTCTACATAACGCTAAGTAGCTTGGGATCTAACTTCTCCCCACTTAGGATCAGGGGCAGTTAGGCGGAGCGACCGGTAAAGGGTTGAGGGTAGTAACTAAACTGCCGCCAAACTCGCCTACATAAATGGTTCCATCAGCTCCGGTAGCAAGGGGTAAAGGATCATCAAAACCACTGGCAACCGTAAAACTTCTCGTGACTGATTTGCCATCGGGAGCAAGTTTTAGGGCAATGACGTTATCACCTACTGAGTACTGGGCAATAATTAAATTCCCCTGGAGTAAGCCACACAGGGCCGGGGAGGTGTATTCCGCAATGCCATCGGCAGAACGGTTATTGCCTAAGTCATACATCGGAGCCTGATAATTAGCTAAAGGTTTTACCTTTTGGTACCTGCCATCCCCAAACACACATTCATCCCGAGAGGGATTGGGATGCCCGTAGTACATATCTGGCAAGATCCGGTAGAGCGAATCTGATGGTAGTCCAGGATTATTCCCCCCCTGACGCACAGGGCGCGTATCCCCATAGCCCAAACAAGGCGGGCTGGGGCGGGGCGGATAGGAACCCGTCACGCCCAAAGCATTGTTGGTGGCGTATAGTTGACCATTGCTATGAAAGGTAAAGTCATAGGAATTACGTAGACCCGTCGCATGGGGCACGACATCGCAGGGTGGGGGAGCCAAAATGTCCTTGGGATTATTGCAACTGCCATCAAAGCCAGGTTTCTTGACATCAGCCCGTAAGATCGCCGCCGCAAGGGGCTGTTCTGGTAAATCCCCAAAGGCGGTTTTAGCCGCATTGGGTGCTCCGGCTGCGCTATTGCTCCCTTGGGCAATATATAGTTGACCATCGGGTCCAAAGTGGAGCGAATTGGTGGCGTGATTCGCCAACGCCCTAGGGAGTCCGGTGATCACATTTTCAACCGTGGCAAAATTGGGCCCGGAGAGCTTAGAAATGCTCCCTGAATTAGGAATGCCTTGATCCACCGAAGGACTGGAGTGAGACACCCAAAGAATGACATTGGTGGGAGTGGAGTCGGGGTCTACCGTAATGCCTAAGGTCAAGCGTTGACTACCCTGACTTTCGGTGAAAGACGTGATCACTTGGTCATTGATCACCTTTTTATTAGCATCGAAGGTAAGGGCGTTAATAGTACCAAGAAATTCGGTCACATAGAGCTTGCCATCGGGCCCTAAAACCATAGAAGTAGGCTTAGGTACCGCAAAGGAATTGCGACTAAAACGGGAACCTAGGTCAACGGTGGTTTCCGTTTCAGCGACAACCGAGAAATCATCAAAGGTATAAACCAAGGACTCAGAACTATCTTGATGGGTAGCAAAAATTCCCCCGAAACTATTGGTGCCAGTAGCCGGATCTAGCCCCGCCGCATCAAAACTAAAAACTCTAGCGGCGCAGTAAAACTTCCGAGGGTGATCCAGGGATCAGTGTTAATTTTATAAAGGGCTGTAATTAACTTACTGTTTGGGTTGGTCTGGAGTTGTAGCGAAACCCGCGCCTTATTGAGAACTAACGTACTAGAGCTTTTGGTATTAGTTGCTACCCCTTGGTCTTCAAGAAGGAATTGGATCACTGACCCACCCGGAGTGGAAAGAACGACCAATTTGACGTAATTATCCTGGTCGTTGCCAAACCAGAGGCCGCCCTGTTCGGATTTACCTGTCCCCGCCGGGGGGTTGATCAAGGTGGTCGTAAGGAGCGAGACCTGACTGGGAGCGTCAATGCCCACAGCCAAAGCATTGATCTGGGAATTGCTTGTGGTGCTGGCAATTCCTGGGGTGGTCGTGATCTTAAAGGTGCCCGTGGCAAAATCTACTAAAAGTTTGTCCGGCTGATAACCAACACCGCTACGGGGTAGGGCAATGTAGCTAAAACCAGTCCCCATGCCCTTAGCATCTAGGATCTTGCCCCCATCCTTAGCGTAATCAAGGCTGTAGGGTAGGGGCACCAAAATTTTAGATGTGGGTTGAACCTTAGTGAGGGTGAAATACACGACAGCAGCTATAGCCGCCGCGACCATTGCAATGAGGAGGGAGGTCTGGAACCGGCTCACCATCAACTGTTAACCTTGTTGGAAATTGCCCTTAGTGTCCAAGATCTGGCCCGAATTTTCAGTATAGGGCAGTTCATTGTTCCCAAAACACAGGACTAAAGGCTTCAAGCAGATTTGAAAAAGCGAATGATCTCGCGGACCTGATCGAGAAATTGACTATCGGCACTGAGTTGGGCAATGGCGGAACGAGATTCGCGGGAGAGGCGTTCATGGGCTTGTTGATTGTCAGCGTTGTATTCGCGCAGTAGGGCATTGAGACGGGCTTGTTCTTCCTGCCAAGATCTATTTTGCTCTGCTTGCTGGTTGATCACGTCGATCAGTTGTTTTTCTTGACTGGGCCGCCAAGATTCTAGGGCCGCCACCCGTTGGCGGAGTTCGTGCACATCTTCACGGGGATAACGGACGATTTCTTTGATCGCCACCAAGCGAAGTTTTATGTATTCATAGCCCCTAAGGGCCGGACGCAAAGCAGTGAGGAGTAAAGCGCCCGCCGCGGCCAAGTAGCCCACATTACTGATCCCCGAAGCGGCTAAGGCATAAAGGGCCACGGCTGAGATCCCATGCAACCCAAGGGCCAGGATCAAAAAACGGTCGGCTAACTTTTGGGCATAAACCGTATCCTGTTGCCGAATCGCGATCCCTTCGTGTTGGGAACGGGCGGCTTCGGCTAAGGCTTCTTTGGCTTCAAAGTGAATATTCCAGGGTACGGTCGTAAGGATCAAAAACCACTCTAAAACACAGACCCCCACCACCCAATCGGTGAATGTCCCCACTGCGACCCCCAGCCACTGTAAGAGACTAAAAATGAATACTCCAACGACAGCGATGATCAGCCCAAAACCAAGTATGGTACTTTGCATTGTCCTACTCCTTGCATGGACTCAGGCTAACGTTCATAGCTAGCGCCTTGAGGACGCCTTGGGACAGTTTCTCAAGTGGCTGGGAATTCTCCCCAGTACACGCTAGGATCAGCAGGCTAGGAAGGTACTGGAGCCAAGGGACTGACATGATCGATCTGCGCCTACTCGAAAAAGATTGGGAATCCGTAAGCGCCCAACTAACCCTACGGGGCGTACCCAGTACCCAACTCCAACAACTCATGGATTGGGGCAACGAGCGCCGTGCCCAAGTTAGTCAGCGTGATGATCTCCGGGCTTGGATCAACAGTTCTTCTAAGCAAATTGGGCAATTAATGGCGAAGGGGGACAAAGCTAGCGCCGAAGCCATGAAACAAGAAGTGCGGGATAAAAAAGCAGCCCTCGAAAATTTAGAAGTTACGATTCGCTTGATTGAAGATCAAATCCGTAACCTCCAGCTTGAGATCCCCAATATTCCTGCCCCAGATGCCCCCGTAGGCACTTCGGAAGTAGATAACGTAGTGCTTTACACCCGTAACTATGATCCTGAGCAATTTCAGGGTCAAACCTACCGCCCCCACTGGGAAATAGCCGAGCAATGGGGACTTTTGGACCTGCCCCGCGCCGCCAAGATCTCTGGGGCGATGTTTACGTTTTACAAAGGGCAAGGGGCCAAACTGCTACGGGCCTTAGTGCAGTTGGGCTTAGACCTCAATGCTAACCAGTATACGGAGTTGATCCCGCCGCACTTTGTGCGTACCGAAACCCTAACTGCCACGGGACAACTGCCCAAATTTGCCGAAGATGCCTACTCTTTACCCGCCGATGATCTGTGGGCGATCCCGACGGCGGAAGTACCGTTGACCAGCTTTTACCGCGATGAGATCCTCGATTATGATCAGATGCCGCAACGCCTGATGGCCTATAGCGTCTGTTTTCGCCGCGAAGCGGGATCAGCAGGCAAAGATACCCGGGGCTTACAACGGCTCCACGAATTTCATAAAGTTGAGCTACTCAAGTTTGTCCGCCCGGAACAGGCCCAAGTTGAACATGAGGCCATGCGTAGCGATGTCGAGCGGATGCTCACCGCCCTAGAGCTGCCCTATCGCGTTTTAGACCTCTGTACGGGGGATCTGGGTTTTTCGGCAGCCCGGACTTTTGATCTCGAAGTCTATGCTCCAGGGGTAGACCGTTGGCTAGAAGTCTCCTCCGTGAGTCACTTTACGGATTTTCAATGCCGTCGGGGTAATATCCGCTATCGGGACCCGGCGGGTAAACCTCAATTTGCCCATACGATCAATGGCTCAGGGATG
>JANNOF010000079.1:0-13294 GCA_031398925.1 Gloeobacteraceae cyanobacterium SOY_34_metabat_371 | reverse complement strand
TGTTCAGTAATGATCTGGTCGATTTCTAGGGCCAAAAGCTGTCCTTCCCCGCGGATTACGAGGATGGGCTTAGCCCAATCTTCAGGGGCCGCAACGGCCATTAAAGCCGGACCGGTGGCCTGTTGCTGGGGATAACCATAGTTCATCAAACTCCCCAAGGTATGGAGGGGGATCAACAGTTCACGCCAATAAAGTAGGGTCTGACCGGCACTGTGCTTGATCTCATCCGCCTGGGGAATCAGAATTTCTTCGACTTCATCAAGGGGCAACGCGTAGGCGCAGGGGCCAACCAAACAGACAAGCAGTTTGGCAATGGTCAAAGTTAAGGGGATCCGCAACGTAAACGTAGTGCCTTCGCCGGGTACTGAAGCTACCGAAACCGTACCCTTGAGGGCTTCGATCTGGCCCCGGACGACATCAAGGCCCACACCGCGACCCGAAAGATCGGTAACTTGTTTGGCCGTCGAAAACCCCGGTTCAAAGATCAGGTTCATAATCTGTTCGGCGCTAGGCGTTACTTCGGGCAGGAGCTTTAGTTCCTGTGCCCGTTGCGTGATGCGCGCCAGATCTAACCCCCCCCCATCGTCGCGGACCTCAATGACTGTTTGAGCACCTTGGTAAAAGGCATGGACTTCGATCCTGCCCGTAGGGGGTTTGCCCGCGCGATCTAGCTCAATGCCATGATCAAAGGCATTACGCACTAGATGTACCAAGGGGTCATAGAGTTTTTCTAAAACCACCCGGTCTACCAAAACATCCGTACCCAAAACCCCCAATTCCACGGGTTTATTGTAGGTTGTACTTAAATCGCGCAGCATCCGGGGAAAGCGCTGAAATACATCGCCCAAGGGCAGCATTCTCGCCCACAACAGATCATCCCGGAGATTGGTGAGCATCCGGCGCTGTTGCTCTAGGGTCTGACTGGATTGCTGGGCAAATTGGGCTATCCCCTCACGGGTTTCCTCTAGGCGGCCTATATATTCTTGGGCTTCTTGCAAAAGTCCGTGCAAGGCGCTGTAGCTGTCAAATTCCAAGGGATCAAAACGCGTGCTACGGCGCTGTGGGAGGCCCTTGGGTAAAGAGGTACTGACCAGTAGCCGGTCCGAAAGGTCACGGAGTTGATCGGCTACGGTGCCAAAGCGCTCGAAGCGGTCCATCAGTTCCCGCACCGATCCCTGGAGTTGTTCATTTTGCAAAGACAACCCGTTACGGTTAATCACCAGTTCCCCAACCAGATTATTTAACCGGTCCAAGCGTTCTAGATCGACACGGATTGAAGGCCGGGAGGGCGTACCCCGCACCGGTTCTTCGGGGGCAGGACGCACTGCCACGGGGGGCGCTACTGGTTGTACTGGGGGTACAGGGGCTGGGGCTACAAAAATGGTCTCCAGATCTAGCTCATCGGTCACGGGCTGGATCAGCGTGGGTAGAACCGTTTCTTCCAAAGGTTCGGATGGGGCCTGTCCAAAGATCGCCTCCATGGAGAGGGTTTCGGTAGCAAAATCTTCCAGGGCCAAGTCTTCGGTGACAGTGGTAGGCTCTGGTTCAGGAACAAACTCAAACGCTGGATCGGGGATCAACGGTTCTGGTCGGGGGGGGTCCTCCCAAGAGACGTAGCTCACTTGCGTTACGGGCATCCTGGGGCGCGGGGGTAAGGGTTTTGGCCCTAGGCCCAAACTCCTCAAGATCCGTTGGAAAAAAGTAGGCTGGGCCACTTTGGGTTCAGGTTCAAGGGCAGGCGCAGGAGCCACCGCTAACGGTGGGGAAGGCGGTAAAGCCGCAACAGGGGGCGCAGGTTCGGGGCGCGTGAATCGCAGGAGTCGCTCAGTAGGTTGCCCTCCCTGCACCCGGTCCCCAGCCAGCACTGCTTTTTGGGCGATCCAAAAATTCTCTAAAGCGGCGGTGGTAATGGCTTCAATGGCACTGGGTTGGTTTGCTAAAGCCTTTTGTACGGCCTGGGCAATGGTGGCAAATCCCGGCAAGCTAGTTAATTCTGCCAGTCCTACAAAGACCTCCATTTGAACTTTGAGTTCTGGGGCTAGGGCGCCACCATTTTGTTGGATCTGTTCTAGGCGATGGAGGGCTTCGGCGACATCAACTTCAAAGATCGACTGAACAATATCAATCCCTAGATCGGCGGCATTGATCACGGGGGTTTCGCTTTTGCCAAAACTGTCTAAACGATCCTCAAGGTCGCTAAAAACCACTTCCGCGGTCAGTAGAATCTCCGCTTCTCGGTGGGATTCCCCCGCTAGCGTAGTCGTTACCAAAAGTCTGAGGCAGTCATACCCCTGAAAAATTAGGGTCTCTAGATCGGCATCCAGCTTCACTTTATCGCCATAAAGAGCTTTAAAGACATCTTCAAGGCGATGGGCTACATCTTTGACTGACGCTAAACCTACGGTAGCCGCCCCGCCTTTGAGGGAATGGGCGGCCCGCATGAGGTTATGCACCCGGGGGGTGGTGCGTTCCTTAGGGAGTAACAGTAACTCTTGCTCGATCACCAGCAGCAATTCTGGGGCTTCCTGGGCAAAAAAGGGATAAGCCTGATCCCGGATATCAGCGTCAATCATGGGGGGATTCCTAGTTGACGGAACTTAGTTGACTTTGAACTTATCAACCGTCAACTGGAGGGCTTGGGCAACTTCTAAGAGTTGATCAAAAGACGTAGCCGTCTGGATCGAACTTTGGGAAGTCTTTTGGGCAATAGCCGCTACCCCTTTCATGGTCTGGGTGATCGACTGGGCCGCATCGGTTTGGAGTGTTGAGGTTTGGGCAATGGCTTTGACCAAGCCATCAATCTCAACACTGGCCTGGGCGATCTTGGTCAGGCTGTGGCGGGTTTCAGAAACCAGCTTGGTTCCACTGACTACCTGATCGGTACCCTGTTCCATGGCGATGGCAACTTCACGGGTTTCGGTTTGAATGCCCTCAACCAGTTTTTCGATCTCGGCGGTGGCTTGGGCTGACTGCCGGGCCAAAGACCGTACTTCGTCCGCAACCACCGCAAACCCTCGTCCGTACTCTCCGGCTCGGGCTGCTTCAATGGCGGCGTTAAGGGCCAAGAGGTTGGTTTGCGCCGCAAAGTTAGCAATCAAACTCACGACTTTTGAGATCTTTTGGGAAGATTCACTTAACCGTTTGATCTTTTTAGCTGTCTCCGCCACGGTTTCACGGATCACCAAGATCCCTTCAACGGTGCGGTCCATGGCCACATCCCCTTCTTTGATCGTCTGGGTCGCCTGTTGAACGGCTAGCTCCGCTTTATGGGCATTGGTGGAGACTTCTTGCGTCGCCTGGGCCACCTGTTCCAGTTGTTGAAACGCTGCTTTGATCTCTTCGGCTTGGCGGAGGGCATCGGTGGAGAGGGCTTGAACCGAACTACTACTGCGGGTCGTGGTTGTGGCTACTTGACTGGCAGCTTCTTGAACCTGAAAGACGATCTTACGGAGGTTGCTGATGGTCGAGTTGTAGGAATCGGCAAGGGTTCCGATTTCATCGCTGGTAACGCGGGCGCGGACAGTCAAGTCGCCCTTACTTACCGGGTCAACTTCCATCATCAATTCGAGGATTCGCCTTTGCAGAAGCTCCTTGGCCTCTTTCTGCTGTTTGGCAAATTCTTGCTGCTGTAAGACTTCCTGGGTACGGGCTAATTCTTGGGCTTGGGCGGCTTCGGTCAAAAGTTGGGATTGACGGAGCACTTCTGCCTGTTGCATCGAAACGGTAAATTGCGTAGCCACTTGATAGAGCAGGTTAACTTCGGATTCTTCCCAGGAACGGGGACCAGAATTTTGATAGGCCGCAAACAGACCCCAGAGCTTTTGATCCCGGAACACGGGGACGATCACGTAGGCCCTAGCTTGGAAGCGCTCTAGCAAGTTTACGTGGCAACTATCAAAACCCACATTGTAAATATCTTCGACCAGATGACTTTCGTTATTGCTATAGCGCCCCCCATTGTTTTTGGTGAGGTAGGTATCGGCAACCCTAGCGCGTTCTGTACCGACTAAGTTTACCCAGCCCGGTGCCACGGACTCGGAGACAAACTCCCCGGTGAAGTCAGGATCAAACTTAAACAAGGCGACCCGGTCACAGCGCAGCATCAACCGCACTTCTTGGGTTGCCGTTTTAAATACCGTGTCAATGTCTAAGGACTGGCGAATTTTATCGATTACAAACAGTAACTTATCGCGTTCTTCCCGGGCGCGGCGTTGGTTGAGCAAGATCGATTCACCCTGCTGAACCGCTACGGTGAGTTGGGTTGCGATTTGATAGAGCAGGTTGACTTCGGCTTCTTCCCAGTGGCGGGGACCAGAATTTTGATAGGCCGCAAACAGACCCCAAAGCTTTTGATCTTGGAAGACCGGAACGATCACGTAGGCCCTAGCCTGGAAGCGCTCTAGTAAGTTCACATGGCAACTGTCAAAACCCGCTTTATAAATATCGTCCACCAGATGGCTGTCATTTTTGCTATAGCGCCCCCCATTGTTTTTGGTGAGGTAGGTGTCGGCAACCCTAGCGCGTTCTGTACCGACTAAGTTTACCCAGCCCGGTGCCACGGACTCGGAGACAAACTCTCCGGTAAAGTCAGGATCAAACTTAAACAAAGCTACCCGGTCACAGCGCAGCATTAAGCGGATCTCTTGGGTCGCTGTTCTAAACACTGTGTCAATGTCTAAGGACTGGCGAATTTTATCAATCACAAACAGTAGTTTATCGCGCTCTTCCTTAGCGCGCCGTTGATTGAACAAAACGGACTCGGCCTGCTGCACTGCTACGGTCAGTTGGGCGGCAATTTGATAGAGCAGGTTGATCTCGGATTCTTCCCAGTGGCGGGGTCCAGAGCACTGGTGGACAATGAGCAAGCCCCAGACCAGATTGTTTTGCAAGATCGGTACGACTAAGTTAGCCCGGATCTGGAAGCGCTCGAGCATCCGTAGGTGACAAGGGGTTAAACCCGCTTGGTAAATATCATCGGCGGCCCCAGCTTTACCGCTTAAGTACCGTTCCGCATGATCTTTTTTGAAACAGGTATCAACAATCGGAACCCCTAAGGATTGGGGCCAACCGCTAGCCACGGTTTCAGCGATCACGGTTCCGTTATAGTCAGCGTCGAATTTATAGACAATTACACGGTCTGAATTGAGCAGTTGCTGGACTTCACTAACGGTGGTGTTGAAGATCTCCGTTAGGTCTAACGATTGACGGATCTTGGCGATCACCGAGAGCAATTTGTCCCGTTCTTCGCGGGCGCGTTGCTGGTTCTGCATGACGCCTTCAGCTTGCTGAATCGCTACGGTGAGTTGCGTTGCGATCTGATAGAGCAAGTTGATCTCGGATTCTTCCCAGTGACGGGGTGCAGAGCACTGGTGGGCGATGAGCAAGCCCCAGACTTCGTTGTTTTGTAAAATAGGTACGACTAAGTTGGCCTTGACCTCAAAGCGCTCCAGTAATTGAATATGACAGGGGGTCAAGCCCGCTTGGTAAATATCCTCCGTGGCGGCAATGCGGTTCGTCAGGTATTGGCCCGCTTTGGTTTGACGGAAGCAGGTATCTCGGATGGGAACCCCTAAAGACACCGTGTAGCCCGAACCCACGGATTCTGCGACGACTACGCCGTTATATTCCCGGTCAAATTTATAAATAACGACCCGGTCACTGCGTAAAAACTGGCGTACTTCGCTCACTGCCGTATTAAAGATATCTTCTAGATTTAAAGACTGACGGATCTTAGCAATGATCCCAAGTAGCCGATCCCGTTCTAAACGGGTGCTGGCTTCGCCACTGGTGCCCGTATCTTCTCCCATTAGGCTAACCAGACTCTCGATCTGCTGGATCATTTTGCCGACATAGCGGGTAGCTTCACTATCGCCATCCGCCAGCAGAGATTTTAAAAAAGTCGTGCGTTTGGTGATCTGTTGGACAAGGTTCTTATCGCCGACATTTGGGGTAATTTCGTCACGTTGGGGAGCAATAGTCATGGGGGGCCTCTTTTAAAGAAATTAACGGGGAGAAACAGGTCTATCTTGTTGCTTGAGCTGTTGGATCAGGACTTCAGGATCAAGGACTACCAGGGTCGAGCCATCAAGGCCCAGGATGTAACCCATAGCCACTTGAGCCAAAAGGGGTGGGAACCCCGTGAGTTGCGTATTCATACGCGCTAATTCTAGGGTTTCCATGTCTTCTACACGGTCTACTACCAAGCCTACCCGATGATTTTGATTGTAAAACACCACGGCGGTATAACTTTGACGATTAATACCCTGGGCATAAAGGGGCGTTAACCCTAGGAGTTGCCCCAGGTCCGCCATCCAAAGGATCTCACCCCGCCAGTTATAGACGCCCATCACGGGACTTGCCATATGGGCAACGGGGACCACGTGATGGGCGGCGAAGTTTAAAACCTCTGTGATCGCTTCTACGGGCAGAAGCACCAACGTATTGGGCGCGAGATGAACCCGTAAAAATTGAGCGGTAGTTACCCGTTCCGCTAGGGTATTTGTTAAGGGAAACCCGCTATCCATAGTCCTCCTAGCGTTTGATTACTTGCTTGACGGTACGTACCAACTCTTCTTGATCGATGGGCTTGGATAAATAGGCATCGGCCCCTTGACGCATACCCCAGAATTTATCTAGGTCCGTATCTTTAGTGGAGTAAATCACGATGGGAATCGCACTGGTTTTAGGTTCATCCTTGAGGGTCCGGCAAAACTCAAATCCGCTCTGACCCGGCAAGACAACGTCTAACAAGATCACATCGGGGCGCTGGCGTTGAAGCTGGTCTAGGGCGTCTTCACAACTCGTCGCTGTCATAACATTTAAACCACTGCGCCGTAAGCATTGGGTCACTACCTCACGGTCTGTCAAGGTATCTTCAACAAGGAGGACGGTATGCATTTCTGGATCCTTTGTGCTGGTCATTCTAGTAGTAGCGTACCCCTGACTTGGTGTTAAATCCTGAAAGTAGGCTTATTTCAGGCATTTTGCTAGATGTTTGCGGGCCACAGCTAAGACAAGTTCTGGTTTGGCAGGCTTACCAATAAAACCTGAGGAACCGACTAATTTAGACCGTACCCGATCAACAAACCCATCATTGCCCGTCAAAATAATCACCGGCGTCTTTTGGAAGGTGGCGGTTTTGCGGAGCTTTGAACAGATCTCGTAGCCACTGGTATTGGGCATAACGAGATCTAAAAAAATCAAGTCTGGCTTGCGTTGCAAGAGTGTGGAAAATCCCCGCAAGGGGTCCAGAATACTGAGGTATTGATAACCAGCCCCAGTCAAGATCTCCTCCATGAGGTGGCAAATCTGAGGACTGTCATCAATACAGGCGATCAAAGGCGCCTGAGCCACCGCTGCTAGCCCGTTGGGGGGCGGTAAATCAGGGATCTCAATCAATTCTAGAATCCCGCGTTGAATATAGGATTGAAAAGACCGTGTCAAGGTTAAAACATCAAGCTTGACCTGGAGGGCTAAATCCCGGAGGGTACGTTCACCATCCAAAAGATGGCGCAGATTGTAATAAACCGCTTCAGATGTCTGCTCTCGCAAAAGATCTGGATGTCTAAGCACGGGTGAATGGTTAGGAGAAAGTCCTTTTAACCCCGCTTGTTGCCAGATAGACCGCATCTTTTCGGCACGCTCTAACACTTCAGTCGTATTGATCAGGGCGAGTTGCACTTCTTGATTCGTATTATGGTCAGGGATTTTACAAAAACTGAGGCCGGGAGCTTGGAGTAAATCAAAGAGTACTTCGTCTAAGCGCTCTTGGATCACGATTACTGCTTGGGCACGGGTAATCAAGCCTTGCTTAAATAAAGTACACAACACGTCATACTGCCAAGATTGACCGCTACTTGCTAACTGCGTAAGCAATGTTGACTCAATATGGGGGCAATGTTTGCTAAATAAACGCTGCCAAGCCCGATGCTCATGTTCGCCACCCACAGTGTAAAGAATTCGCCCTAGATAAAAGCGAAATTTCCAATGTACTGACGAGGATCCGTGGGTTGTACAAACTTCTAGATAGCCACTGAAGCGACTGACCCGCAACCTTTCAAGTTGGGGCGGCAATTCATCCTCAAACCGGGTAAAAGTAGACTCCAAGGGTGCGACCGTCATGGGTTGGCCTAGGGGAGGGGTGAGATCTAAAAGAGGGATTAATAAACTATCGCAAAACTTTACTGTCCCTAAATTTAAGTTTAATTACTGGAGTTCTTGGTGTATCTAGGAGAGATCACAGAAACTTTTGAAATCTATTGCAAAGTGTTTACAAGCGAGCGTAATCCTTGCTAGACAAGGATTGTGATCAAAAAACATGTCAGGGCCCTTGGTATCAATAGGAGAATATACTTGCTTAGACCCTGCTGCTTGCATTTAGCCAGCCAAAGTACTTCCGTGTATGCACGCATAAAAAGTCAGATATTATTACGCAACTTTGCAAAAAGTTGTATAACGCAATACTGATAGTTGAGATCCCCACTGATTCCTTTTTATAAAGCGCCTTTAGGAAGTGATCGCCCCCGTATCCCGCTACCTGGGGATTTATGCTCTGCAACCGGAGAATTAGGCGTTAATCTAGATCTAGATGACGAGGATCAGCAGTGGCGACTCTATTTCTTTTTCATTAGCGCAGCAGTTTGGTTAAGACTGTGGTTTTATTGTAGGCATTTTTTATCCATAGGAGGAACCCGTGGCCGATCCGATGATGCTCGAAAAGCTCCGCAATATTGAGATTACCTACCAAGAACTGACCCAAAAGCTGGCCGATCCGGTAGTGTTTGGGGATGCCCAAGAGTCCTACCGCATTGCCAAAGCCCGCTCTGATCTTGAAAACTTAGTCGAGCGCTATCAGCGTTGGCAAAAGGCCCAAGAAGAGCTTAAGGGCGCCCAACTGATGCTGCGCGATGAACATGACCCTGAACTGCGCGAAATGGCTGAAATGGAGATCGTCGATTTGCAAAAGCAAATTGAGGTCATTGAGCAAGAATTAACCGTTCTATTGTTGCCCAAAGACCCTAACGACGATAAAAACATCATGCTTGAGATCCGCGCCGGAACGGGCGGCGATGAAGCGGCGATCTTTGTGGGCGACTTGCTGCGGATGTATACCCGCTATGCAGAAACCCAAGGGTGGCAGGTCAAGCTCGCCAGTGAATCGGTCGCTGAAATGGGTGGCTTTCGTGAAATCGTCGTGGAAATCAAAGGGGAAAACGTCTTTTCTAAGTTGAAATTTGAGTCCGGGGTCCACCGTGTCCAACGGGTACCCCTGACCGAAGCCCAGGGCCGCGTTCACACTTCCACGGCTACCGTTGCGATCATGCCTGAAGTGCCCGAAGTGGCGGTGGTCATCAACCCTATTGACATTGAGATCACAACGACGCGCTCAGGGGGTGCTGGGGGTCAAAACGTTAACAAAGTAGAAACCGCCGTGCATCTGGTCCATAAGCCCTCCGGGATCCATATTCACTGTCAAGAAGAACGTTCGCAGTTGCAAAATAAAGAACGGGCCATGCAGATTTTGCGGGCCAAACTCTACGATTTGAAAGTGCGCGAACAACAGGCTGAGATCCGTTCTTTGCGCAACGCCCAGGTGGGTACAGGGGATCGTTCAGAGAAGATCCGCACCTACAACTACAAAGACAACCGTTTAACCGAGCACCGCTTAGGACAAAACTTTTCCTTGGTGGAGATCATGGAGGGGGATATCGAGAAAGTGATCCAATCCTGTGTGGCTGCCGATCAGAAGATCCGCCTCGATAGTCTTGCCTCTAATAATTGATCAATCCGTGATCGACCCGATGCCACCGATCCGCGTCTTGATCGTCGATGACCAGCAAATGGTCCGTGAAGGCTTTCAGATGCTTTTGGAGGCAGTACCTGAGATTCTCGTGGTCGGGCTAGCCGAACATGGGCGACAAGCCCTCGAATTGATCCGCCAGGACCCACCCGAGGTGGTTTTACTAGATGTACGTATGCCCCAGATGAATGGGGTAGAAACCGTACGCCTGATCCGCCAGGAGTTTCCTTTAGTCAAAGTCTTGATGCTCACGACTTTTGATGACGAGGAGTATATTTTAGCGGCCCTTAAACATGGAGCCAATGGCTATCTCCTTAAGGATACGCCGCTTGCTGAACTGATCCTGGCGATCCAGACGATTTATAAAGGCCATACCCAACTAGGGCCAACCATTGCCAACAAAGTAATGGCGGGATTGCACCCTAAAACCCCCGTAACCCCCAGTGAAGAATTTGACAAACTCACCCCCCGCGAACGCGAAGTACTCTTGCTCATTGCCCAAGGGGCCAGCAATAAAGAGATCGGTCAACGGCTTTATATCACTGAGGGGACAGTCAAAACCCATGTCACCAATATTCTCAATCGACTAAACCTCCGTGACCGGACTCAGGCGGCAATCTATGCCCGTGATCAGAACCTTTTATGAGGCTGGGGTCTGGTTCAATACTGAGTATCCTAGGAGTACACACCGATCAACGTCATGATTGATACTGTCTTGACCGGGCTGTTATTGTGGGCCCTCTCCTACTTGGTGGGAGCCATTTCTCCTGGCTATGTATTGGTGCGCTGGCTTAAAGGCGCGGATATTCGCACCCTTGGATCAGGATCAACCGGGGCCACCAACGTTATGCGGGTGGCGGGTAAAGCCCCGGCCCTAGGTGTATTTCTTTTTGACATTGGCAAGGGCTTTTTAGCCCTCAAAATTACCCAACTTGTCATGGACCCTAGTGGTTATGGCGCTTGGTGGGCGGTAGGGAGTGGCTTGCTGGCCAGTCTGGGTCATAGTCGCTCGGTCTGGCTCAACTGGCAAGGCGGTAAATCCGTAGCCGTCAGTTTGGGCTTACTATTTGCCGTAGATGTGCGGGTGGCCCTGGCGACCTTTGCGCTGTGGGGCCTCAGCGTAGCCCTTACCCGCTTTGTTTCCATCGGATCAGTGCTTGGGGGGCTAGGCGTGGCAGGCTTTATGATCTGGTTTAATCAACCCTTGCCCTATGTTTTGCTGGGTGCGTGTGGGGGGCTTTATGTGGTCTTGCGCCATCAAAGTAATTTGCTCCGTCTCTGGCAAGGTACTGAACCGCGTATTGGAGAAAAAATAACTTCATGACCCTAGGTACTGTCACAGCGATTCAAAACAACTATTATCAGATCCACGTATCTGGGGAAGCCACCCCGCGCCTCTGTAAGATCCGTTCACGGCTTAAAAAAATAGGTATACACGTTTGGGTGGGTGATCAAGTCCGGCTCAGTGCCCCCGAAGAATCGGGCGATCAGGGGGCTATTAGCGAAGTTTTGCCCCGTCGTAATCAATTGCTACGTCCTGCCATTGCTAATGTTGACCGGGTAGTGCTGTTACTCCCGGTACGTGATCCTGATTTTGACCCGCTTTGGGCAACGCGTTTTTTAATCCAAATTGCGATTCAGGGCTTATCGCCCCTCGTAGTACTCAATAAAGTTGATCTGGTAGATCCAGAAACCCTAGGTACTTTACAGGCCCAACTCCAAAGCTGGGGCTATGATCCGGTGTGCTTGAGTATTGAAACGGGGGCCGGTTTAGCTGTATTAAAAGCGCATCTCATTGGCTCTACGGCGGTCCTCGCTGGTCCCTCTGGAGCCGGAAAATCGAGCTTACTCAATGCGCTCCAGCCCGGACTGGCTCTTAGAGTGGGCGCGGTTTCCGCACGTCTGGGGCACGGCAAACACACCACGCGTCATGTGGAATTATTTACTTTAGATCAAGACCTACGTTTGGCGGATACACCGGGTTTTTCGCAACTGATTTTGACCTGTACAGCGGATCAATTGCCAGGGGCTTTTCCTGAATTTGCTCCCTATCAGGATCAGTGTCAATTTCGCAATTGTTCCCATCAACGTGAACCCGACTGTGCAGTGCGAGAAGCTAATTTAGACCGCTACCCGATTTATCTCACCCTCTTAACCGAGATCCTAGGGAATCAACCCGTTTTTAGTGGCGAACAGGGCGGCCTAAAAACGATCCACCGGACCGGAAATCATCAGCAAGCCGTCCCTAAACTAGCTACGATCCATCGCCAACGCTCCCGCCACACCGACCGTCAGATCCTTTTAAATGATCTGGATGAGGAGTGATTTATTTTCCATGTTTACTAGAATAAAGCCTTGATCTCTTGGGTAATCCATGACTATGTAAGGTTTCTATGAAGCAGGCAGTTAGCCCTATACAGATCAGCACAAGTGTTGTTGAATAAGGGGTAATGAATTTTTTGGTCTTTGTGCATTCCTTCAAAACTAGCTACACATTTTCTTTGATCCAAGCTTTTACCTGTCTTTGTATCGCCCCAACGTTTGCTCAAACTAACGACCCCCTCCAAGTTGTTAGTGCTTCGGCGCTTCGCTACCCGGCTACGGCGAGAGAGCTTACGGCGCCGACCTATATTGTGACCCGTGCGGATATAGAGGCAGCAGGAGCGCTTACGGTCGGTGATGCCCTAAAACTCGTCCCTGGACTTTTTGTTGTAGATGATTTGGGTGGTGTGACAAGTAGCAGCTTCAATACCGTGCGCGGGCTACCTTTTGCGCTTTTGTTAGATGGCAAGTCTTATACCCAAGATCTGTCCCGCCAATCAACCCTTAACCTAGAACGCATTGAAGTTGTCACCGGGGGAGTAGCAGTACGCTACGGTTTTGGGGCATCGACAGCCGTTATTAACCTGATCACCCGCACACCCTCCGGCCCACCTGCTTTGAATCTTGTTACTTCTCAGGGGAGCTATGGTCAGAGTCAGTACGCGGCTAACTATATCTACAGCAATGCTGTACCCGCCACCGAAGCGGGGTACGCCGCCTTTGAGCTGGGCTACGAACGGCGGTCTATTCTCAATAACTATCCACAATCAGTAACGGTTGAACCTCCATCGGGAGGAACCCTTGATATTTTTGATTTTTCAACCCTCCAATACTTCATCGACCGCAAAGAACCCTATACCTTTAATAATCTGGCTTTTGGATCCTATGTATTTGATGATTTTTATTACGGCAAGATCAAATTTAAGCCAGGGCAATTTCATACGATCACGCTTGCGGTACAACAACAAAATACCCGACGGGGAAACTATTTTGGTGGAGTCTCTTGTAGACTATCGCCAGCCAATAGCTTTAGCTCAGCTTCTACCTTCTGTAATAGCAATGGCCAAGGGGGAACTGTTTTATTCGTTGGTTCCGATGATTCCGAAGAAACCCAAGGAACGCTTACGCCCCCACCGAGTAGATCTCCCTATGATCAACGAGAAGACACTACTA